>JAGRLZ010000069.1 GCA_020441545.1 Xanthobacteraceae bacterium | reverse complement strand
CAAGACAAGGCTATGGAGCCCCGTGCCGATAGAATCGGAACGGAAATGGCCCTAGTTCACCTTCTCGTTGGCATAGACGCCCCATAGCCGCTGCTGCTTGATCCAGCCGTCGAAGCCATCGCCGCTGATATGGCACCAGCCGCCATTGCAATGGCGTACCTGGGCGACCACCCCGGCCTGCAATCGCGCCGCGACGGTGCTGCCGGCATCGGCGCGATCGTAGAGCGTTGCGAGTTCGTCCTTCGACTTCATGGTCACGACCGCGGTGCGCCGGCCCGACAGCAGCGAGTGATAGACCCAGCCCTCGGCGCCTTCGGAATCGCGGACGCGCCGCCAGTTCTCGAACTCCGCGGTCACCTCCACCGGCAGGCCGGCACGGGTGTAGATCCAGCGCACGTCGTTGTCCTTGGTCGGCCCGACGCGGACGTTGACGTGATCGGACTTGAGCGACACGTAGCGCGGGATCGGCAGGCCGCTGACCGGCCCGACCGCGGCGCCCATGGGAGTCGCCGACAAGCTCGCGGCCAGCGGAACCGCCGACAACACCCCCGCCAGCAAGACCGCTTCCGCAAAACCCCTGAACGCCATCGACCCGGACCCCCTCACGCAACGCAACTTCCGCCTGCCCGATCCCGGTTCCACCGCATGCGCGGCGCGCGGTCCCCAGGGTTCTTGTCTTGGCCCGGCCATCTGCTAGAGAGGACTTCAGTCGTCAGCAATCAGCAGCAGCCTGGCCTGACCGAGGCGGCTTCGCGGAAACCCTGAGAACCCGTGGATCAGTCGAGAACGGTGCGGCAGCCGCAGTTTCGACCAGCCCGGTTAATGAGGATTGAACGCCCGTGTCGCGCAATGCGATTTTCCGTCATCCTGCAACAGGTTGGATGACACCTCGTGCAAGCCGGCCGGCGCCGTGGACCGTCCTGCCGGAGCCGGCGTCCGTCACGGTCGCGCCAGCATTGTTTCGCCAGAACGCTGTTTCGTGAGAACACGTCATGTCGGTTAAGAAGAAATCGCTCGTCGTCGTCACCCGCAAGCTGCCGGACTCCATCGAGACCCGGATGCGCGAACTGTTCGACGCCCAGCTCAATCTCGACGACCAGCCGATGTCACCGGAGCAGCTTGCGGAAGCCGCGCGCACCGCCGACGTGCTGGTGCCCACCGTGACCGACGAGATCTCCGCCGACATCGTCAACCAGCCCGATTGCAGGCTGCGCATGATCGCGAACTTCGGCAACGGCGTCGACAATATCGACGTCGCCGCCGCCTGCGAGCGCGGCATCGTCGTGACCAATACGCCCAAGGTGCTCACCGAGGACACCGCCGACATGACCATGGCGCTGATCCTCGCGGTGCCGCGCCGGATGATCGAGGGCGCCAATATCATTCCCGAGGGCAAGGACTGGCCGGGCTGGTCGCCGACCTGGATGCTGGGCAAGCGGCTCGGCGGCAAGCGGCTCGGCATCATCGGCATGGGCCGGATCGGCCAGGCGGTGGCGCGGCGCGCCCGCGCCTTCGGGCTGCAGATCCACTATCATAACCGCAAGCCGGTCGCGCCGATGATCGCCGACGAGCTCGAGGCGACCTACTGGGATTCGCTCGACCAGATGCTGGCGCGGATGGACATCATCTCGGTGAACTGCCCGCACACGCCGGCGACCTTCCACCTGCTGTCGGCGCGGCGGCTGAAGCTGATCCGCAAGGACGCCTATATCGTCAACACCGCGCGCGGCACCGTGATCGACGAGGACACGCTGACCCGGCTGATCGAGGCCGGCGAAATCGCCGGCGCCGGGCTCGACGTGTTCGAGCACGAGCCGGCCGTCAATCCGCGGCTGGTGCGCCTCGCCCGGGCCGGCAAGGTGGTGCTGCTGCCGCACATGGGCTCGGCCACCATCGAAGGCCGCGTCGAGATGGGCGAGAAGGTCATCGTCAACATCCGCACCCTGCTCGACGGCCACCAGCCGCCCGACCGTATCCTGCCCGACATGGTGTGAGTTTCTTTGATGCCATTTCCGTTCCGATTCTATCGGAACGGGGCTCTGTATTTTTGTTTTTAACGCGTTTTCCTGACACGAACCGGCACCCGCTTCGCTCGAAAACGCTTTAGCGATGTGACGGGCGCGCGATCCCAGGATGGCAGCGCCGTCCCTGCGCAGGGCCGACTCGGGAACGGGGGGCTTCTCACCCGACAACGTGCCCGTGCCCGCTCAGATCCGTGATCGTCGGATGGTCGCCGTTGAGCGGGTTGGCCGGATCGCGGGCGTAGCGCAGCGTCTCGAACCGCATCGCCCGCGCATCGATCATCAACAGCCGTCCCACCAGCCCTTCGCCGAAGCCGACGATCTCGCGGATCACTTCCAGCGCCATCAGCGAACCGAGCGTCCCGGCGAGCGCGCCCATGACGCCGGCCTCGGCGCAGGCCGGCACCGTGCCCGGCGGGGGCGCTTCCGGAAACAGGCAGCGATAGGTCGGGTTGAGGTCGCCGTTTCCGTTCATCTCATGGGCGCGGATCGTGGTCAGCGACGCATCGAAGGTGCCGAGCGCGCCGGTGACCAGCGGCTTGCCGGCGAGGCAGCAGGCATCCGAGACCAGGTAGCGGGTGGCGAAATTGTCGGAGCCGTCGGCGACGATATCGTAGCCGCGCAGCAGCGCCATGGCGTTATCCGCCGCGAGTCGCATCTCGTGCGTGCGCAATGCGACGTGCGGATTGAGCGCCAGAACCGTGTCCGCGGCGCTGTCGACCTTGGGCCGGCCGACATCGGGCGTGGCATGGATGATCTGCCGCTGCAGGTTCGACAGCGACACCACGTCGTCGTCGATCACGCCCAGCGTGCCGACGCCGGCCGCCGCCAGATACATCAGCAGCGGCGCGCCGAGCCCGCCGGCACCGATCACCAGCACGCGCGCGTCCTTCAGCTTCGCCTGTCCGGGGCCGCCGACCTCCCGCAGCACGATGTGACGGGCATAGCGTTCGAGTTCTTCCGCGCTGAGCATGATTCACACATCCGGGACGAGGGCATAAAGACAAGGGCTTGGCGACGACGATTTGGCAACGAAGGCTTGGCAACGAAGGCTTGGCAACGAAGGCTTGGGTCCGGTTGGCGGTTCCAGGGTTTCCTTTCACTGTCGCAGCCCTTGCGTCAAAGGAATATCGGAACCGAAGCCGCATCCGGGCGACATCCCGGCCCGTGTCCCTCTGGTTCCGATAGCCGTGAATCGCCTTCATCGACCGCTTGAACACATGCCCGGGCGCTTTATTATCCAGGTCGTTTCAGGGGAGGCGGCTATCATGCGCCATTTGCCAATCGCGGCGATCGCCGCCGCATTTACTTTCGCATGGGCGCACAGTGCCCCGGCATCAGATGGGCCGCCGCCCTACAACTGGACCGGCCCATACGCCGGCATCGCAGCCGGTTATGGCTGGGGCCACTCCAGTCAAACGGATTCTGGCATACCCTGCAACTTCTACAATACCTGCCCCGTGAGTGATGAAGGGACCGGCGGCACCCCCGAAGGGACCGGCGAGGGCACCCCCGAAGGAACCGGCGAGGGCGCCGAAGAATTGGTTGGCGACGGCTCCTACACGATGCGGGGCGGGCTCATCGGCGGATCGCTGGGCTACAACTGGCAAGCGGGCTCGTGGGTCTTCGGCCTCGAGGGCGACTACTCGCTGGCCAATATCGGCGGCGGTTCCAGCACCTGCGGCGCGGCTTCGCCACTGCCACATCCCTGCGCCACCCGGATCGAATCGCTGGGCACGCTGCGCGGCCGCGTCGGCTGGGCGGTCGGAGCGACCGGCAAGTGGCTGCCATATCTGACCGGCGGCCTGGCCGTCGGCCAGATCAAGGCTTCCGATGCTCTCCTCCCGGCGTCGGGTCGCGATTTCCGCACCGGCTGGACCGTCGGCGGCGGGCTGGAGGTGGTCCTGGCGCCAAGCTGGACCGCCAAGGCCGAATATCTTTACGTCGATCTCGGCAAGCGTCGGACCTTCGAGATCGTCCCGGGCGTTCAGGAAACGGTCAGCGTCTCCGCCAGCATCTTTCGCGTCGGCATCAACCACAAATTCTATTGAGCACCTTCTGTTGAATGCCCGAACGTCCCGGACCACGCGAACCGCGGATCCGGCAGGCACGCATGCCCGCATCACTACTGCACGGCTCAGGCCCGATTCATCGCGGCCGGCGGCGTTGAACCGCGACACCGTCGTTGCCGACTCAATGTTCGTGCTTGGGGCTGATGCACTCACGTTAAACCGGACCCGCCGTTTATCTTTTTGCCTGAGCGTGATCTTATCCGAAAACCGGGTTCCGCTTTTCAGGATTGTGCTCCAGCCGGATGTTGAGAAAGTCCCGAGCGGTCATTCCGGGGCGCACCGAAGGTGCGGGCCCGGAATCCAGCCGTCCTGATTTTCTTCGCATTTTTTGGATTCCGGATCGCCGCTTGCGCGGCGTCCGGAATGACGACAGAGCGTTTTTCAACAGCCCGCTAGCCGGGCCGACCGCTTTGAGTTTCGAGATGTGTGGATCGACATCAATCGACATCATGAGACCGGCACTTGCCGCATTCCTGGTGCTCGCCGCCGCGACGTTTCCCACGACAGCCCGGACGGCGGCGGCCGCGCCGGCCGTGCAGACGCCGCTGGAGACCGCCAGGGCCATGACGCCCGCGAGGCGGCGGGCGATCCAGTCCGACCTCGCCTGGGTCGGCAAGTATAACGGCCTCATCAACGGCGAAGCCAATAGCCGCATGGTGACGGCGATCAAGGCGTTCCAGCACGGACGCCGCGGCAAGCCGACCGGCGTACTCAATCCGCAGGAGCGCCAGCAACTGGCCGAGGCCGCGAAGAAGCGGCAGGCCCGCGTCGGCTGGAAGATGGTCGGCGACCCCGGCACCGGCATGCGCACCGGCCTGCCGGCCAGACTGGTGCCGAACCATGCCAGCGACGCCGGCGGCACCCGCTGGACCTCGCCCTCCGGCGCGATCCGGATTTCGCTGACGCGCATCAGGCAGGCCGACCTGACGCCGGCGAAACTTGCCGCCCGCGAACGCCAGTTGCCGGAACGCAAGGTCGGCTATTCGGCCGTCAAGCCGGATTTCGTCGTGCTCTCCGGCACCCAGGGCGCGAAGAATTTCTACATGCGCGGCCATCTTCGCGGCAACGAGGCGCGCATCCTCACCATTCTCTACGACCAGGCCAGCAAGGCGACGATGGAGCCGGTGGTGGTAGCGATGTCGAGCGCGTTCGATCCGTTTCCGCGCGGCGCGCAGGCCGTCGGACCGCCGCCGCGCAGATCGATCGAATACGCCACCGGCATCGTGGTGAGCAGCAAAGGCGATATCGTCACCGATCGCGAAGTGGTCGAAGGCTGCCGCACGATCGCGATCGCCGGTCACGGCAATGCCGACCGTATCGCCGTCGACAAGGCACGCGGCCTGGCCCTGCTGCGCATCTACGGCGCCCGCGAGTTGCATCCGCTGGCGCTCGGCCATGGCACCGCGACGACGCCCGTGACACTGACCGGCATCGCCGACCCGCGAAGCCAGGGCGGCGCCGCGGCCGCAAGCACGGTGAACGCCGCCGTCGCGCCGGTCGGCACCGCCGGCGAATTGTCATTGTCGCCGGCGCCGGGCCCGGGCTTTGCCGGCGCCGCGGCGCGCGATGCCGGCGGCGATTTCGCCGGGCTGGCGCGGCTCAAGCCGGCGGTGGTGGCCGCTGCATCCGCGGACGTACCTGCGGCGCAGGCGCTTCTGACGACGGCGGACGCGGTGAGAGGCTTTCTCGCCGCCAATCGCGTCGCGGCGGATGGCACGGCACGCGATGCGAAAACGTCCATCGTACGGGTGATCTGCGTGCGGAAATAGCTCTATCCTGGATTGACCGATTTCCTTTCCGGCCAGTCCCTCAGGATGACGACGCGGCAGCCCTCACTTCTGGCAGTTCGGGCACCAGAAGGTCGAGCGGCCGTTCTGCGTGAAGCGCTGCACGGTGCCGCGACAGCCCGGCGTCGGGCATGTTCCGCCTTCGCGATCATAGACCTTGAACGAATGCTGGAAGTAGCCGAGTTCGCCGGAGGTCTGGCGATGATCGCGCAGCGACGAGCCGCCGGCGGCGATCGCGGCGTTGAGCACATCCTGAATCGCATCGACCAGCCGCCGCGCGCGATCGGCCGGCAAACCTGTTTTCGTCGCCAGCGTCGCGGCGAGCCGGCGCGGCGACAGGCGCGCGCGGAACAGTGCCTCGCAGACATAGATGTTGCCGAGCCCGGCAACCACCCGCTGGTCGAGCAGCGCGGCCTTCAGGCTGGTCTTCTTGCCGGCGCAGGCCGACGCCAGCATGGCGGCATCGAAGGCGTTGCCGAGCGGCTCCGGCCCGAGCCCCTTGAGCAGCGGCTCCTGGTCGAGCGCGGCGCGCGCGATCACCTTCATGGAGCCGAAGCGGCGCGGATCGTTGAATACCACCATGGCGCCCGATGACATGTGAAACACCACGTGATCGTGGATGCGGTCCTCATTGCGCGGATGGTGAAATTCGCCCGGCATCGCCGCGCCGTCGCCGGTGACGACGCGGAACGAGCCCGACATGCCGAGATGCATCAGCAGCACGTCGCCGGAATCGAGATCGGCCATCAGGTACTTGGCGCGGCGGCCGAGACCGGACACCGTGCGCCCCCGCAACCGCGCGGCGAAATCGGCCTGGAACGGAAAGCGCAGGCCGGCGCGGCGGGTCTCAGTGCGTTCGATGCGCGCGCCCTCCATCGCCGGCTGCAGGCCGCGGCGCACGGTTTCGACCTCGGGCAATTCAGGCATGGCTGTCGGCCGCCCTACCCCGCCGCGATTGTCTCGGCGCGCTGGAACGCGGGCCGCGCCACGCAGCGGTCGAGATAGCGGTCGAATGCCGGACGCGTCGGCACCAGCTTGAACGACCGGATCGCGAAGTTCAGCCCCGAGCCGATCACGATGTCGGCGGCGGAAAAGGCATCGCCGACAATCCACGGCCCCCTGTCCAGCGCCT
This sequence comes from Xanthobacteraceae bacterium, assembly GCA_020441545.1. Classification (GTDB taxonomy): domain Bacteria; phylum Pseudomonadota; class Alphaproteobacteria; order Rhizobiales; family Xanthobacteraceae; genus 62-47. The sequence goes on along the minus strand of JAGRLZ010000069.1, from coordinate 2,074 downwards.
GCTCCAGCACGTCGAACACCTGCGTTGCCGAGCCCCACGCCGCAGTGCTCGCCGGCACCTCGAGCTTGGTGAAGACCTGGATCAGCGCCGGCTCGATGCAGCTCGGCGCGAAGAACATCCATTGCAGGTATTTGCCGCGCTTCGGATCACCGGGCGGCGGCGCCAGCCTGGCGTCGGGACAGCGCTCCGCGACATAGGCGCAGATCGCCGCCGATTCGGCGATCGCGACGTCGCCGTCGGTCAGCGCCGGCACCTTGCCCATCGGGTTGATGGCGAGATAGTCCGGCGCCTTCTGCGCGCCGGTGGAAATGTCGACCAGCACCCGCTCATAGGGAAGGCCGGATTCCTCCATCAGCCAGAGCGTGGTGAAGGAGCGCGTGCGCGGCGCCCAGTAGAGTTTCAGCATGGGTGCGACCTGTCATCGTGAACGGGATTGTCGAGGCGGATGCCCACGATGATGGCCGAACATGGAGACTTTGTGAACGGCGGTGCGATGCGGAGACTGGGCCGGAAGGCCGCAGGCCCGCGATAGTGACATACCGATCGAGATCGGGCTCTATTGAAGGTCATCGCGGACGAATGATCCGCACGGGTCGATACGGGGAGGAAGTCATGTCATCCGACGTCACACCGGAACAGTTGAAGGCGGTAGGCGATGCATTCGCGCGACATGACGTCGATGCCATCGTCGGTTCGTTTGCTGACGATGGTGTTTTTCGCAACGCCAAGGGACCGGATGTGTCCGGTCGCAGCTACACCGGCAAGGCGGAAATCCGCGCTTTCTTTGAAGCGTTGTTCGCCAACAGTCCGAATATTCAGTGGCGGCATACCGCCGAATACATTTCCGGCAATCGCGCCGTCACCGAGTGGCATCGCAGCGCGACAACGACCGGCGGCGAGCGACAGGAATGGCTGGGCTGCGATCTCTACACCTTCCGCAACGGCAAGATTGTCTTGAAGGACACCTACATCAAGGTGGTCGGATGAAACAAAAAAGGGCGGCCGCGAGGCCGCCCTTTCCGATCGATCCGCCGTCGCGGATTTACTCCGCTGCCGGCGCGGCGGCTTCCGCCCTGTCGGCTTTCGCCTTGGCCTCGAGGTCCTCGCCGGTCTCCTGGTCGACCGCCTTCATCGACAGCCGGGTCTTGCCGCGGTCGTCGAAACCGAGCAGCTTGACCTTGACCTTGTCGCCTTCCTTGACGACGTCGGAGGTCTTCTGCACGCGATTGGCCGCCAGCTGGCTGATGTGGACGAGGCCGTCCTTGGCGCCGAAGAAGTTCACGAAGGCGCCGAACTCCATCACCTTGACCACGGTGCCGTCATAGACCTGGCCGACCTCCGGATCGGAGGCGATCGACTTGATCCACTTGATCGCGGCCTTCATCGCCTCGCCGTCGTTGGAGGCGACCTTCACGGTGCCGTCGTCCTCGATGTTGACCTTGGCGCCGGTCTTCTCGACGATCTCGCGGATCACCTTGCCGCCGGTGCCGATCACTTCGCGGATCTTGTCGGTGGCGATCTTGAAGGTCTCGATGCGCGGCGCGTATTCGCCGAGCTCGTCGCGGGCGGCGGTGAGCGCCTTCGACATCTCACCGAGGATGTGGATGCGGCCGTCCTTCGCCTGGCCGAGCGCGACCTTCATGATCTCCTCGGTGATGCCGGCGATCTTGATGTCCATCTGCAGCGAGGTGATGCCGCCTTCGGTGCCGGCCACCTTGAAGTCCATGTCGCCGAGGTGATCCTCGTCGCCGAGGATGTCGGACAGCACCGCATAGCGGCTGCCTTCGAGGATCAGGCCCATGGCGATGCCGGCGGTCGGCCGCTTCAGCGGAACGCCCGCATCCATCAGCGCCAGCGACGAGCCGCACACGGTGGCCATCGACGACGACCCGTTCGACTCGGTGATCTCCGAGACGACGCGGATGGTGTAGGGGAATTCATGGTGCGGCGGCAGCACCGGATGGATCGCGCGCCACGCCAGCTTGCCGTGGCCGATCTCGCGGCGCTTGGTGCCGCCGAGCCGGCCGGTCTCGCCGACCGAATAGGGCGGGAAGTTGTAGTGCAGCAGGAACGT
>JAGRLZ010000068.1 GCA_020441545.1 Xanthobacteraceae bacterium | reverse complement strand
CGGCACATCGTCGTCGTCGATGCCGACCAGCGCGTGCTGGCGCGCGTTCCGGCCGGCACAACCTCCGATACCGACGACCTGTTGACGGCGATCGATACGCTGCAATCGGCGACCCGAGGCAACGATACCGACATCTCGCGAGTCCGGCTCGCCGACGGCGGCGACGCGCTGGCGACGATGCGTCCGCTCAAGTCGCTGCCGGGCCGCCTGATCGTCACCCATGAGGCGGCGACGGCGCTCTGGCAATCCGACGCCGCGCTGTCGATCACGCTGTCCGCGACGACCGGATTCGTCGTCCTGATCCTCGGCTTCGCGTTCCACTGGCAATCGACCCGCGCACGCGAGGGCGACCTCATCAACGACACGGTGCGGGGACGCATCGATACCGCGCTCAATCGCGGCCGCTGCGGATTGTGGGACTGGGACCTGTCCCGCGGCCGCATCTTCTGGTCGCAATCGATGTTCACGATGCTGGGGCTCGAGGGGCGCAGCGACCTGCTGACTTTCGGCGAGGTCAACGCGCTGGTGAATTCCGACGACATCGACCTGTTCGAGATCGCCGACCAACTGATCTCGTCGAAGATCAACCACATCGACCAGAGCTTCCGCATGCGGCACGCCGACGGCCACTGGATCTGGCTAAGGGTGCGATGCGAGCTCAACCGGGGTGTCGGCGAACGCGGCCTGCACCTGATCGGCATTGCCGTCGACGTCACCGAGCAGCGCAGCCTTGCCGAGCGCAGCGTGGAGGCCGACCTGCGGCTGCGCGATGCGATCGAAGCGATCCCGGAAGCCTTCGTGCTGTGGGATGCCGAAGACCGGCTGGTGCTGTGCAACTCGCATTTCCAGCGCCTGCACCGGCTGCCCGATTCCGCGGTGCAGCCGGGAACGTCCTACGAGACGGTGGCCGAAGTCGGCCGGATGCCGGAGGTGCGCAGCCGCATGCCGGAATCGACGCTTCTCGCCCCCGGCGCCCGCACCTTCGAAGCCCAGATCGACGACGGCAAGTGGCTGCACATCAGCGAACGCCGCACCAAGGATGGCGGCTACGTGTCCGTCGGCACCGACATCACCCGCATCAAGGAGCACGAGCGCAAGCTGGTCGACAACGACCTGCGGCTGCGCGCCACGGTGATCGACCTCAAGCGCACCCAGGCGACGCTGAAGCAGCAGGCTGCCGAGCTTGCCGACCTCGCGCAGAAATACGCGGACGAAAAGACCCGCGCCGAGGAAGCCAACCAGACCAAGTCGAAATTCCTCGCCAACATGAGCCACGAGCTGCGCACGCCGCTCAACGCCATCATCGGCTTTTCGGAAATCATGGGCAGCGGCCTGTTCGGCTGTCTCGGCTCGGAGAAATACCAGGAATACTGCCACGACATCCTGACCTCAGGTCACTACCTGCTCGAAGTCATCAACGACATCCTCGACATGTCGAAGATCGAGGCCGGCCGCATGCGGCTGGAGATGGAGCCGCTCGATCTCGGCAAGACCGTTCACGAATCGCTGCGCGTGGTCTCGGGACGGGCCAGCGAAAAGCGGCTGACGCTGAACGCCGACGTGCAGGATTCGGTGCCGCTGCTGGCGGACCGCCGTGCCATCAAGCAGATCCTGGTCAACCTGCTGTCCAACGCTGTCAAGTTCACGCCGGACGGCGGCCGCGTCATCGTCCGCAACCGCATCGTCAACGACTCGGTGGTGCTGATGATCGCCGACACCGGGATCGGCATCGCGCCGCACTCGCTCGCCCGCCTCGGCCAGCCGTTCGAGCAGGTCGAAAGCTCGCTGACCAAGACCTATCACGGGTCGGGGCTGGGGCTTGCGATCGCCAAGTCGCTCACCGGGCTGCACGGCGGCTCGATGCACATGCGCTCAAAGCCCGGCGAAGGCACGGTGATCCGCGTGACGCTGCCGTGCCACGCCGCGCAGAGCCACATGGCCATTCCGACCGCCGCCTGAGCCTCGCGCCATCCGGCGAACCGGCGCCGTCAGACTTCGTCCTCGAGCAGGCGCAGGAACACGCCGCGCACCTCGGTCTGGGTGTCGCGCAGCCGCGCCTCCAGCGCCGAGAAGTCCGGCGCATCGCCGGCCCGCGTCAGGATGCGAAGCAGGTCGTAGCCGGCGCCGTCCGGCTTGAACTTCTCGCTGACGCACAGGCGCAGCACCTGGGTCAGGTCGTGATAGAGGCGCGTCGCCGGGCGCAGCACTTCCATGGTCGACTGTGACAGGATGCCGAGCCGCGTTGCGTTCTCCAGCACCTGCGAGGTGCCGACGCTGAGAATGTCCGGTTTCTCGGCGGCATGGACCAGTTGCAGGTACTGCGCGATGAACTCGATATCGACCAGCCCGCCCGAGGCGTATTTCAAATCCCAGATGTCGTCCTCGCCCTTCTCCAGCGCGATCGCGCGGCGCATCTCGGCGACGTCGTTGGCGATGATCCGGCGGTCGCGGACGCGGGTCAGGACACCGCGGATGATATCCTCGATGCGGGCGCGGAACGCGGGCGAGGCCGAAATGACGCGCGCGCGCGTCAGCGCCATATGCTCCCAGGTCCAGGCTTCGTGCTCCTGATAGTCGGCGAACGAATCGATGCGTGACGCCAACGGCCCGGCGCGGCCGGACGGACGCAGCCGCATGTCGACATCGTAGAGCACGCCGTAATTGGTGCGCGTGGTGAAGGCGCTGATGAGCCGCTGCGTGAAGCGGGCGAAATACTGGGGGCCGTGCAGCGACCGCGCGCCGTCGGAGTCGGGATTGTCGGAATCGAAATTGTAGATCAGGATCAGGTCGAGGTCGGACGACGCCGTCATCTCGCGGCTGCCGAGCTTGCCCATGGCGATGATCGCGGTTTCCTGCCCCTTGATGCGGCCGTGCTGCGAGGCAAACTGGTCGCTGACCAGGCCGTGCACCGTCTGCACGATGCCTTCGGCGACGTCGGCGAAGGCGGTGCTGGCATGCTGGGCGGAAACAGTGCCGGACAGAATCCGCGTGCCGATCAGGAACAGGCTCTCCTGGCCGAACAGCCGCAGGCGATCGAGAAACTCCTCGTAGGAATCCGCATCCTCCAGCGTCGCCGCCAGTCGCTCCGACAGTTCCCGCCGGTCCGGCATCGCGCCGAAGAAACGCGGATCGATCAATCCGTCCATCAGTTGCGGCTTGCGCGCCAGCATGTCGCCGAGCCGCGGCGCGGCGCCGAGGATCAGCGCCACCAGCGCCACCAGATCGCTGTTCTGGCTGAGCAGCGTGATGAGACGGCCGCCGCGCTGCAGCGCCTGCAGGAACTCGTCGAAAGCCATCACCGCATTGTCGGGCTGCTCGGCGCGGGACAATCCCTCGATCAGCGCCGGCACGAATTCCTCGAAGGCCCGCCGCGTGGCATCGACCTTCAGCACGCGATAGTCGCCGGCCATCCACTGCTGCACGACGGTCGCCACCATCAGCGGCTTCTTGAAGCCCAGCTTGGCGAGATAATCGAGCACGCGCGGATCGTCCGCGCCGGCCCGATAATTCAGGTCGGGGAGCTTCGCCGTGCCGGCCGGATCGCCCTCGAACAGCCTGCCGTAGTGGCCCTGCACGCGATCGAGCCGGACCAGCAGATCCCTGGCGAAGGCGGCCCGGTCCGCATAGCCGAGGAAGCGCGCGAACTGCTCCATCCCTTCGGCCGTGTCGGGCAGCGTATGGGTCTGCTCGTCGGCGATCATCTGGAGCCGGTGCTCGACCCGGCGCAGGAACAGATAGGCATCGATCAGTTCGTCGCGGACCTCGATCGTGATCCAGTTGTTGGCCGCGAGCACGTCGAGCGCCTCCAGCGTCGGCCGCACCCGCAGTTCGGGATGCCGCCCGCCCGCGATCAATTGCTGGGTCTGGGCGAAGAACTCGATCTCGCGGATGCCGCCACGCCCGACCTTGACGTTGTGGCCCTCGACCGAAATCTCGCTCTGTCCGCGAAACGTCTGCATCTGGCGCTTCATGTCGTGGACATCGGAGAGCGCCGCGAAGTCGAGATGCTTGCGCCAGACGAACGGCGCGATATCGCCGAGCAGCGCCTCGCCCGCCGCGGCATCGCCCGCGCAGGGCCGCGCCTTGATCATCGCGGCGCGCTCCCAGGTGCGGCCCTCGCGCTCGTAATAATCGAGCGCCGCCGCGGTGGAGATCGCGACCTGGGTGGAGGCGGGATCGGGACGCAGGCGCAGGTCGACGCGGAACACGTAGCCGTCGGCGGTGCGCTGTTGCAGCATCCGCGCCAGGCCCTGCGTCACGCGCACGAAGAACGGCTGCGGCTCGATATCCGGCGCCAGCGTCGGCGCATCGAGATCGAAGAACACGATCAGGTCGACATCGCTGGAATAGTTCAATTCGCCTGCGCCCATCTTGCCCATGGCGAGGATGACGAGCCCGCTGCCCTCTTCCGGCCGCTCGGGATCGGGCGGCACGATCTTGCCGCGCTCCGCCTCCTGCCGCAGCAGGAAGCGCAAGGCGCATTGCACGGCGGTGACGGCGACCTCGGTCAGCGCCTCGGTGATCCGCATCACCGGCCAGATTCCGCCGATGTCGCACAAGGCGATCATCAGCGCCGCCTCGCCCTTGAGCCGGCGCAGCCAGTGCATCGCCTCGTCCTGGTCGGCGGCGCCGGGCACGTCGGCGACCGCCCTGACGACCAGCGCCGCGAGATGCCGGTCCGGATCGCAGCGGAGCAGCCGCACCAGGCGATCCGCATCGGCGCGCATCAGGTCGAACAGGTACGGGGACGCTTCCGCGACGCCATCGAGCACCGTGCGCGCCATGGGAAAGGCGTCCGTGGTCTCGCGAATGGCGGCGGCCTGCGCCGCCGGCAGCTCCGACAGCCAGTCGTCGAAGCGTTGCCGCGCCTCGGCCGGCGCGAACAAAACCGGGCCGGTCACGACTCGCGCTGCCAGCGATTCCTGGCCGGCGTCGCTTTTCGCGGATGAAGTCATGCGGTCTGCGATGTCCAACGGTGACGCCCGGATCAAGGAACACGGGCCATGACGAACGGTCGGCGGAGCCTTGAATGTCACATCCGCCGACCCGCAGCCGTGGCAAAGCGGGCGGCGAATGTCAAACGCGCTCCCCCTGTCCCTCGCCCGAATGGGCCGGGATTGCAAGGGTCACCCGCAAGCCCGGGGCGGCATCGGCAAGCTGCAATTCGCCGCGATGCAGGGTCGCGACAGCCGATGCAAGGCTGAGGCCGAGGCCCGAGCCGGGCTGGGTGCGGCTGGCCTCGAGCCGGACGAAACGCTCGATGGCGTGCTGGCGGTCGGCCTCCGGAATGCCGGGGCCATGATCGGTGACGCTCAGCAGCACGGAATCCCCTTCGCGGCGCGCCTCGATCAGGATTTCCGGCGGCTCGGCGGCGGCTGCGACGCCGGGCGGTGCCGGCGGTCGGGGCGCTGTGGCCGGCTTGCCGTATTTGATGGCGTTCTCGACCAGGTTGGCCAGCGCCTGGCTGATGAGTTCGCGGTTGCCGTGCAGCGGCGCGGGCACCGCCTTCACCCGCAGCACCATGCCGTTGTCCTCGGCCAGCGGCTCATAAAGCTCCTGGATTCCGTTCGCCACCTCGGCGGCGTCGAAGTCCGCCATGTCGCCCCTCACCTGCCCGGATTCGGCACGCGCGATCATCAACAGCGCGTTGAAGGTGCGGATCAGGCCGTCGGATTCCTCGATGGTGCGCTCCAGCGCCTGGCGATAATCGGCACCGCTGCCCGAGGCCGCCAGCGCCTCCTCGGCGCGGTTGCGCAGCCGCGTCAGCGGGGTCTTGAGATCGTGCGCGATGTTGTCCGACACCTCCTTGAGGCCGTTCATCAGCGTCTCGATCCGCGCCAGCATGGCGTTGAGATTGTCGGCCAGCCGGTCCAGTTCGTCGCCGCTGCGGCCGACCGGCAATCGCTCGGAAAGATCGCCCTCCATGATCCGGCGCGTGGTGCCGGTCATGGCGTCGATCCGGCGCAGCACCCGCCGCGCCACGAAGATTCCGCCGCCGAGGCCGAGCACGATCACGATCAGCAGCGACCATTGCGCGGCCTTGGCGACGATGCCGAAGATGCGCCGCCGCTCCTCGAGATCGCGCCCGATCAGCAGGCGAAAGCCGTTGGTCAGCTCGCTGACGCGCACCAGCGCGCGATGCGGCCGCTTGTTCTGCGGCTCGTCGAGGCGATGATAGATGGTTTCCGACCAGCCGGTCGTGCCCATCACGCCGTTGCCGAGCGCGGCGACGTTGCCGGCCAGCGCCTGCCCGGTCGGCGTGGTGACCAGATAGAGGTTGGCGCCCGGCCGCAACGCGCGGTTCTCGATGTCGTAGACCAGGCCGCGCAGGCCGCGCCGCGCATAGGTCGCGTCGAGTTCGGAGAACTCCTCGTTGACGTTGCTGGTGATCTGCTCGGTAATCAGCCGCCTGGTATTCCAGGCGAAATAGCCGAGCAGCGAAGCCGCGAACAGCGCGAACAGGAACAGATAGACCAGCGTCAGCCGAAACGCCGTGGTGCGGATCAGCTTACCGAATGCCGTCACGGATCATGTATCCGGCACCGCGAATGGTGTGCAGCAGGGGCCGGTCGAAGCCCTTGTCGATCTTCGCCCGCAGCCGCGAGACATGCACGTCGATCACGTTGGTCTGCGGATCGAAATGATAGTCCCAGACGTTTTCCAGCAGCATGGTTCGCGTCACCACCTGCCCGGCATGCTTCATGAGATATTCGAGCAGCCGGAATTCGCGCGGTTGCAGCGTCAGCTCTTCCTTGCCGCGGACGACGCGATGCGACAGCCGGTCGAGCTCGAGATCGCCGACCTTGTAGACCGTGTCCTCGGCCGGGCCGCCATGGCGGCGCGACAGCACCTCGACGCGGGCCAGCAGCTCGGCGAAGGAATACGGCTTCGGCAGGTAGTCGTCGCCGCCGGCGCGCAGTCCCTTGATACGGTCGTCGACCTGCCCGAGCGCCGACAGGATCAGCACCGGCGTATGATCGCCCTTGTCGCGCAGCGCCCCGATCACCGACAGGCCGTCGCGCTTCGGCAGCATGCGGTCGACCACCAGCACGTCGTAACCGCCGCTGTCGGCGAGGCTGAGTCCTTCCTCGCCATCGCTGGCGAGATCCGCGACATGGCCGACCTCGCGAAAAGCCTTGACCAGATAATCGGCGGATTCGCGATCGTCTTCGATAATCAGCAGGCGCATCTGGGATTCGGATTCGGTGGCGGATTGCTGTGTTTCGGTCAACATGGCCCGAGCCTTCATGGGACGCAAGACGGGGAAATCGCTCGCCTGAAAGAGAACGGGCGGCAAAGCGGGGGCTGCTTCACCGCCCGGCTAGTGTGGCGGCTCTGACGTTCCTTTCAGCGTTGCAGCATATTCGTTTGAGGAACGTCAGAGCCCAAAGCCACACTAGAACCGTATATTTGCTAGTGTTCCTTTGGTTCTGACATTCGTAAACGTGCCTGCTGCGAAGTGATCCGAATGTCAGAACCGGAACACTAGCCTTCCGACGGAGGGGGCAATTCCGGTCGGAAGGAGGTGGTGGGAACGGGCAACTGGCCCGTTCCCCGGAAAGAGCCGTCGGCGGGGGCGACTATGCCGGCGACACCTCCCAACCTGGTGCCAGTGTCCGTCCCGGGACCTCGCCGCCGGGGGTGCGGAGCGCGGCGAGACCACGGATCGACGGGGACACTGGCGAACTCATCACGAGCCCTCGCTCATCACCCCTTGGCGATCGGCACGGCGACGAACCGCAGCGAACCGCCGGACCGGATCCGCATCAGCACGCTGTGCTTGTTGTCGGCCTGCGCGGACTTGATGGCGTCGCGCACCTCGCCCGGATTGGCGACGCTCTTGCCCGCCACTTCGAGGATCACGTCGCCTTCCTTGAAGCCGCGTTCGGCCGCCGCGCCGTTCGGATCGACGTCGGTGACGACGACGCCGTCCTTGCCGGCGCCGGCCACCGATTTTGCAGGCGCGACGGTGAGGCCAAGGCGGGCCACGTCGCTGGGACGTCCGGCATCATGGTCGCCGTGCTCGAATTCGGCCTTCGCCTCCTTCTCGTTCGGCATCTTGGCCAGCGTCACGTTGACCGTCTTGTTCTCGCCCTTGTGCAGCACGTCGAGCTTGATGGAATTGCCCGGCGCGAGGCCGCCGATGGTGCGGGCGAGTTCGCGCGCGTCCTTCACCGGCTGGCCGTTGACGCCCTTGATGACGTCGCCGGATTCGATGCCGGCCTTGGCTGCGGGACCGTTCGGCTGCGGCTCGGCCACCAGCGCGCCTTCCGCCTTCTTCATGCCGAGGCTGTCGGCGATGTCCTTGGTCACCGGCTGGATCTGCACGCCGATCCAGCCGCGGCTGACCGAGCCCTTGTCCTTGAGCTGCTGCACGACGCTCTGCACGGTCGAGGCGGGAATCGAGAACGCGATGCCGACGCTGCCGCCGGAGGGCGAATAGATCGCGGTGTTGACGCCGATCACGTTGCCCTGCATGTCGAAGGCCGGACCGCCGGAATTGCCCTTGTTCACGGGCGCGTCGATCTGGATGAAGTCGTCATACGGCCCGTTGCCGATGTCGCGGCCGTTGGCCGACACGATGCCGGCGGTGACGGTGCCGCCGAGGCCGAACGGATTGCCGACCGCGAGCACCCAGTCGCCGATCCGGGCCTTGCCGGTGGAGAGTTTGGCATAGGGGAAGTCCGAGCCGCCCTCGACCTTGATCAAAGCGAGGTCGGTGCGCGGATCGGCGCCGATCACCTTGGCGGTGTAGGTCTTGCCGGCATCGGTCGTCACCTCGACCTTGTCGGCGCCCTCGACCACGTGGTTGTTGGTGACCGCGTAGCCGTCCGGCGAGATGAAGAAGCCCGAGCCCTGGCCCATCATGAAATGCCGGCCGCGGCGATGCAGGCCCGGCGGCATGCCGTCCGGACCGCCGAAGCGGCGGAAGAAGCGTTCCATCGGCGAGCCGGGCGGGAACGGCATGTCGTCGCCCATGTCCGCGGTCTTTTCCTTGATGCGGACCTTGACCGAGATCACCGACGGCTTCACGCGCTCGACGATATCGGCGAAGCCGACCGGGGTCTGCACCTTGCTGACCTCGGTGTTGACCTGGGCCTGGGCCGGCGTGGAGAACACATCGATCCGATGATTGGGCGCGAGGCCATAACCGGCAACGCCGAGGCCCGCCACGACCGACGCCATCAGCGCGAACTTGCGGAAGGACAATATGCCGCGGCGCGGCTGATATTTCGGGGAGGAGGTCAGGTCGGAGGGACGGTCGGTCATTTGCTATCTCCAGGGGCCAGAATTCGATCGGGTGCAAATCAGCACCGCTCGCCCCGGAAGATGACGCCTGCCGCCTTACAGCACTCTGGAGGGGGGATTAATCTTTCGTAATTTTTCGTTCGAAGGCTGCGACAGATTGTCGGCGCTCTATACTCACCAGCGTCATTGCCGGGCTTGACCCGGCAATCCATCCTTTGAAAAATGCAATCAATTCTTTTTTGAAAGATGGATGCCCGGATCAGGTCCGGGCATGACGGCGGAACGATACGATACGCTTCGAACGCCTTACAGCGTCTTGTCCGCAGGCGGCGACTGCGCGGCGAGCAGCTTCTCGATGCGCGCTTCCTCGTCCGCCGTCAGCTTCAGTCCGGCTTCATTGTCGCGCGCGGCCAGCCGGTTGCGGCGGCGATTCTGCCACCACAAGCCCAGCGCGCCGGCCAGAAGCGCGAACGGCGTCAGCAGCCACAACAGCCAGGTCTGGCTTTCGAAGCGCGGCTTGAGCAGCACATACTCGCCGTAGCGCGAGACGAGGAAGTCGATCACCTGCTTGTCGCTGTCACCGGCCGCGATGCGCTCACGCACCAGAAGGCGCAGGTCGCGCGCCAGCGGCGCCTCGGAATCGTCGATCGACTGGTTCTGGCACACCATGCAGCGCAATTCGCGCGACAGCTCGCGCGCCCGCGCTTCCTTCGCGGGATCGGCCATCATCTCGTCGGGCTGCACGGCGAATGCGGGGGATGCAATGGCGAGCACAAGGTAAATCAGCGTTCCGAGAACGCCCAGGAACTTGCTCCAATCACGATGTCGTCCCCGCCTGCGCGGAAACGACATGCGTTGTGCGATATCGCGCATCACACCCTACTCCGCCGGCTGCAACGCGCGCGATGCCTTCGCGGGCTTCGGCGCGCCGACCCGCAGGCGGCGATCCGTCAGCGACAGGAAACCGCCGAACGCCATCAAAAGCGGGCCGAACCAGATCAGCAGCACCATCGGCTTGTGATAGATGCGCACCGCGATGCCGCCGTTCGCGGAAGGCTCGCCGAGCGAGGCATAGAGCTGGCTCGCGCCGCGCGACATCAGTGCGGCTTCGGTGGTCGAGGCCGCGCGGGTGGTGAAGTTGCGCTTCGACGGCGCCATCGCGCCGATGACCCTGCCGCCTTCGCTGACGGTGAAATGCACCACCATTTCGCGGAAGTTCGGCCCCTGGCGCTGCGCGATGTCGTCGAGCTTCATCTCGTAGCCCGCGACCTTCGCCACGTCGCCCGGCTTCAGGGTGGTGATGAGTTCGGTATTCCAGGTGCTTTCGCAGACGATACCGATCAGCGCGATACCGACGCCGGCATGAGCGAACACCGTGCCCCAGGTCGCGCGCGGCAGCCCGCGGGCGCGGCGCAGCGCCACGCTGAGCGGCACGCGGAACAGCATGCAGCGCTCGGCGAGATCGCTCAGGCTGCCGGCGATGACGAACACCGCGAGCCCGATCGCCAGCGGCGCGAAGGCCGCCCCGCCCCGCGTCCAGGCCCACAGCACCGCCATCGTCACCAGCGCCGCGATCCCGGCCGCATACAGCCGTTGCGCCGCGGCGACCATGTCGCCGCGCTTCCACGCCAGCATCGGGCCGAACGGCAGCGCGAGCAGCAGCGGCACGAACAGCGGCGCGAAGGTGAGATTGAAGAACGGCGCGCCGACCGAAATCCGCTCGCCGGTCAGCACCTCGAGCGCGAGCGGATACAGCGTGCCGACGAACACCGTCGCGCAGGCCGTGGTCAGCAGCAGGTTGTTGAGCACCAGCGCGCCCTCGCGCGAGATCGGCGCGAACAGCCCGCCCTGCTTCAGCGACGATGCGCGCCAGGCATAGAGCGCGAGGCTGCCGCCGATGAACAGGCACAGGATGAGGAGGATAAACACGCCGCGGGTCGGATCGGTGGCGAAGGCATGCACCGAGGTGAGCACGCCGGAGCGCACCAGGAAAGTGCCGAGCAGCGACAGCGAGAAGGTGAGGATCGCGAGCAGCATGGTCCAGACCTTCAGCGCATTGCGCTTCTCCATCACCACCGCCGAATGCAGGAGCGCGGTGCCGGCCAGCCACGGCATCAGCGATGCATTTTCCACCGGATCCCAGAACCACCAGCCGCCCCAGCCGAGCTCGTAATAGGCCCAGTACGAGCCCATCGCGATGCCGAGGGTGAGGAAGATCCACGCCATCAGCGTCCACGGCCGCACCCAGCGCGCCCACGCGGCATCGATGCGGCCTTCGATCAGCGCCGCCACCGCGAAGGAGAACGAGATCGAGAAGCCGACATAACCGAGATAGAGCAGCGGCGGATGGACCGCGAGGCCGGGATCCTGCAGCACCGGATTGAGATCGCGCCCCTCGAGCGGCGGATTGGCGATGCGCAGGAACGGGTTCGAGGTCAGCAGGATGAACAGGTAGAACGCGCTCGACACCCACGCCTGCACGGCCAGCGCGTTGGCGCGCAAGGTCAGCGGCAGGTTGCCGCCGAACACCGCGACCAGGCCGCCGAACAGCGCCAGGATCGAGACCCACAGCAGCATCGAGCCTTCGTGATTGCCCCACACGCCGGTGATCTTGTAGATCAGCGGCTTCAGCGAATGCGAATTCTCGTAGACGTTGGTGACGGAGAAATCCGAGGTGACGTGCAGCGTCACCAGCGCCAGGAACGACAGGCCGACGAACAGCAGTTGCGCCAGCGCGGTGGAGCGCGCGACGTTCATCAGCGCGACATCGTGCGTCCTGGCGCCGATCATCGGCACCACCGACTGGATCAGCGCCAGTCCCAGCGCCAGCACCAGCGCGTAATGGCCGGCCTCCGCGATCATTGCGTCACGCTCTTGCCCTGCCGGGCTTCGGCGGCCTTCTCGTCGCCGGCCTTCTTGGCGTTCTCGCCGTAATCGTCCTTCCAGTGGCCCTGCTTCTTCAGCGCGTCGGCGACCTCCTTCGGCATATAGGTCTCGTCGTGCTTGGCGAGCACGGTGTCGGCCTCGAACACGCCGGCCGAATCGAGCGCGCCTTCGGCGACGACGCCCTGCCCCTCGCGAAACAGGTCCGGCAGGATGCCCTTGTACGTCACCGGCAGCGAGGCGCTGCCGTCGGAGACCTTGAAGGTGACCTTGAGATGCTCGCCGCGCACCACCGAGCCCGGCTCGACCAGCCCGCCGAGGCGGAATCGCTTGCCGGCGGGAATGTGCTTCTCCGCCACCATCACCGGCGTCGAGAAGAACACGATGGAATCGCGCAGCGCGTTCAGCACCAGCGCCACCGCGATGCCGAGCACCAGCAGCGCGCCGCCAATCATCGTCAATCGCCGCTGCCTGCGCGTCATGCTGGTCCACCCGTCGGCAATGCGAACTCCCTCGTCATCCGTCTATCCCGAGCGCCTTGAGCCCTTCGTTGAGCTGGCGCAAACCGGCTTCGTCCTGTCCCAGCGCGCGGCGTGCGTCGTCACGCGCGGCGCGGGACTTGTCCGGCTCGTTCAGCACCATATAGGCGCGCACCAGCCGCAGCCAGCCGTCGACATCGTCGCCGTTCTGCTTCAGCCGCGCCGCCAGCCGCGCGACCATGCCGCGGATCATGCTGCCCCGATCGGCCTCCGACATGTCCTTGGCGGATGCGATGGTGTCGTCCGCCAGCGCCGGGCCCTTGCCGGGACTCGCTTGGGATTTCGCTACAGGGGTTTTGCCGGAATCGACGCGGGCCAGCGCCGCCGTCACCACCGGACGCCACGGCGCGTCCGCCGGCGCCTTCGCCAGCATCGCCCGCCAGATCGCGGCGGCATCCCTGGGCCGGCCGTCCTGCTCGGCGGCGACGCCGAGGAAATAGTTCGCCTTGGCCTCGCCGGCATCGCGTTTCACCGCGCGTTCGAATTCCGCCTTCGCGTCCGCCGTCACCACGCCGTTGGCGGCGCCGGTGAGCGCCTCGCCCAGCCCGGCGCGGCGCGCGGCATCGTCGCCGGCGTACTGGATGGCGTTGCGGTAGGCTTGCGCGGCATCGTCGAAGCGGCCGACGCGCACCAGCACCGGCGCCAGCACGCTCCAGCCGCGTCCGTCGGTCGGGTTCTTTTCGAGATGCGCCTGCACCTGCCCGATCAACTGGTCGATCGAGGCACTGGCCACCGACGCCGCCTTGCGGCTGGCCAGCGGCACGTCCGGCATCGCCGGCGAACCGAGCCGCAGATAGAGCCCGCCGGCGGCCAGCGGCAGTCCGATCAACGCGACCAGCGCCACGGCGCGGCGCCAGCCGAGCCGCACCGCCGCAGTCGACCCGGCTTCGGCATCGGCTGCGGCGAGCAGCCGCCGGCCGATCTCGACGCGGGCCGCCCCGCCATCGGCCGGCGAGATCAGTCCGCTCGCGACTTCGCGGTCGATTTCCGCGAGCTGGTCGGTGTAGACGAGCGATTCGCGGCCGCCCCCGCCGCGCGCGGTGCGCCGTCCGAGCGGCCACAGCACGGCGAAGACCGCCACGGCGGTCATCAGGGCGAGCAGGAACCACAACGACATTCAGCACAAATCCCGGCACGTTCGATGGCGGCGGCGCAGCCGGGCGGGCCGGCGCGCGAATGCCGGGGTTACACCATGCCGGAAGGGTCCGCGCAATTGACAATTACGAGACGGGGTGCGGCAAAAACTTGCGGAAAATCAAAGCGGAACCCGATGGATCCGCAACTCGCCAGCCTTATGCCGGCCAGCCTTGCGCCAGCCAGCCTGCTTGCACCAGCCAGTCCTGTGCTAGCCAGTCTTGTGCTAGCCAGTCTTGCGCTCGCCGGCCGCGGCCTGCTCGGCGGCGCGCCGCATCAGCGAGGCGTAGTCGTTGCCGAACAGAACCCCGCAGAAGCGGATCGCCGCATCGACCTGCATCCGGCGGAACGCCCGGGCCCTGGCGTCGTCGCCGCGCAGCGATCCGACCAGCGTTTCGGTGGCCTGCTCGACATAGTGCTGGAGGTCGGAGAAGGTGCGCAGCGTCACCTCGTTGATCGCAAGCTCGCTGGCATAGGTGCGGCACACCGCGACGAAATCGATCAGCGCCACGGTCTCGTCGACCTCGATCGGATCGATCCGTGCATGCGCCGAGATGTCCTTGTCGGGGCGCTGCCGCAGCAGCCGGCGCACCCGGCCGGGAACGCTGTCGATCTCGGCCTGCAACGCATTGGAGATATCGACGCGGATCGCGGCGATCTGGCGACCCCATGCGGAATCGCCGCGCACGTCGAGTTCGGTGCGCAGGCCGCGCACGCCGTCATGGACGGTCTTGAGATGATCCGGGACATTGTCGAAACGGCCTCGCTTGATGTCGGCGCGGAGGATGCCGCCGATGCGGGCCAGATCGTGGATCGCCATGGACACGGCGATGCCATAGGGCGTCGCGGCCACGCGGAGTTCGTCATCCGACGCCGCCATCGCGATGGCGAGGCGGACGATCTGCCAGGGCGTGGCGAGACGCGCCATCACCATGGACAGGGCGAAGGGAAGCAGTTGCCGCGTCTGCAGCGAGGGCACGTTGAGGGCCGCCTGGACGGCCGCGACCTGGCTGTCGCCCAGCACGCGCATCGAGCGCGGCAGCCGCCCCGCGAAGCCATCGAGCGCATCGCGGGCTTTCAGCACCGCCCCGATCGCCGGAAGGTCCTCGGCGACGCCGGGACCGCCGATCCGCGCCAGCGCCCGGGAATCGCCACCTGCCGCCACGACCCGCTCGATGGCTTCGGCGGCGGCAAGCTGGACCCCGCGTACCCGCCGGTCGCGCTCGGGCGCCGGCATCGGTTCCGCCAGCACGGCCTCGAATTCGCGGATATCCTCCACGGCGCCCTCGCGCTGCAGCCATTGCCAGGCGGGCAGCAGCGAGGCGCGCCGGATCTGTCCGGGCCGGATCGCGCCATTGGTATCGACCAGGAACGGTTCCAGCGCCGCGAACAGCAGCCGCGCGGCGTCCTCGGTCCGGGGCGCTCCCGCCGCATCGGGCCCGGACCCGCGCGCAATTTTGCGCAGCTCGCCGAGCACGAGATTGGCGACCGCGGGATCGTCGCCGCGCGCCAGGGCCCGCTCGAACTCGCGCAGCAGCAGGGCCTGCGCGCTCGGCGGCAATTGCGCGAGGTACTCCCTCAGCCGTTCTGTCGAAGTCTGCGCCATCGGCTCCGCGCGCGCCCGGATATGAATGTCCAGCCGACACAGATAACCGAAATGCCGTTAAGAAGCCGTTGAGCAGAAACAGGTTTCAGGAAGCCGGCCCGGTCCGCGAGCCGCAACGCAACGATCCCGGGATCAGCCCGCCGCAACCCAGTTTCCGTCAGGCTTGCGGCAGGCCGTTCCCCGCGTGGTCCTGAGATCGCCGCCAATGGCAACGGTATGGGAGTAGCCGCGACAGGTGGCGCCGCGGATATCGTAGGCCGGTCCGGCGACGATGTTGCCGTGGCGGCCGGATTGCGGATTGCGCCATGGCACCGGGGCGCCGGGGGCGCCGTTTTCCAGGGCGTCGATCTGGGCGTCGTAGGCCAGTTCGCGGTCCTGATCGTCGAGCGATGCGCCGATCTTGCTGCCGATCAGGCTATTGAAGGCGGTATTGGAGGATTGAGGTACATTCGCACCGCCGCGCGATGCATTGGCCGACGTCGTCACGTCGCAACCGCCCAGCGCCAGCGCCGCCGTCAGCAGCAATGCCACCCGCAAATCGTTCATACGGCCCCCCGAACAAGTCAGTCTTCAATACAGTAACGCGCCCAAGACGCAATCAGCAGACGCAATCGGCAGACGCGATCAGCAGACGCAATCAGCAGACGCGATCGGCAGACGCGATCGGCCGCGAGCGCCCCGCCGCTGCCACGGCCGATGCAGCGCGACTCGGCCGGCCGGCGCAATCTGTCCACAGTCGGCACAATTCCGGCAGCAACGGGGCAACCGGCGGGAGTCAGGCAGCCGGCAGCACCAGTTCCGCGCGCAGGCCGCCGGTCGGGGCGCCGCCGAGCGTGAAGCGGCCGCCATAGAGCGCCGCGAGATCGGCCACGATCGACAGGCCGAGGCCGGAGCCGGGCTTGGATTCGTCGAGCCGCGCCCCGCGCCGCGCCGCCTGCTCGCGCTCGGCGGGCGACAGCCCGGGCCCGTCGTCATCGACGCAGATCCGCAGCACCCGCCCCTGGTCCGGCGTGCCCGCGGCCTCCGCCGTCACACCGATGGCAACGCGGCCCCGCGCCCACTTGCAGGCATTGTCAACCAGGTTGCCGACCATCTCCTCGAAGTCCTGCCGCTCGCCGCGAAACCGCACCCCGGCGGCGGCGTCGATCTCGATGTCGATGCCGCGATGGATTTTCTCCATGGTGCGGCCGAGCGCATCGATCACCGGCGCGACATCGGTCACGGTGCCGATGATGGTCTGCCGCGCGGCGATGCGGGCGCGTTCGAGGTGGTGCGTCACCTGGTTGCGCATCACCTCGGCCTGCTCGAGGATTTTCGCCGCGAACGGATCGGGCCGCCGCGCCGACGCCTCGTTGACGATGACCGACAGCGGCGTCTTGATCGCGTGCGCGAGATTGCCGACATGGGTGCGCGCGCGCTCGACGATCTCGCGATTGGCATCGATCAGCGCGTTGGTTTCGCGCGCCAGCGGCGCGATCTCCACCGGGAAGGTGCCTTGCAGCCGTTCGGCCCGGCCGGAGCGGATATCGGCGATCGCTTCGGAGATGCGCTTGAGCGGCGCAAGGCCGAACCGCACCTGGAAGATGGTGGTCAGCAGCAGCCCGACCGTCAGCGCCGCAAAGGTGCCGAACAGGTAGTAGTCGAACGCCCGCGTTTCCTCGGAAATCTCGGTGGCGTCGCCAGCCACCGAAATCAGGAACTTGCCGTCGGCGCCGAGATCGACCCGCCGCTCGACGATGCGGAGGTCCTGGCCTTCGGGGCCGTCGACATAAGCCTGCCGCACGCCGGCGGAGGTCAGCGGAAAACCGCGATCCTCCAGCTTCGGCAGCTTCTTGTCCCACAGCGAGCGCGAAGTACGGCTCTCGTGCTTGCTGGAATCCTCGCGGACGATCTGCCAGTACCAGCCGGACAGCGGCAGATCGAACAGCGGTTCGCCGAGCGACTGGAACTGGTGCTCGGTGAGATCGTCCGGCGTCGCCACCTCGGCGATCAGCGTGCGCAGGTAGAGGTTGAGGCGGCGGTCGAAGGCGCGCTCTGTAGCGGCGCGATAGACCGAGGACAGCGCGATCCCGGTAATCAGCAGGATGACCACCACCCAGGCGGTCGCCGACAGGAACAGCCGGGTGGCGAGCGAGCTACTTCGCATCGTCCGGAGGCGACAGCAGATAGCCCAGCCCGCGCACGGTCTGGATGATATCGACCCCGAGCTTCTTGCGGATACGGCCGACGAACACCTCGATGGTGTTGGAGTCGCGATCGAAATCCTGGTCGTAGAGATGCTCGACCAGTTCGGTGCGCGACACCACGCGCCCGGCGTGATGCATCAGATAGGCAAGCAGCCGGTATTCGTGCGAGGTCATCTTGACCGGATTTCCGCTCACCGTCACCCGCCCGCTGCGGGTGTCGAGCATCACCGGCCCGCAGGTCAGTTCGCTCTGGGCATGGCCGGTGGCGCGGCGCAGCAGCGCGCGGATGCGCGCCAGCACCTCCTCGAGGTGAAACGGCTTGGCGACATAATCGTCCGCGCCGGCATCGAAGCCCTGCACCTTGTCGCTCCAGCGGTCGCGCGCGGTGAGGATCAGCACCGGCATGGTGCGGTTGCGGCGGCGCCACGATTCCAGCACCGAGATGCCGTCCATCTTCGGCAGGCCGATGTCCAGCACCACCGCGTCATACGGCTCGCTGTCGCCGAGATAGTGCCCCTCCTCGCCGTCGAAGGCGCGATCGACCACGTAGCCGGCGTCGGTCAGCGCGGTGGCGAGCTGCCGGTTGAGATCGGGATCATCCTCGACGACCAGAAGGCGCAAAGCTCGGTCTCCGTCAGTTGGGCCGGATTCGGTTGGGCCGGATGTTGCCACCAGCGATAGCATCAAACCGCATCGCGGTGAATGACGGCTGAACGATGGCGACGACCCCGCACCGCGTCCGGGACACGAACGCCTATCCCGTTTTCGTCCGCGTCACCGCCTTCACCAGCCGGTCCAGCACCCCGGGCGAATCCCGCCCCGTCGCGGCGCAGACCTTCTCCCGCGTGCGGCCGCTGATGTAGACGCCCAGCACGCCGAACCGGAAGCCCCAATAGGCGACGAACAGCGCGGTGGCGTTCATCACCGCATTCAGGGTGACGACGTCGCCGGTCCAGAATTCGTGCATCAGCACCGCCCACAACGCGGCGCATTCGAAGGTGAGTTCGAAAGCATAGAGCGGCCGCCACCAGCGCTGCACCGCATCCTCGCTGGCGATCTCCGCGCGCATGGTCGCCTGCGTTTCCGAAATCGCGGTGCGCTGGGCGTCGGCCTCGGCCCGGATCGCCTCGATCCAGCGCGCCTCCGCGTCCGCCACCCTGGCCGGCTCGGCCGCCGGCAGCGCGGCCCTCACGGCGCCGGGCGTGGCGGCCGGCGCGCCGAGCGCCGAGGCCAGGATCTGCCCGGCCGCACCGCCGAGCGGTCCGCCGAGCGCGGTGCCGAGCAGCGGCGCGCCGAGGCCGATCACCTGCCTGGCGAGATCGGCCCAGTTCATCGCCCGCCTCCCGTCAGCAGGTCTTCGAGCGCCCGGGCCCGCGCCCGCAAGGTGGCAATCTCGGCGCTGAGGCCGAAGATATGCGCGCGCAACGCCGGCCAGGCAAAGATGCTGGCGGCGAAGCCGGCCGCAAAGGCAATGGCGACAAGAACGACGATCGTCATGGTCAGGACCTCCGGAAAGCCGCGACGAGCACGGCGAGGCATTTCGACAGCAGGGTTCGGAACGACGTTGCCTGCGGCATGGACGCAGGCGCATCCGGCGGCGGCACGGCGGCGACGTCGCCTTGCGGCGCCTCGGCGAGCGCGGCCTTCCATCGCTTCAGCCAGTCGGCGCGGGCCCTGAGGCCGATGGTGCCGCCGTTGAGCCGCCGGGTGACGCCGGTGAGATCGTCAGCGCGCGCGAACGGCAGGCAGCCGCAGGCGAGGAAATCGGCCACGCCGCAGGCGAGGAAATGCGCCGGATCGTTGACGAGGTCGGGATCGTCCAGCACATCGAGCCCGGTCATCTCGGCAAGCCGCCGGTAGCCGTCGCGGCCGGTGGTCTGCACCGCGCCACGGCCGCGGAAATTCCAGCCGTCGTCGCTGCCGGGGCGATTGCCCATGCGGCCGTTATAGACCTTGTTCGCCAGCGCCCTCGGATTTCCGGCGAAGGCTTGCGCGCTCGCCAGCGTCGGAAACCGCGACGGCCACACCTGCATCATGCGCCTTGCGGTGTAGTTGAGGTTCTCGACGATCGCGCGCCCTGCCCCGCATTCGTGGCTCACCTGCGCCATCACATGCGCGACCAGCAGCGGCGAGGTGATGCCGTAGCGGCGGAACACCTCCGGCGCGCTGGCGATCATCCCGGCGCGCAGCCCCTTGATCGTGCGGTCGCCGTCCGGCCACAGCCGAACCAGCGCCATATCGAATGACGTCTGCAACATCGTCGCTCCTCAAGAATGGATCGGGATCGAGTCGGAAACCGCGGCCGGCGCATCACCGGCCGCGCCGGTCGATCCAGCCGTCGGTGACCAGCGTGAAATAGACATCGGACGCCGAGGTCGTGAGCCGGGCGCGGATCTGGCGCGACGCATTGGTGCGGATCCGCAGGTTGACGAACGGCGCCGACACGGTGTTGCAGAGACTCTGCACGCTGTTGAAATCCGGCGTGGTGTCGGTCATCGCCGGATCGGTGAACAGCGTACCGACAGCCGGTGTCGACGACATGTAGCAGCGCGCATGGAACAGCGCCGTCACGTTGAGCCCCGACGGCACGCTCAGCGCGCGCAGGATGGCGGAGGTGCCGGGATTGTTCACGGAGACATAATCCGACGCCGGCACGTCCCAGGTGAAGACGTCGCCGTCCTGCACGAACTTCACCCACTTCGCGGAGCCGTCGGTCTTCATCGCGCCGATGCGCCGCGACAGCGTATAGCTCGCCGGCAGTATCGGCGCCGTCGCCGACAGCGAGACCAGCGCATCGACCGCGCCGGTGTCGGTGCGCCTGACGAGATGGACGTGATACCAGGTCGCAGCCGCGATGCTGCCCGCATCCAGCGCGCCGTTTCCGGAGCCCGCCGCCCACGCGCCGGTGGTCTTGCTGATGGCGGACGACAGCACCAGCATATCGACGCCGGTTTCGTCCGCCGCGATGCCCGACGCCACGCCGAAGCTCGACGACGCACCGGCTGTCGACAGCGTCAGGCCCGAAATGTGCCCCTGCACCAGGTTCGCGACGCCACGCGGAAAGGTGACGTGGCCGGACGACGGATCGACCACCAGCGCCTCGATCCAGCTGGTGCCGTCATCCGAGACCTTCAGCTTGAAGGAATCGCTGCCG
The DNA here is from genome assembly GCA_020441545.1 of Xanthobacteraceae bacterium. Lineage (GTDB taxonomy): Bacteria > Pseudomonadota > Alphaproteobacteria > Rhizobiales > Xanthobacteraceae > 62-47. The sequence goes on along the minus strand of JAGRLZ010000068.1, from coordinate 7,884 downwards.
ACAAGGCCGAACTCGGCGCGCCCTGAATAACTGTTCGAGAAGAACACCGACGCGGTGTTCGACGTCGCCTCCTTCGAAATCTGCACGCGCGCATCGCCGCTGCCGCCATCCGCGACCGCGATCGCCGTGAACAGCGCGGCGTTCGAACGCACGCTCAGCAGGTTCGGTGCCGACACCGTGGTGTTGATGCCGAGGTGGGCGGCTCCGTCCAGCGATGCCGCCTGCGCCTGCCAGGCCGTCCCGTCATAAACCTGCATCGCGCCGTCCGCCACCGACCACAGGCACCAGCCGGCGCCCGGCGTGGCGAAGACCCACGCGCCGTCCTGCCAGGTGGCGATGGCGCCGTCGTGCCCGGCCCACGCACCCGTCGCGCCGCTGGCGACGACATGGCGTTCGCCCTCGACCGGCGAGGCCGGCGGCGCCGTCAGCGTCATGTCGCTGACCGCGATCTGGATGGCGCTGTCGAGAATGCGCAGCGCCTCGTTATGGGTGACATGCTTCTGCGCCTGGCTGCCCTCGATGAAGGGCAACCCCAAATATGCTGTCTCTGTCATGATCGCTCACACGTTGAGGACAATGTCTGCGGAAAAGCCCGCGCCGACGGTCGCCGAAAGCTGCGCCACGCGCACGTGAAGGCTGGCTTGCGGCGCGCCGAAATCCGCAAGCTCGTCGGCCGCGGCATAGAGCGCGGACGGTGCCGCGCAGGTGATGCTGCGCACCACGCTCGCGCCGGAGAGAATGTCGAGCCGGTAGGACTCGCTGTCCTCGCCGAGCGGCACCTCCCCGTTCCAGCCGTCGCCGTCGATACGGGTGCGGCGGATCCAAGACACGCGGACGCCGCCGGCCTCGCGCGCGGCGGTGACATGCACCGGCGACAGCGGCTTCAGCGCAGCGGCATCCGGCGTCACCGTCAGCGACACGGCGGAGGGATCGTCATGGCTGCGACCGCTCGCGACGATACGCAGGTTCATCTCGCGGCCGAGCGCATCGAGCCCGCGCGCGACCGGCACCAGGCTCGCATCGAGCACCACGAACGACGTGCCCGCGGGCAGCGACGCGGCAACGGCGTGCTCGCTGCCGGCCTGCCCGCGCAGCAGGCTGGACAACAGATAGGTCTTGTCGTCGATCAGTTCGGCATTGCCGAACTGCATGACCTCCCATTCGCCGTCCGGATTGCGCAAGGCCGCCACATTGGCGCCGTTCAGCACCCGCGTCTCGCTCACCGATTCCAGCGCGCCGCCATAGAGCCGCACCCGCAGCGTATGGCCGCGATCCCAATGCCCGGCATTCGCCGCCGGCAGGGCGTCGAGCGTCTCGCCGATGATCGCCGGCACCGCGACGGTTGCGACCGGCGTGAAGCTGGCGTCGTCCGCCGCGCGCCACACCGTCATCCCGCCGGGCCAGGGATCGGCGACCACCGCGAGCCGCGTCAGCACCGGCGGCTGCGACCCGTCGAGCGACGGCAGGTCGAGCGCCAGCGCGAAGGCCGGGCCATAGACCGGCGGCAGAGTCACCTGCGCGGGCCGCGGCGCCGGCAGCGGCATCGCGAACACCTCGGGATCGATACTGCGCGCCTTGACCTGGCGCGACTGCGTGTCGGTCAGCCGATCGATCTCGAACAGCCGCCGCCGTCCGTTCACGGTGACGCCGACCACGTCGCCGGGCGCCAGCGGCAGCCGTGCCATGCCGAGGCCGAACTCGATGCTCTCGCGCCCCGCCCACAGGTCCTGGAGCCAGATTTCCGCGCGCCGCGTCGCCGCGCCGTCATGGGTGACGACGGCAAGGTCCGAATGCACGGTACGGCTGGAGCCGCCGACCAGGCGCCGCGAGGTCACCGCCGCGCGGCGATAATCGACGCTGGCGTCGGTGTAGCCGAAGCTCACCTCGCGCGGCAGCTCGGTTTCCTGCGCCCGCGTCAGCCGCGCGACCGTGCCCCTGTCAGGCAACACCAGGTCGTCCTCGACGAGGTCCGCGACCGGCGCGCCGCCGCGCTGGATGAAGCGCAGCGTGCCGTCGGCGGCGGTGGCGTCGAAGGCATAGGCCAGTGCCAGCGGATCGATCATCGCGCGCGGCGACATCGGCCGGTCGACCACATAGCCATCGCAACCGTCGCGCAAGGCGGACGCATCGACGCCCGTGACGCCGGCATCGGCGAGCATCGCGCCGACCAGCGCATCGAGCGGCGCGCCGCCGAGCCGGCCGCTCAGCCAGTGGCCGCACTGCCAGTTCGGCGCGTCGCTCCACACGTCATCGGCCGCCGGAAACACCGGATAGGGCCGCGCGTCCCAGGTCCACAGATGAATCGCGGAGACGTCGACCATCCGCCCGCCATAGACCGGCGAGACCGGGTTGCGGGCGTCGAGGCCGCCGAACGCCGGATCGAACGCACCGACAAAGGCTTCGAGGTAGCGACGCTGGATCAGGTCGTCGCGGCGGCCGTTGGAGAAATACGGCACATTGCTCTCGGACGATTTCGGATCGGGAAACACGCTCGGCTGGTTGGCGCCCTTGTCCACCGCGGGGCAACCGACCTCGGTGATCCAGATCGGCTTGCCGTGCGGCACCCATGCGGTCGGGCTCGCCAGTTCGCTGCCGCCGACGCGCTCGTAGTGCGGGCTGCTCCACCAGCTGACGAGATCCTTGACGCGATAGATCCATGGCTTGCCGAGCCCGTCGGTGATCGGCAGGCGCGTTTGCGCGGCGCGCGCGGCATCGTCCGGGTAGTACCACTCGAACCCCTCGCCCGCCGTGACGTTCGCATCGAGATAGCCGAGATCGTAGGTGGACGCGGCCTGCGCCAGGTCGTCATGCGCGGCCTCGTCACGCCAGTCGGAAAGCGGCGCATAGTAGTCGATGCCGACCGCGTCGATCGCGGACGAGGCCCACAGCGCATCGAGCGGAAAGCGCACCTCGGTCGCAGCCGCGTCGACCACGTCGGAGCCGTATTCGGTCCAGTCCGCGCCGTAAGTCACCACCGTCGAAGCGCCGACGATGGCCTTCACCTCGCCCGCCAGCGTCACGAGCTGCCCGACCGCCGGATAGACGCCCGAGCCGGAGCGCACGCGGGTCAGCGCGCGCAGCTCAGAGCCGATCAGGAAGGCATCGACGCCGCCATTCGCCGCGACCAGACCCGCGTAATGCAGCACCATGCGGCGATAGTTCCACGCCCCGCCCGTGAAGAAGCTCGCCACCTGCGTCGCCGCCGTCGCGGTGCCCTGCGGCGAGCCCGGCCGGCCCGGCGCGGGATCGCAGGTGATGCGGCCGCGCCACGGATAAGGCGGCTGCGACGCGGCCCCGGTCCACGGATCGGGCCGCGCATTGCCGGCCGGAACGTCCATCATCACGAACGGATAGAACGTCACTTTCAGGCCTCGCGCCTTCAGCTCCTGGATCAGCGCGACGACGCTGGCATCCGACGGCGTGCCGCCATAGCCCGGGCGGCCGGCGACCTGCGACACCACATAGGCCGTCTCGCGGGTGACGCCGTCCACCGACCACGCCTGCGGCGAGGTGGTCTTGGTCGCGATCTCGACGCCCGGCTGCACGCTGCATTGGCCGGCGCGCAGGTCGTTGCCGAACCACGCCACCACCACGGCGACGCGTTCGAGGTTGGGGCACACGCCCTGCAGGTCGTCGAGCGCCGCGATCACGTCGGACGGCGCGTTGGCCACATGGCGGTTCTCGGTCGCGAACTGCCCCGGGCCCTTGATGGCAACGACGCTGGACGTCCCGTAGCCGAATTCGGTGGTGCCGGGGATCAGGGTCGCCGCGCGCACCATCGTCTCCAGCCGCCCGATAGGGCGGACGATCTCGAACGACAGTTGCGGAATGCGGTTGCCGTAGCCGGCGAGCGGCAGCCGCTCGAACACGACATAAGCGAGGCCGCGATAGGCCGGCGCGCCACCGGCGCCCTCCTTGGCCGCGATCAGGTCGTCGACGGTCTGGCTCTCGCCGCCGCGATGGACGCGGTAATTGACGTTCGACAGGTCGAGCGGCTTGCCGTCGGCCCAGATGCGCGCGACGCGGCCGATCTCGCCCTCGCACAGCGCGACGGCGAAATTCGCGAAATAGGTATAGGTCGTGGTCGTCGTCGACGGCCCGCCGAACCCCTTGCCGCCGGACGACGAGGTCTCGGTGGAGGCGACCTCCTCCAGCGGCGTCGCCCAGATCACCTGGCCCGACAGCCGGGCGCGGCCGTAGACGCGCGAGATCGGCGCGCCCTCGCTCGAGGCCATCACGTCGAGATCGGCGAGGCGCGGCCCGGTCGCGGTCTTGTCGCCGGGGCCGAACACCGTCTTGTCGATGGCGTTGCCGACCAGCGCGCCGGCGATGCGTCCGGCGATCGCGCCGACCGGGCCGAACACCGCGCCGAGCGCGCCGCCCGCGACCGAAAGAACAAGTGCAGCCATCAGTCGGTCACTCCCGGAAAGCGAAAGGCATGGGCCAGGCGGCGGCGCCACCACGGCGCCAGCGCGATCTCGCACACCGCCGCGCCGTCATGCGCATGGATCATGTGCGTGGCGCTCGCGGCGATCGCGACGTGCTTGGCGATGAAGCCGGCGCGCCAGCGAAACAGCAGCACGTCGCCGGCCCCGATATCGTCGCGCGCGACCGGCACGAGATGGCGGAACGCGGCCCTGGCCAGCGTTTCCTCGCCGCGCGCCTCGGCCCAGTCCGGCGCGTAGGGCGACGGCTTTTCGGGCTCGTCGCCGATGCAGGCCCGCCACACGCCGCGCACCAGGCCGAGGCAGTCGCAGCCAACGCCCTTCACCGACGCCTGGTGCCGATACGGCGTGCCGATCCAGTCCCGCGCCTCGGCCACGAGGCTTGCGCGGGTGAGAGGGTGAGTCATGGGGAATGCTCCGTTCGCGCTTTACGATCGGCCTCACGCCAATCTCGGGCGTCGTCCCCGCGCGAGGCGGAAGACGGCGCAGTTAAAAGCAGCTTACGTCCCGAAGAATCCCGGCGTGCCGCCGCCGCCCGATGTCTTCGGCGCCGGATAGCTGATGACGAAATCGTTGCCGGGGATATGCGGGAAGCCGCGGAAGTTGAGCGCGTTGGCGAAGCGGTCGCGGCAGGTGGCGAAGGTCTTGTCGCAGCCGGCGGTCACCGTGAAGGCGTCGCCGGGCGCGATCGGCTCGGCCATCGCCTGCCACAGCGACAGCCGCACCGCGCCCGCGACGATGCGATGCTCCTTCACCTCCACCGACACGCCGGCATTGGCGCCGCCGGTCCAGGTCAGCCGTCCCTCGCTGAACAGCCCGCCCGCGAAGCTTCCGAGTCCGCCCGCGGCGAAGAGCGAGGTGCCTTCCAGCGCGCTCACCGTGCCGCTGCCGCGCCGTGCCGGGTTGCCCAGATCGATGCGGCAGCGGCCGTCACCGAGATCGGCGCCGCATCTCGCCGTGTAGAGCCGCCCGGCCTCCTGCGAGAGGATATCGGCCAGCCCGCGCAGTTCCGCGGTGAAGGCCGGCCCTTCCCGCTTCACCTCGCCGAGCGCGCCGCGCGCGGCGAGCACTTTCAGCGACGGATCGCTCCAGTCCACCAGCCAGGTCTCGATTGCCGCCGCGTCGTAGCGGCCGGCTGCGAGATCGGCCTCGCTCAACGTCTCGTCGGCCAGCGCGCCGGTGACCTCGCTGCCGTCGACCGCGAGGTCGAACGTGCTGGAGGCTTCCGAGGCGGTGAAGCCGGTGCCGGCGCGGCACGTCGCGCCGTCGAGCACGATGTCCTCGTCATGGTCGGTGAAGCCCTGCACCACGCCGTCGCGGCGGGTGATGATCCAGCAGCGCGCCAGCGTGGTGACGCCGGAATCGAGCTTCGCCTGCAGGGCGGATGGAATGTTGCGCATGATTTTCATTGCTCGCGTACAATGAGACGTCATCACCGGGCTTGACCCGGTGATCCATCATTCAGGAATTCTTTGATGGATGCCCGGATCAAGTCCGGGCACGACGTCCGGATTCGTCGTGACCCACCACCCGGTTCAAACCGGCTGGGAAACTAGACCCTGATCTCCACCAGCGGGATTTTTGGAATCGCGCCGGCGGCGAAGGCGGACAGGTCGACCTCGAGATAGTCGGTGTCGAAGCGCACCGGCACGTCGAACCGGAATCCCGCCGTCACCACCGCGCCGTCCGGCGGAATGTAGCCGGCGAGGAACGTCACCGTGCCGCTCGCCGCGTCGCAGGTGAAGGCGGTGCCGTTTGCCGCCTCGATATGATCGACCGCGACGCGCACGCTGCCCGCGACCGGCTTCCGGATCGGCCGCAGGTAGGGCGCGAACGCGCTGCCATAGGTCTTGACGAGCTGGAACGCCGCGCTCGTGCCGTCGCCGACGCCGATGCCCTGGTCGAGCGGCGACACCGGGCTGCCCGGCGCGGCCGACGACTGGTCGAGCCGGTCGCGCCAGCGGAAACCGTACAACATGCCGCGGCGCTCCTCGAAGAACGCCACCACGCTCTGCAATTCACCAAGCGTCTTGATGCCGTAGCCGGCGTCATAGCGCCGCCGCGAATGCGCCCAGCGCGCGTTGCGCTCCTCGCGCCCCGAATTGAACGACACGATATCGGTGCGCCGCTCCGGCCCGCCCGCGCTCTTCAACGCGATGTCGAGCGGAAAGAGAATGTCGTGGAAGGATGTCATCGGATGACTTTCGAACAATCCAGGTACGTCCCGCACGCGGTGCGGCGTCCTTCACGACGCACCGCAATGCGTCCGGGGAGCCCCCACGTCACGGGTTCACAGGCTCCGCTGGCCCCGCGCCACCGCGCGGGCGATCTGGCCGGTGATGTAGGTTTCGGAGCGGCGGAAGCTGTCCGCATCCGGCGTCGCGATCTGCACCGTGATGACGTTGCCGCCACCGCCGGAGGACGCCACGCCGAGTCGCCCATCCGCGCCGCGCTTGAGCGGCATGATCGCTTCCGGTCCGGCCTCGCCGGCGAGGCCGACGCCGCCGCCGATCATCGGAAAATAGGTCGGCGTGCCGATCACGCCGCCGGCCGCGAACGGCTTCACCGCGCCGGAAGCCGCCGCCATGGAGGCGGACGACGAACCTCCGATATTGGCCAGCCCCGACAGCAGGCTTTCGAGGCCGCCGCTGATCGCGCTGGTGAGCGGCTTGAACGCCAGTTTCAGCGCCAGGTTCGACAGCCGCAGCGCCAGCGACTTCAGCACGTCGTCGAACTGCTTGCCGCCGGCGATCGAGGACGAGAACGCCGACGACATCGCGCGCGCGAAGCTGTTGGCGCTGCTGGCGAGATCGCGGGTCTTCAGCTCCAGGCTGTCGAGCGTGCCTGCGGTGTCGAGAAGGTCGGTGTCATCGGCCATGGGTCGTTACCTCCATTCCGGAATCGGGAAACCGCGCCATCAGGGCGTCGAGTTCGTCGCGCGCCAGCGGCGCGGCCGCCGGCCCCCGCACCGCGCGGATCGCGTGCGCCAGTTCGCGCGGCGTCATGCGCCAGAACGCATCCGGCGCCAGCCGCAATACGCCGAGCCCGAAGCCGATGGCCTCGCTCCAGGGAAACGGCCCGGTCGCGAACGGTCTGGCTGCGAACGGCGTCATCGCGCAGCCTCTGCCGGCGCATCGTCGAAGGTGGCAGCGATCAGGTCGGCGGCGATGCGGACATAAGCGGTGACGCCGCCGGGCACCGTCATCGCCGCGACATCGTCGTCGCCGACCGCCTCGCCGGCGCCGCGCAGGCCGGCGCCGATGATCCGCACCAGGTCGCGCGCCTTCATGCGGCCCGACGCGAAACGTTCGGCGAGCGCGGCAAGGTCGTCGGCGCCGAAGGCGGATTCCAGTTCGGCCAGCGCACCGAGCGTCAGCACCAGCGTGCGCCGGCGTCCGCCGAGCTCGGCCTCGATCTCGCCGCGATAACGATTGGGCAT
>JAGRLZ010000006.1 GCA_020441545.1 Xanthobacteraceae bacterium | reverse complement strand
GTTTTTGATTTAGCGTTCTTTGCCAATGGGATATTCGCGATAATTGATGTCGATTGTCCGCGTATGATGCGCGAATCAGGTGTCTGACTATGCCACGCCTGCGGCCGGAATTGTGGCCGGATGCGGGGCCGACCCGGCCGGGCGCATCACCACGCCCAAGCATGTCGGCAGCAACGCGGTCATCCGAATTCCTGTTGTTGAAACGAGATATCCGGCGACGCCTTCGGGCCTGTGGCTTGATGTCATGCGGCGCGCCGGTCTACGGCTGCCTGGAGCGCGGCAATCGCAATCGGGGCGAGATCGGCGCGACGGGCAGGGAATGACCGAATGGAAGCATATGCGCACGACCTGATCGCCTTCGTGAAGGCCCATCAGGCCTGGGCGGCGCCGATCGTATTGGGCCTCGCATTCTGCGAGTCCCTGGCGTTCATTTCGCTGCTGGTGCCGGCCTGGGGCGTGCTGGTGGCCTTGGGCACCATGATGAGCGCCGGCGAAATTTCGTTCTGGCCGATATGGCTGGCGGGCGCCGTCGGCGCGGCGCTCGGAGACTGGCTGTCGTACTGGTTCGGCTTCACGTTCAAGGATCGCGTCGCCCATATGTGGCCGCTGTCGCGCCATCCCGACCTGCTGCCGCGCGGCGAAGCCTTCGTGCGGAAATGGGGGGTGCCCGGCATCTTCATCGGGCGGTTCTTCGGGCCGCTGCGGGCGTCGGTGCCGCTGGTCGCCGGCATATTCGAGATGCCCTACTGGCGGTTTCAGGTCGCAAACTTCTCGTCCGCGCTGCTCTGGTCGGCCGTGCTGCTGGTCTTCGGCGATGTCATCGCGCACGTCACCGGCTGGCTGTGGCGGATGTTCTGATGCCCGGCGCTGAAATCCCCGGCTTGACGAGGCGGGTGCGCGGTCCTATAGCCGCGGCCATGCTGATCGTTTCGACCAACGCCCGCGCCCGCCGTCGCCGCATTCCCGCGGTACGGACGATCGCGCGCGCATAACGATCGCCCCTGCCGCCGGATCTGATCCCGCGGCGGCTTTCCGAAGACAACGCGATCCGATCCGGCGGCTTCCCTCGAAACGGAGCCCGCCATGCACGTCCCCCCGCGATTTCAGTTCGACCGCACCGCCAGCCTGGCCTTCGCCGGCGCGCGCGGCTTCGGCCTTGTCTGCGCGCATGACGGGCGCCGCCCGGTGTCGTCGCCGCTGCCGTTCTGCCTCGATTACGCCGCCGACGGCACGCCGCTGGCGTCGTTCCACGTCGCCCGCAACAATCCGCTTGCGGGGCTCGCGGGCGGCAGGGGCGACTGGCTGCTGGCGGTGACCGGCGCCGATGCCTATGTGTCCGCCGACTGGTATGCCTCGCCGGATCAGGTTCCGACCTGGCTTTACGAGGCCGTCCACCTGAGCGGTCCGGTGACGATGATGTCGGAGGACGGATTGTCGGCCCATGTCGATGCCCTGAGCGCCATCTTCGAGGAACGGCTGGCGCCCAAGCCGCCATGGAGGTCGGCGAAAATGACGGCGGGACGCCTCGTCGCCATGAAAAAAGGCATCGTCGGGCTGGTGATGCGCGTGGAGCAGGTAGAGGGAAGCCTCAAGCTCAACCAGCACAAATCCGACGCCGACCATGCCGCGGTCGCGGACGCGCTCGGCATTCAGGCCGATCCCGGCGCGCGATCACTGGCGCGTCGCATGGTCGCGTTAAGGCCCCACTTGGACTACAAATCCGTTCCGCCCTCGGGCGGTGCGACAAACGCGGCGACAGACGCAGCCATAGAAGCAGGGATCACGCCATGACCACGCTCGACACCCGGACGCCGCAAGGCGCGGCATCGCTTCAGGCCAGTGCCGGCAAGCCCACGATCTTCGTCGACGGCGCGGCCGGAACCACCGGGCTCGGCATTCGCGAGCGGCTGGACCGGCAGGACATCGTCACCGTCAGGAGCCTTGCCGACGACAAGCGCAAGGACGCCGGCGCCAAGCGGGCGCTGATGGCGGAGGTCGATCTGGTCATCCTGTGCCTGCCCGATGACGCGGCCAGGGAAACCGTTGCGCTGATCGATGGCATGGGCGCGTCGGCGCCCAAGGTGCTTGACGCCTCGACCGCGTTTCGTGTGGCGGAGGGGTGGACCTACGGCTTCCCCGAACTGACGCCGGATCAGGCCGGGGCGATCGGCGCTGCCCGCAAGGTCGCCAATCCCGGCTGCTATCCGACCGGCGCGGTCGCGCTGCTGCGGCCGCTGGTCGATGCCGGGCTGATCCCGGCCGACTATCCGGTCACCATCAATGCGGTGAGCGGCTATTCGGGCGGCGGCAAGACCATGATCGCCAGCTTCGAGGACGGCACCGCGCCCGCCTTCGAGCTCTATGGCCTCGGCCTGGCGCACAAGCACCTGCCCGAAACCCAGCGCTATGCGAACCTGTCGCGGCGGCCGATCTTCGTGCCGTCCGTCGGCGATTTTCGGCAGGGCATGCTGGTCTCGATCCCGCTGCACCTCGACACGCTTCCCGGCAAGCCGAAGGGCGGCGATCTTCACGCGGCACTGGCGCAGCGTTACGCCGGAAGCACCTATGTCTCGGTGATGCCGCTGGACAATGCCGCGGCCAGGGGCGGGCGGATCGAGCCGGAAGCGCTGAACGAGACCAACAAACTCGAACTCTACGTCTTTGCCAGCGAGACGCATCGCCAGGCGGTGCTGGTGGCGCGGCTCGACAATCTCGGCAAGGGCGCCTCGGGCGCGGCCGTGCAAAATATGCGGTTGATGCTGGGTTTCCCGGATGGGGCTGATCTCGATCGGCCGGCAAAGTCACCATAAGCGTGCACCATGGTAACGATAGCAACATATGCCGACCGATACTTCGGCGGGGTGGACAGGCTATGGCGCGAGGCGTTTCCCGACGATGCGCCACGGAACACCGCGGCCATTGCGATCCCGCAGAAGCGGCAGTTTCAACCCGAACTGTTCTTGGTGGCCATCGAGGAAGACGAGGTTATCGGCTCACTGATGGCTGGTTATGACGGTCATCGCGGCTGGATTTCCCGCGTGGCCGTCAGGCAGGTACATCGCCGGCGTGGTATTGCGCGTGCCATGTTTGAGGAGGTCGAGCGGCGATTGGCCAAGCTCGACTGCCCGAAGATCAATCTTCAGGTGGTTACTTCAAATGCTGCCGTCGTGCCGTTCTACGAGAGGCTCGGCTATTTGGTCGAGCCGCGCATCAGCATGAGTAAAATGCTGCCCAAAGGTGATGCGCCTACGCCGCCTGGAAGATAGCCCACGCCAGATAGGCCTGAGCACCGAACCCGACCGCGAAGGCCAGCGTGCGGAGCACCGGAACGCCGAGCGCATAGATGATGACGTGCGCCACGCGGGCCCAGAAATAGACCGCGCAGGCCAGCACCGTCCATTTGGTCGAATAGTCGACGGCGTTGAGGATCAGCACCAGCGGCGCGAAGATGACGAGATTCTCCACGGCGTTGTCGTGGGCGAACATCAGGCGGTTGGCCCATTCGGACTGCGGCTTGTCGGTGCGGGACGGATTGGCCATCGCGCCGCCGAGGCCGCGGACCTGGCATCGGTTCAGGATATAGGGCGCCCACAGAATGCCGGTGAGGATCACCGTCAGGGTGAGCCAGAACAACTCCCGCGTCATCGCTGGTTTTCCTTTCAGATATGGTCTCGGCGCCGGCAGGCGCCGCGTCGGTCGCCGGGGAAGCATAGACGCTCGCCGGAACGCCGCCAATGCGGCCGCGGCAGCCATGCACCGGAGCATGCCCGCTCACGCGGACGTCACCGTCGCCGCACGGTCGATGTCGCTTGATGACGGGTCAAGCCTTGACGCGAACGTAGCTTCCCGGCGCATCCTCGATCGGCGGATGCGACTTGGATCCCACCGCGCGCGCGGGGACTTCGTCGGCATCGATGCTGCCGATCCATTCGCGCCAGTCCGGCCACCACGAGCCCTCGTGCTCCTCGGCGCCCTTGAGCCATTCGGCAACGGACGGCGCTTCGGACGAGGGATTGGTCCAGTATTGATATTTGCCGGCGGCGGGCGGGTTGACCACGCCGGCAATGTGTCCGGAGCCCGAGAGGACGAACTTCACCGGGCCGCCGAAGAACTGCGAGCCGTAAAGCACCGATTCCGCCGGCGCGATATGGTCCTCGCGGGTGGCCATGTTGTAGACCGGCACCTTGACCCTGGAGAGGTCGAGCAGGGTTTTGCCGATCTTCATGGTGCCGCTGGACAGCTTGTTCTCGAGATAGCAGTTGCGAAGATAGAACGAGTGATTGGCCGCCGGCATCCGGGTGGCGTCGGAATTCCAGTGCAGCAGGTCGAACGCGGCCGGGGTCTGGCCCTTCAGGTAGTTGTTGACGACATAGGACCAGATCAGGTCGTTCGACCGCAGCATGTTGAAGGCCATCGCCATCTTGCCGCCGTCCAGCACGCCCTCGGCATTCATGTCGCGTTCGAGCGCGGAAATCTGGTCCTCGTCGACGAACACCAGCAGGTCGCCCGCATGGGTGAAATCCACCTGGGCCGCGAGGAACGTCGCGGAGGTCACCCGGACGCGGCGCTTCTTCGCCAGCCACGCCAGCGTGGTGGCGAGCAGCGTGCCGCCGACGCAGTAGCCCATGGTATGGACCTTCATTTCGCCGGTGACCTGCTCGATCACCTTCATCGCCGCGAGCGGGCCTTCCTTCATGTAGTCCTCGAAGCTCTTGCTGCCGAGGCGCTTGTCCGGGTTGACCCAGGAAATCACGAACACCGTGAGGCCCTGGTCGACGCACCACTTGATGAAGGACTTCTCCGGCTTGAGGTCGAGGATGTAGAATTTGTTGATCCACGGCGGGACGATCAGCAGCGGCGTGCGCAGCACGTTCGGCGTCGATGGCTCATACTGGATGAGCTGCATCACGTCGTTCTGGTAGATCACCTTGCCGGGCGTGGTGGCGAGCTGTTCGCCGACGCGCAGATTGTCGGAATTCGACTGGCGGATGCGAAGCTGGCCGTTGCCGGCCTCGACATCCTCCGCAAGCATCTTCATGCCGGCGGCGAGGTTGCCGCCGTTCGATGAAACGGTCTGGCGCAGAACTTCCGGATTGGTCAGCACGAAGTTGGACGGCGAGAGCGCGTTGGTGATCTGGACGACGTAGAACTCGGCTTTCTTGCGGGTGCGCTCGTCGAGTCCTTCCGCCTCGCGGACCAGGTCGTTGGCCCATCGGGTCGCCAGCAGATACGCCTGCATGACGAAGTCGAAGAACTGGTTGGACTTCCATTCCGGGTCGCCGAAACGCTTGTCGCGCCGGTCGGGCGCGATGGACGGCGCCGCTTCCTCGCCGGCGAGGCGGCGCATCGCCGTTCCCCACAGGTCGAGGAAAGCCTTGCCGAGCTTCATCTGAAGTTCGGTCGATCGCGTCTGGTCGGACAGCCAGTATTGCGCCACGACGCTGAAGGTCTTGATGATCTCGGCGAGTTCGCTGGGCGGGCGGTCGTTGACGTTCATCGCCTGCCTGGGCTTGAGATAGGCCGCCAGCGCCCGGCCGCCCTGTTCCATCGCCCGCGCGAGGTTGAGCGAGAAAGCTTCCGGATCGAACTTCGGCCCGGCCTGGGATTCAACCTGGGATTCAACGTCGGTGTTGCTCATGGCAGCGCTCTAAGCTCGGTCTTTCGGTCCGCGACATCGCCTCGGGAATCTCGATCAAGAATTCCACCCTCCGGCCGCCCAGCCAATGCCAAAATCATACCATCGGCATGATGACGCGGTTCCAGATATTCGTGTGGATGTTGCATTGCGGGATGCTATCTTGGTTCGGTCATATTGCAGGCTTAACCACCTTGGCGTTGTCAGGTGCTTAAGAGTTGGGTTCGATACTGAGACATTCAATGAAGCGTGCGGTCGATCGGCGGGCGTCAAAAGGCCGCGAGGCTCGCATTGGTTTGATATCGAGGTCGGGGATCGGTCGCGTGTCGGGACTTTCAGATCGGGTCGGCAGGGTGCTGCTGGTCGCCGTGGCGGCCGCGGTCTCCGCGTCGCTGGCTTCCTGTTCGATACCGATCGCGGACCTGCCCGCTATCGGGGTGCCGGCCGATGCTCCGGCGCGGCCGAAGGATCCCGGAAGCTTTCCCGCCGTCCATGACATGCCGCCCGATCGAAGCGAGCCGGCGCTGGCCCGGGACGACCAGGCCAGGATCGAGACCGAACTCGAGGCCGCGCGGGATCGGCAGGCGAGGGCGGCCGCCGCCGCGAATGCCGCAGACGCACCAAAATCGTCAGCCAGACCGAACAACGGAAACCGATGAAGGTTGCGCCGCCGGAAACCTATAGTTCCCGGTGGTCCCCTGGTTCCGGCATTTGCCGGAGAGGGCCCGCCGCAACGGGCCGGTAAATGTTGGAATCGGACCACTGGCGGAACGCCGCCGCCGTGATAAAAGATAGCGATTCAACCGTCAGGTGGACGCCGCCTGCCAACAGGGTAGCGCCCATGCGGTTGAGTTTTTGTCTAAGTCACTGAAGACGATCATGTTTTCCGACCCTCCGGTGCTGGCCGGAGAGGCGGGGCATGGTTCGCCACCATTGTCGTCCCCGGAGTCCAAGCTCATGGAAGAGTTTTACCGTATCCGTCGCCTGCCGCCTTACGTGTTCGAACAAGTCAATCGAGCCAAGGCCGCCGCACGGAACGCCGGTGCCGACATCATCGATCTCGGAATGGGCAATCCCGATCTGCCGACCCCGCCGCACGTGATCGAGAAGCTCAAGGATACCCTCGGCAAGCCGCGCACCGACCGCTACTCGGCGTCGCGGGGCATCATCGGCCTGCGCCGCGCCCAGGCCGCCTATTACGACCGCCGTTTCGGTGTAAAGCTCAATCCCGAAACCCAGGTCGTCGCGACCCTCGGTTCGAAGGAGGGCTTCGCCAACGTCGCCCAGGCGATCACCGCGCCAGGCGATGTCGTGCTGTGTCCGAACCCGAGCTATCCGATCCACGCGTTCGGCTTCCTGATGGCGGGCGGCGTCATCCGTTCGGTGCCGTCCGACCCGACCCCGGATTTCTTCGCCTCCGTCGAGCGCGCGATTATCCATTCGATCCCGAAGCCGATCGCGCTGATCGTCTGCTATCCGTCGAACCCGACCGCGAAGGTCGCGAGCCTCGATTTCTACAAGGATCTGGTCGCCTTCGCGAAGAAGCACGACATCTATATCCTGTCCGACCTCGCTTACTCGGAAGTCTACTTCGACGACAATCCGCCGCCGTCGGTGCTTCAGGTGCCGGGCGCGATCGATGTCACCGTCGAGTTCACCTCGATGTCGAAGACATTCTCGATGGCCGGATGGCGCATGGGCTTCGCGGTCGGCAACGAACGCATCATCGCCGCGCTGACGCGGGTCAAGTCCTACCTCGACTACGGCGCTTTCACGCCGATCCAGGTCGCGGCCACCGCCGCGCTCAACGGGCCCGACGACTGCATCCGCGAGATGCGGGACATCTACCGCAAGCGCCGCGACACGCTGGTGGAGTCGTTCGGCCGCGCCGGCTGGGACATTCCGCCGCCGAGCGCCTCGATGTTCGCCTGGGCGCCGCTGCCGGAAGCCTTCCGCGAGATCGGCAGCATGCAGTTCGCGACCCTGATGGTCGAGAAGTCGGGCGTCGTGGTGTCGCCGGGCGTGGCGTTCGGCGAGCACGGCGAAGGCTACGTTCGTATCGCCATGGTGGAGAACGAGCAGCGCATCCGTCAGGCGGCGCGGAATATCCGTCGCTTCCTTGAAAGCGGGATCGAAACGTTGCACAACGTCGTTCCGCTCGCCAACCGGCGCTAATTCTCTTCTCCGGCAGGTCTTTCGTACGATGGTCGCACCCCTGAAAGTGGGTATCGCGGGCCTTGGCACCGTTGGTGCCGAGGTCGTCCGTGGAATCGAACAGCAGGGCCGCATCCTGACCGCGCGCTGCGGCCGGGGTGTCCGGGTTGTCGCGGTGACGGCGCGGTCGCGGACCCGGAAGCGGGGGGTCGATCTCGATGGCATCGCCTGGGCGAAGAGCCCGCTGGCCGTTGCCACCGATCCCGATGTCGATTGCTTCGTCGAGCTGATCGGCGGCGATGGCGATCCGGCGCTGTCCGCCATTGAGGCCGCGCTGGCCGCCGGCAAGTCGGTCGTTACCGCGAACAAGGCGCTGATCGCGCGCCATGGATTGCGGCTGGCGAAACTCGCCGAGCAGCACGGCGGCGCCCTGAATTATGAAGCCGCGGTCGGGGCCGCCATTCCGATCGTCAAGACGCTTCGGGAAGGTCTGGCCGGCACCGAGGTCAAGCGCGTCTATGGCATCCTCAACGGCACCTGCAACTATATCCTGACCCGGATGGAGCAGGAGGGCTTGTCCTTCGCCGAATGCCTGAAGGATGCGCAGCGTCTCGGCTATGCCGAGGCCAATCCCACCTTCGATGTCGACGGGCACGACACGGCGCAGAAGCTGGCCATTCTCGCAAGCCTCGCATTCGGCACCAAGGTGGCGCAGAGTGCCATTTCCGTCGAAGGCATTTCCACCATCGCGCCGGAAGACCTTCGCGCGGCTGCCGACCTCGGTTATCGCGTCAAGCTGCTCGGCGTTGCCGCGCGCACCCGCACCGGCATCGAGCAGCGCGTGCATCCGACGATGGTGCCGAAGTCGTCCTCGATCGCGCAGGTGATGGGGGTCACCAATGCCGTCACCATCGACGGCGACGGCATCGCGCCGATCACCCTGGTCGGACCGGGGGCCGGCGGCGCCGCCACGGCATCGGCGGTGCTTGCCGATATCGCCGACGTCGCGCGCGGGGTCCGCGTCAAGCCGTTCGGGCGCCCGGCGGCCCGTCTGCGGGCAATCCGCAAGGCGCCGATGGAGCGGCACGAGGGCGGCTATTATATCCGCCTGATGGCGCGCGACCTCACCGGAACCGCCGCGACCATCGCCAGGCGGCTCGCCGAGCGCGGAATCTCGATTGAATCGATCGTGCAGCGCCATCCCAATGCGGGAATGGAGAACGGCCGTGCAAGCGGCGCATCTTCTCCGGTCCCGGTTATTCTGATTACCTACGCCACCAGCGAAGACGCCGTGCGCCAGGCCCTGCAGGCCGTGCGCCGCGACAAGGTGATCAGTGGCCGGCCGCAGGTGATACGGATCGAAAAGAACTAAGCCGTCGGGTTCCGGCATCGCGGTCGCGACGCATGAGGCATCCGGTGGCTTGTCCATCAATGCGGGCCGCACGCCCGCCAAGACCGTCAAGGAGTAGTTCCGATGTCGAAACACATTTCCGTTCCGCCGCAGCAGTTGCTCGAGCGCATCCTGACGCTCGAAATCGTGCGCGTGACGGAGCGCGCGGCGGTTTCGGCGGCGCGGCTGCGCGGGCACGGCAACGAGAAGGCCGCCGACCAGGCCGCGGTCGACGCGATGCGCCGTGAGCTCAACAAGATTCCGATCGAGGGCACCATCGTGATCGGCGAGGGCGAGCGCGACGAGGCGCCGATGCTGTTCATCGGCGAGAAGGTCGGCCTCAAGACCGGACCGGCGGTCGATATAGCGGTCGATCCGCTGGAAGGCACCACGCTGTGCGCCAAGAACATGCCGGGCGCCATCGCGACCATGGCGATGGCTGACGGCGGCACGCTGCTCCATGCGCCGGACGTCTACATGCAGAAGATCGCGATCGGGCCGGGTTACGACAAGAACGTGATCGCGCTCGATGCCTCGCCGGCCGAGAACGTGCAGCGGCTCGCCAGGGCCAAGGGCGTTCCGCCGTCGGCCATCACCGCGCTGGTGCTCGACCGGCCGCGCCACGCCGACATCATCAGCGGCATTCGCAGCACCGGCGCCGCCGTGCGGCTGATTACCGATGGCGACGTTGCGGGCGTCATTCACACCGCCGACCCGGAGAACACCGGCGTCGACATCTACATGGGCACCGGCGGCGCGCCGGAGGGCGTGCTGGCCGCGGCCGCGCTTCGCTGCATCGGCGGCCAGATGCAGTGCCGCCTGATCCTCGACACCGAGGAGAAGCGGGAACGCGCCGCGCGCATGGGCGTCACCGATCCGAAGATGATCTACGGCATCGAGGACATGGCGAAGGGCGATTGCCTGTTTGCGGCCACCGGCGTCACCAGCGGCTCGCTGCTCTCGGGCGTCAAGTTCCGCAAGGACGGCGTGATCGAGACCGAAACGGTGGTGATGCGGTCGGTGACCGGCACTGTGCGCGTCATCAAGGGCGAGCATCGCCAGCTTGAGAAATTCCACCTCGACTGAGGGAGGCGAAATGGGCGCGGAGATTGTCGTCAGGCCCGTCGGCAGGGACGAGCGCGAAGCCTGGTCGCCGCTCTGGGCGGGATACCTTGCGTTTTACGAAACCAGCGTTCCCGCCGAGACCAGCGACGTCACCTGGCGGCGATTGCACGATCCGGCCGAGCCGATGCACCTGCTCGGCGCCTATGTCGACGGCAAGCTGACCGGCATCGTCCACTACATCTTCCATCGATCGACCTGGACGCCCGGCAATTACTGCTACCTGCAGGACCTGTTCGTGGCGGACAGCGCGCGCGGGCTCGGCCTCGGCCGTGCCCTGATCGAGGCTGTCTACGACAGGGCGAAGGCGGCCGGCGCCAGCCGCGTCTACTGGCTCACCCAGGAGGGCAATGCGCAGGCGCGCATTCTCTATGACCAGGTCGCCGACCGGCCCGGCTTCATCCAGTATCGAAAGATATTCTGATCGCCGCCCGCGGCGCGCGGCGGACGGTCCCTTGCGAGCGAGGCATCCATGACCGATCGATCCGTTTCGTCCGACGTCAAGGCGCTGGTGTTCGACGTGTTCGGCACCGTGGTCGACTGGCGGTCGAGCCTGATCGCCGACTTCACCGCATGGGGCGCGAAGCGTGGCATCGACGGCGATTGGGAGGGCCTGGTCGACGCCTGGCGTGGCGCTTATGTCCCGTCGATGGACGAGGTGCGTCGCAATCCGGCGCGCGGCTACCTCGCGCTCGATACGCTGCATCGCCGCGCGCTCGACAAGCTGGTCGTCGATTTCAGGATCAGCGGCCTTTCGGAAGACGATCTTCGCTACATGACGCTCGGCTGGCACCGGCTTGCGCCATGGCCGGACAGCGTGAGCGGACTGACGCGGCTGAAATCGAAATACGTCATCGGCACGCTGTCGAACGGCAATGTCGCGCTCCTGACCAACATGGCCAAGCATGCCGGCCTGCCATGGGACCTCATCCTCAGCGCCGAGCTGTTCGAGCATTACAAGCCGGATCGCGAGACCTATCTCGGCGCGGCGCATCTGCTCGGCCTCGAACCGGACCGGGTGATGATGGTCGCCGCCCACAACAACGACTTGCAGGCCGCGCAGGAACTGGGATTGAAAACCGCGTTCGTCGCGCGGCCGGCCGAATACGGCCCGCACCAGAAGCGGGATTTCAAGGCGGAGGGCAACTGGGATATCGTCGCCGGCGATTTCAACGATCTGGCCGCGAAGCTCGGGGTCTGATTGAGCCCCGTCATTTAAATATTTGAAATCGTGAATATTTCGATCATCCGACATCGGCCATGACGTCTCCAGCCTCCGCACCGCCGATCGACCCGCCGCAGGCTTTCCTCGGCGTCGCGCGTTCGGCCACGGGACGGATCTGGCGCGACCGGCTCGATGCCCGCGGCGCGGCACAGGCATTGGCCATCGCGCAACGCCACCAACTGCCCGAACTGCTGGCGCGCGTGCTGGCGGGGCGCGGGATCGAGATCGACGACGTCGCGGACTTCCTCGATCCCACCATCCGCAGGCTGATGCCGGATCCATACACGGTGACCCAGATGGAGGTCGCCGCGAAGCGTATCGCGGACGCGGCCCGGCGCCGCGAGACGGTTGCGATCTTCGGCGACTACGATGTCGACGGCGCGACCTCGGCGGCGCTGCTGGCCTGGCATCTGCGGCATTGCGGGCTCGATCCGCTGATCCACATCCCGGATCGCATCTTCGAGGGCTATGGCCCCAACGTCGAGGCGGTGCGCGCGCTTGCCGCGAAGGGCGCGACGCTGCTCGTTACGGTGGATTGCGGCACCACCAGCATCGAGGCGCTGGCGGAGGCGAAACGCCTCGGCATGACGGTGATCGTGATCGACCACCATCAATGCGGCGACGTGCTTCCCGAGGTCGATGCGCTGGTCAATCCCAACCGGCCCGACGACCTGTCGGGGCTCGGCCATCTCGCCGCCGTCGGACTGGTGTTCGTCACGCTGGTGGCGGTCAATCGCGAACTTCGCCGGCGCGGCTTCTGGACCGGCCAGATGCCGGAGCCGGACCTGCTCGGCATGCTGCACCACGTCGCGCTCGGCACGGTCGCCGATGTCGCGCCGCTGATCGGCCTCAACCGCGCCTTCGTCGCCAAGGGGCTGATCGCGCTGCGCCGCCGCGACCACGTCGGCCATACGGCGCTGATGGATGTCGCGCGGCTGAACGGGCCACCGGAAGCCTGGCACCTCGGCTTCATGCTGGGGCCGCGCATCAATGCCGGAGGGCGTATCGGTCGCGCCGATCTCGGCGTCCGCCTGTTGCTCGAAGGCGATGTCTCCGAGGCCGCGCGGATCGCGGCGGAGCTGGATCGCCTCAATACCGAGCGGCGCGCCATCGAGCAGGTCGCCGAGGCACAGGCCGAGGCCGAGGCGCTTGCCGCGCTCGGCCTCGAGGACAAGGGCGCGGTGATCGTCACCGCGTCGGAAGGCTGGCATCCCGGCGTGGTCGGGCTGGTGGCCTCGCGGCTCAAGGAGAAGTTCTCGCGCCCGGCGTTTGCGATCGCGCTGGAGCCCGGCGGGACCGGCACCGGCTCGGGACGCTCGATCTCCGGCGTCGATCTCGGCCGCATGGTGCGGCAGGCGGTGGCCGACGGCCTGCTCGTCAAGGGCGGCGGCCACGCGATGGCGGCCGGCATCACCTTGCGAAAGGAGCGGCTGGCCGAATTCCGCGCCTATGCCGAAGCCGCGCTGGCGCAGGATGTCGCGCGCTCGCGCCATGCGCACGAGTTGCTCGTGGATGGCGCGGTCAGCGCACGCGCCGTCACGCCCGAACTGGTCGCGACGCTGAACCGGGCCGGGCCCTATGGCGCGGCCAATCCGGAGCCGACGATTGCCCTGCCGTCGCATCAGCTCGTCTATGCCGACGAGGTCGGGCAGGCCCATGTGCGGGTGCGCCTGAAATCGGGCGACGGCGCGACCGTCAACGGCATCGCGTTTCGCGCCGTCGGCCAGAAACTCGGCAATGCGCTGAAGGAGAACCGCGGCCAGACCATCCATGTCGCCGGCGCGCTGGTGGTGGACCGCTGGCAGGGCGCCGAGCGGGTGCAGTTGCGCGTGGCGGACATCGCCGTTCCCGACGCGGGGCCGGCGCAGATACGCTGATCGTTGCGACGCTCAGAGGACGACGATCAAAGGCCGCGAAGCCGCGACAGTACCTTCAGTCCGGCATAGCCGTCGGCCGGTTGCAGCCCCGCCTTGGTCTGGAAATTCTTAACCGCCCGCATCGTGGCGTTGCCGACGCGGCCATCGGTGCCGGCGGTATCGAATCCGGCCCGCGTCAGGCGGGTCTGCACCTCCTGGATCTCGGCCAGCGTCAGCGCGCGCTCGGAGCCGGGGAAGGGATGCGCGAACGGTCCCGCGCCAAGGATGCGGTCGCCGAGATGGCAGATCGCCAGCGCGTAGTTCATCGACGGATTGTAGCTGCGCACCGAATAGAAATTGGGTCCGAGCAGGAAGGCGGGGCCGCCCGACACCGGCACCCACAGCTTGGCCGATGCCTGCGGCTGCGGGAACGGCCGTCCATCGGCGCGCGTAACGCCGCTTGCGCTCCAGGCCGCGTAGGTTCTGCTTCCGGATGAGACGCCCCCGGGCACCCGGACCTCGTAGCCCCAGTGCTGGTTGCGGTGATAGCGCCCGCGCTTGACGAGATATTTCGCCGTCGATCCGAGTGCGTCGTCCGGCTTGCCGAACGGCGAGACGCGGCCGTCGTGGTCGTAGTCGATGCCGACGTTGAGCCAGACCTCCGGCATCCATTGGGTGTGGCCCATGGCGCCGGCCCATGAGCCGCGCATCTCGTCCGGCGTGCTCCAGCCGCGCTGCACGATGCGCAGCGCGTTGATGAGCTCGGTCTCCCAGTATTTGCGGCGGCGCGGCTCGTTCCACGCCAGCGCGGCGAGCGAGGGAAACACCGGGCGCATGTGGTTCTTCTGCACGAGGGGATCGCCATAGGCGGATTCGACGCCCCACAGCGCCAGCAGCGTGCCGCGCTCGACGCCATAGTCGCGTTCGATGCGCGCGAACAGCCGCTGGTTCTGCCGCAGCGCCTCCTTGCCGGCGATGATGCGCCAGTCCGAGACGCGTCGATTGATGTATTGCCAGACCTGCTCGTGGAATTCCGGCTGCCTGCGCATCTTCGCGAACACGCTCATGTCCGGCTCGATCCGGCCCATGACGTGATTGTAGGTGGCGTCCGAAATGCCGCGGGCACGCGCCCTGGCGCGGAATGCCTCGCGCCAGGTATCGAATGCCGGTCGGGCTTCGGCGCCGACCGGGCCGAGCAGCAGGGCGCCGCCGGCCAGCGACGATTGCAGGAACAGGCGGCGGGTGAGGGCGCGGGAATCGATCTCCGTCATCCGGGAAGTGTAGCGGCTTGCCGGCGCGCGATGCAAAAGGCGATTGGCCGCGGCCGGGAACGGGTTCAGTTGGCGGCTTTGTCCGGCGGTTGGTGGCTTGTTCCGCTGGCGGTGGTGCTCGATGGGCCCAGCGCTGGCGACGCGACGGCATCGGGAACCTGCCGTCCGCGGCCGCCGATCAATCGCTCATAGGCGGAGATCAGCGTCACATAGGGATTGACCCACAGCCAGCCCTCGCGCGTGAACACCTGAACGTCGAAATGCAGGTGGCTGGTGGTGCCGCCGCGATGGTCCTGATAGTTCGAGACGAGGCCGATGGTCTCGCCTTCGAAGACCCGGCGGCCGCTCAGGACGTCGTCGGCATCCATCCGTTGCGGGTTCATGTGCATGTAGCGGAACCGGACGTGCTCGGCCGCGGTGTTCACCAGCAGGGCGACGCCCTGGTGCTTCGCGGCGCGGATCAGGACGCCGTCGCGCGCGGCCACCACCGGGAAGATATCGGGCTGGCAGCGGTCGGCGCCGTCGTTGCGCAGGATGCAGGACGAGGGGCGGATGTCCTGCCCCTGATGTCCGAAACCGCTGGCGCATTGGCCGACGCCGAAATCGCGGGCCTCGCAGAAGTTGTCCCGCCACGGATAGGCATAGTTCTCGCCGGCGGATTCGTCGAACACCAGCGGCTTGTCGTTCGATCTGCACCGATAGCGCGCGCCCTTGCGGCGCGGCGGCGGAATTCGTCCGCGCATGAAGCAGTCGCCCCAGTTGAGGAAGGACTGCGAGTTCGCATAGGCCGGCGCGCGTTCGAGCGGAAACCGGATCTGCGAATACACGGTGTCGTCGGGATGTCCCGGCTGGCCGCGATAGCCGCTGCTGGCGATAATGTCGCCGGGCGGCCGATAGGTGAAATCCTTCGCGCGACGATAGGGGCGGGGCGACGGCCCGGATGCGATATCGGATCGGGGACGCGACGGCCGCCCGCCGGTCACGCGCAGCGCCTTCAGGAAACGTTCGGCTACGCCGGACGCCTCGCGGCACGCCAGGCGGCGCCGGCGCGGAACGCTGTCGAGGCAGTGAATGGAGACGGCATAGGGCGCGCCGAACCGCGTGAAGAAATAGCGAACGTAGCCTTCGCGGATCACGCGGCGCAGGCCCGGATAGTCCTTTTCGAGCGCGGGAACGGCGGTGCCCTTGCCGGCGGCCGGGTCGTCGATGTCGTAGAGCAGCAGCGATCCGGTCAGGTGAACCCGGATCGGCCTGGCGTAAGCGCGCCGTATGCCGTCGGCGCCGGGCGGCAGCACGAAGACGGCATCGTAGCCCGCAGGCCCGGCCGCGAACATTTCGGCCTTTTCGAAGGCGGATTGATAGCGGACGAGCGAGAGACTGTCCGGCGCGCCCGCCGCACGGTCCTCAAGATAGTGCGCGGTATCGAACGGCAGCAGCACCGGCACCGGGCTGCGTGCGATTCCGGCGAAGAAGCGCGACGTGATCGCGTTCAGCTGCACGAATGCCGGGAAGGCGGGCGGATCGCGGCGCTCCGCCCGGCGGCGGCTGACGAAGCTGAAACGGTGAGCGACCGGGCGCCGGGCCGACAGTTCCAGCTTGAGTTGATCGAGCGCGGCGCGCCACTCGACATGCACCGCAACGCGCGGCGGCGTCCTGAACGGTTCGGCCGAAGCGGCTGACGCAGGCAAGGCGAGCAGGAGGGCTGCCGCGACCGATCGCAAGGAGCGCGGCGGCGCACGCCTTGAGGCCGGTCGTCCCGATCCTGCGGCTTGCCAACCCCTGATCGTGTCCCCGCAATCTTCCTGGACAGTTGGTCCGGTGCCGGACAGATCAGTCCTTCGCGCGCTCGACGTAGGAGCCATCCTCGGTGAGGACGACGATGCGGGTGCCGGTGCTGATGTGCGGCGGCACGGCGGTGCGGACGCCGTTGGACAGCATGGCGGGCTTGTAGGACGACGAGGCGGTCTGGCCCTTGGTCACCGGCTCGGTCTCGACCACTTCGAGCGTGGCGCGCTGCGGCAGGGTGATGGCGACCGGCGTCGTATCGTGCATCGACAGCTTGACCGTCATGTTTTCCTGGAGGTAAGGCGCGGCGTTGCCGACGACATCCTTCGGCACCTGCACCTGGTCGAAGGTCTCGCTGTTCATGAAGTGGAAGCCGTCGGCGTCCTCATAGAGGAAGCTGTAATCGCGGTCCTCGATGGTGGCGCGCTCGACCTGGTCGGTGGTCTTGTAACGCTCGGAAATCTTCACGCCGTCGCTGATTCGACGCATTTCGATCTGGCTGACCGGGGTTCCCTTGCCGGGGTGGATGTTCTCGGCGGACAGGACCACGTAAAGCTTGCCGTCCTGCTCGATGACGTTGCCCTTGCGAATGGAACTGGCGATGACTCTCACAGATAAAATTCCTAGTTTTGAAGCATTCGGGTATGAGACCGAGCCGGAAATCGATGGTCCGGGGCCGGCGGGGCGATTTCGGGCCGCAACATACTGATTTGGGACGCAGATGCCAGCATTTTACGCCGGATGGCTCCGGGGAGCCTCATGACCGCGGCCGATCGCCCTTCGCCGTGGTGGAGCGCGCATCGCCACGGCGACCGGCGTGGCTTTCTGCTGGCGCGCGCGGCGATCACCACCGCCTTGCGCCAATGGTTCGCCGGTCAGGGCTTCGTGGAGGTCGAAACCGGCATCCTGCAGGTGTCGCCCGGCAACGAGGTTCATCTGCACGCGCCGCGTACCGAGGTGACCGGCCCGGACGGCAGCCGGGCGCAGCGCTACCTGCGGACGTCGCCGGAATTCGCCTGCAAGAAGCTGCTCGCCGCCGGCGAGGAAAGAATCGTCGAATTCGCGCGCGTGTTCCGCGACCGCGAACGGGGTGACCTCCACCTGCCGGAATTCACCATGCTGGAATGGTATCGCGCCGGCGAGCCCTATGAGGCGGTGATCGCCGATTGCATCACCGTGATCGCGCAGGCCGCTTCCGCCGCCGGCACCAGGGTGTTCGGCTTTCGCGGCCGCAGCGCCGACCCCTTCGCCGAGCCCGAATTGCTGCCGGTTGCCACCGCCTTCGCGCGGTTCGCCCGCATCGACCTGCTCGCCACCATCCGTGACGGCGAGGGCGATCGCGACGCTTTGGCTCGCGCGGCCAAGGATTGCGTTCGGATTGCGGACGACGACACCTGGTCGGATATTTTCAGCAAGGTCCTGGTCGAGCATGTCGAGCCGTGTCTCGGCAATGGCAGGCTGACGGTGCTGTACGAATATCCGACTCCGGAAGCGGCGCTGGCGCGGACGAAGGCGGCCGATCCGCGGGTCGCGGAGCGGTTCGAGATTTACGCCTGCGGCGTCGAGCTGGCGAACGGCTTCGGCGAGCTGACCGATGCGGCCGAGCAGCGGCGGCGCTTCGAGGCCGCCATGGCGGAGAAGGCGCGCCGCTACGGCGAGCGTTATCCGATCGACGAGGAATTCATGGCTGCGGTGGGCGCGATGCCGGCCGCGAGCGGCGTGGCGCTTGGCTTCGACCGGCTGGTGATGCTGGCGAGCGGTGCGCCGCGGATCGATCAGGTGGTCTGGACGCCGCCCTCAAGCGTACATCCGTGGAGCGTGCGCGATGCGTAAGCCCGTGGAGACGCTGCGGACCCCGCGGCAGCTTGTCGATGCCGGGCTGGTGCCGGTGGCAAGACTGGAGGAGATCGAGCGGGTCGCGGCCCGCTATGCGGTCGCGGTGACGCCGGAGGTGGCGGCGCTGATCGATCCATCGGCGCCGGACGATCCGATCGGGTTGCAGTATCTGCCGGGCGCGCGCGAACTGGACAGCGAGCCGATCGAGCGGGCCGATCCGATCGGCGATCATACACATGCGCCGGTCGACGGCATCGTGCATCGCTATCCGGACCGGGTGCTGCTGAAACTGGTCCATGTCTGCGCGGTCTATTGCCGGTTCTGCTTCCGGCGCGAGATGGTCGGGCCCGGAAAGGAGACGGCGCTGTCGCCCGAGTCCTATGCGAAGGCGCTCGATTACATCCGCGATCATCCGGAAATATGGGAAGTGATCCTCACCGGCGGCGATCCGTTGATGCTGTCGCCGCGCCGCATGGCCGAGGTCATGACCGATCTCGCGCGCATTGCGCATGTGAAGATCGTGCGGCTGCACACGCGCGTTCCGGTGGCCGATCCGTCCCGGATCGGGCCCGACATGATCGCCGCGCTGCGCACCGAGGGCGTCGCCACCTGGGTGGCGCTGCACGCCAACCACCCGCGCGAATTGTCGGCGCAGGCGCGGGCCGCCTGCGCGCGCCTCGTCGATGCGGGTATTCCGATGGTGAGCCAGTCGGTGCTGCTGCGCGGTGTCAATGACGATCCCGAAACGCTCGAAGCCCTGATGCGGGCGTTCGTCGAATGCCGCATCAAGCCATATTACCTGCACCACGGCGACCTGGCGCCGGGCACGGCGCACCTGCGTACCAGCATCGCGCAGGGACAGCGGCTGATGCAGGCGATCCGGGGCAGGGTTTCGGGATTGTGCCAGCCCGACTATGTGCTGGACATTCCCGGCGGCTACGGAAAGTCGCCGATCGGGCCGAACTATTTGTCCCGGCAACGTGATGATCCGGAGGAATCGGGTTATCGTATCGTGGACTATTGCGGGGACGTCCATCTCTATCCGCCGCGTTCTTGACGGCGTTGCCGCAGCGGGCTTCGATGGTGTCGTCCGGGCGTGAGATGGCCGGGTCGGCGAGCCGGGAAGCGATCCGGCCGGCGACCGGATTTGATCCGGGATGTTGGGCGCATCGGGATGTTGGGCGCGTCGGGAAGGAGGTCGGCATGATCCGTCTGAAATGTGGTGTGGTGATCGGTGCGCTCCTGCTGGCTGCCTCAAGCTCGACCGCGATGGCCCAGGGCGGACAGACGACCACCGGCGCCGGTTCGTCGATGCAAGGCAGTTCGTACCGCGTGCAGGCCCCGGTCGGCCATCGACAGCCGCGCCGGTCCGATTTTTCGAGTGAGCAGAAGGGGGCGAACTCGATCGATCGGATCAGTCCGGAAGACGCTGCCCTCAACCGGAAGCTCAAGGGCATTTGCCGCGGCTGCTGACTCCGGAACCGGCAGCTGCGCCGCCAGGCGCCGTCAGCCGTCGCGGGCCGCGAGCGCCATGGCGATCAGCGAGGCGCCACCGAACAAGAGGTTGAGGCCGACCAGAAGGCCGAGCGCCCATAGCGCCGTGCCGGGCAGTCCGGCAATGATGATGCCCGCGACGATGATATCCATGAGTCCGGCGATCAGCAGCCAACCCCAGCGTCGCGACAGTTCGCGCCGGTGCTCCAGCGCGTACATCACCGTCGTGACGCCCTCGGCAAGGAAATAGGCGCCGACGACGATGGTCAGGGTGAGGATGCCCTGAACCGGCCGGGCCAGGAGAACGGCGCCGACGCCGATCGCGAGGACGGCCGACAGCAACGACCACCAGAAACCGGGCATCTGGCGCGCCCAGAAGGTCAGCACCAGTCCGGCGATGCCACTGACCAGGAACATCCATCCGAGAAAGATGGCGACGGCGAGACTGGCCAGCGGTGGCACGACGATCGCCGCGAGTCCGAGGATCACGAACAGGATGCCCTCGATCAGGAAGGCTTTCCAGTGCTTGCGCACCGTGGCCGTCATCTTGCTCTGCAGGCTGTCGATCTCATGGGGAAGCGTCATTGGAGTCTCTCCCGGCCGCTGCCGATGCGGGGCCCGATGATATTCAAACGAACGGACATGCCTGCCGGTTCCGCGTCGTCACGGGGCAACGACCTATGCGTCCATGATCGCCACCGCCCGCGTCCAGCCCGCCGATGCCCGCTCGATCTTGACCGGAAAGCACGAGACGGTGAAGCCCGTCGAAGGAAGCTGTTCGAGGTTATGCAGTTTCTCGAGGTGGCAATAGCCGATGTGGCGGCCGGCCTTGTGGCCTTCCCAGATCAGGCTGGCGTCCTTCGTTTCCGCGTACTTCCTGGCGGTGTGGACGAACGGTGCGTCCCAGCTCCAGCCGTCGGTGCCGGTCAGCCGCACGCCGCGTTCGAGCAGATACATCGTCGCCTCGTACCCCATGCCGCAGCCCGACGAGACGTAATCGGGCTGGCCGAATTTCGCTCCCGCGCTGGTGTTGACGACGACGATCTCGAGCGGCGACAGCACATGGCCGATGCGCCGGAGTTCGCCTTCGACGTCGGCGGCGGTCGCGACATAGCCGTCCGGAAAGTGGCGGAAGTCGAGTTTGACGCCCGGTTGCAGGCACCATTCGAGCGGCACCTCGTCGATGGTCCAGGCGCGCTCGCCACGGTTCATCGTGGGGTGAAAGTGCCAGGGCGCATCGAGATGGGTGCCGTTATGCGTCGACAGGTTGACGTTCTCGACCGCCCAGCCCTGGCCGTCCGGAAGATCCTCGGCCTTCAGCCCGCCGAAGAATTGCAGCATCCGCGGCAGTCCCTGCTGGTGGTCGATATACTGGATGGTCGGATGGTTGCCGGGCGGGTCGGCGGGCACATCGTTCTGGAGCGGCACGGAAATATCGATCAGGCGGCGCGGCATGGTCTCTCCTTGTTGTCGAATGTGGCCCGCGAGCGGCGTTCAGGCGGCGCTGGAGGCACGTATGCGGTTTCGACTCTGGACATAGACCAGCGCCGTCATCAGGAGCAGCATGACGCCCACGGCAATGGACGCAATGCCGGCGGGGGCCAGCAGCATCGCGGCGTGCGGGTCGGCGATCCACCAGCGGCGAAGCCAGGCCAGCACGAAGGCGAGGCCGGCAAATCCCGCACCGCCGCCGGCGAGCAGAAGCGCCCACATGCTGCGCAGATGGCGGAGCCTGCGCCGCGCAAGGTCGCTTCGCGGGGCATGATGCAGGCCCACGCGCCAGACCAGGCGGGCGGCGAGGGCAATGGTGCCGAAGCCGACCAGCAGCCCGGCTGCCTCGCGGCTCATGGCGGCCGCGCCGTCGATTTCGGGATGCAGTTGCAGGGACAGCAGCGGCAGATCGAAGCTCGTATGAAGAAGGATCGGAATCAGGACCGCCGAAAGCGCGAGGCGTATCCGCGCCCGGTGCCGGTCGCGGCGATGGGCGCCGAGCGCGAGGCCGGACCGCGCGATGGCGAGATAGGCGCCGGCGATGATCCCGAGCGCGCCATGAAACGGGACGGTCAGGATGCTGCGGAGCAGGGCCAGCGATTGCCACATGTCCGGAAAGCGCGCCAGGTAGATCAGGTTCTCGTGGGCGGCGAATCCGAGCCCGACGGCGGCGCCATAGACAAGGGCATCCATCGGATCGGGATTGACCGGACGCCAGGCCGCGACGATGGCAATCAGGCCGATCTTGATGAGTTCTTCAGGGACGGCGATGGTCAGCAGCGCGTGCAGGACCATCGCGCTCCAGTCGGCGCCGGCCGTCGCCGTGAAGGCGGCGAGGGGTACGCGCGCCAGGCCGATCAGGAAGACGCTGGCGCCCCCGAGCACGAAGGCTGTCCAGATGCGCAAGGGAGGCGCGGGGCTTTCATCCGCCGCGATCACCAGCCACAACAGCAACAGGGCGGGTGCGACCGCCGCGGTGCCGACAATGCTGGAAGCCGAGTCGAGGATGTGCATGGGCGGATAATCGAAGCCGGTGTCCGTTGGTGCAATATGGTGAACGGCCTGCCGCCGGAAAACCCGGTCGGCGCCGGTGGACTCCTCCATTTTCCGAAAATCGGGATTTGGTCCACAACGGAGCTTGCTGGCGCGGAAGCGGCTTGCCCCCTTGCGCAAACGCCACTATACGTTCGCCGCTGCCTTGCGGGCACCGCTTTGGGTGTCGTTCGGGATCGCATCAAGAGACGGATTTAAGTCTCTGACGATGCGGAGAAATCCTGAGAATATGTGAGGCCGCGAGCTGCCGCGCATGGCGGCTTGCTCCCTTCGTCTATCGGTTAGGACGCCACCCTTTCACGGTGGAGAGAGCGGTTCGATTCCGCTAGGGAGCGCCAGTTTCCCCTGGCCCCGGTCTGTTCCAAATCGACCAAGCGGTGCGTTGTCGTCGGCTTTACCATTACCGATGGCGAGCGCTCACGAGGCCGGGCGCGCGTGAACCAGCGCGTCGAGCACCAGGATCAGCACGTTTCGATCTTCCTGATCGAACAGTTCCGTCCGGAAGACGACGACCGCGTCGCGGCGCTCCGGCCGCAGCGTGATTTTCCGGATCTGCGATCGGCCGGTGAGGGTGCTGCCCGGGTGGACCGGGTTCGGAAGCCTGATCTCGAAACTGCGGCCGACGATACCGGCGACCTGCTGCCAGACGCCTTCCACCACCAGCCGCTGATAGATTGCCATGGTATTGAAGCCGCTGGCGATCAGTCCGCCGAACGGCCCGGCCGCCGCCGCCACCGGATCGATATGGATCGAGACCGGATCGTATTTGGTGGCGAATGCCAGGATTTCCGCTTCGCTGATGGTGTAGGAGCCGAGTCTGAATTCTTGGCCCTCGGCAAGGTCTTCCGCGTAGAGCATGGCCGCAATTTTTCCCAGTTGGTCGCCGATACAATGCCGGTCAGGGCGGCGGAAAGCCATTACCTTCGAGGTAGCTGTTCAGGACGGCGAGGCGGACGCCTCGACTTCCTCTCAAAGCGGACGGGACGAGTGCGATGCGGAGCGTTGCGGTTGCAATATGCGGTTTGGCGTTGTCGGTGTCGGCCGCGGTGGCGCAGCCGACGAGCAGTCTCCTGACCGGATCGCGCGATCAATCCCGGACGGATGTGCCCGCGCCGAAGAAGCGCGCGGCGAAATCGTGCGCGGAATACGGCGCGGGATTCGTCCGGGTCGAAGGATCGGACAGTTGTGTGCGCATCGGCGGTTCGATCAGCGTCGGCGTGGGAAGCCGCGGCCGATAGATGCCTCCCGTCGTTCCATCAAGGGCGCGACGGCCGGTTCCGGGGCGGGCTACCAATGGCCGGTATTGGGCATCGAGAGCCATGGCTCGGCGGGCGCCAGCGCGTCGCCCTTCTGCAGCAGCTCGATCGATTGCCTGTCGGGCGAACGGACAAACGCCATCTGGCCGTCGCGCGGCGGCCGGTTGATGGTGATGCCGAGCTTCATCAGCCGAGCGCAGGTGGCGTAGATGTCATCGACCTCATAGGCGAGGTGGCCGAAGTAGCGGTCCTCGCCATAGGCTTCCTCGTCCCAGTTGTAGGTCAGCTCGACCAGCGGCGCCCCGCGCCCCTTCGATTGCTTCAGCAGAGGCTCGTCCTCGGGCGCGCACAGGAACACCAGCGTGAAGCGCCCCTTGTCGTTGTCGATGCGGCGGACTTCCTTCAGGCCGAGGGCCGCTTCGTAGAATTTCAGGGCGGTGTCCAGATTGCGGACTCGCAGCATGGTGTGCAGGTAGCGCATGGTCTCGTTCTTTCATCCGGCTGTTCGGACCGGGAGGCGCGGCATTTCGCTGGAAAGCGACCGCCGCGTGTAGTGGTCCGTGCCTGAAATTGTTGATGCTTTGCCGTCGAATATCAACGATTCATTAGGAATGTCTCCTCTGCCGGCTTGGCGAAGCGGGCGGCGATGCTTAGCCTTGGGCCATGATCCAGCTCGTCCCAGTGGCCGTGGTTCAGGCATCCCTGTCCGGGACACGGCCATCCCCCGTCATCGACGTGTCCGACGACACGCAGGCGGATTATTGGGCCTATCGGCTCAACGTGACCCGCGCCGAACTGGTCGACGCGGTCGGGGAGGTCGGCTCGGCGGTGGCCGCCGTGCGCCGTCACCTCGGCAGATAGGCGTCCCGGCACGTCACGGACGAGCGGCGTCGATCCTCATCGCCGCGCGATCCCTGGTACGATGATCCCTGGTACGATATTGGGTGCGACCTCGGGCGCGATCTTGCCGGCGGCGTCGGGCCGGCCCCTTCCCAGAGACATTGTTGTCGTGAACAATGGCGGCTTATTCCGCGTCTGGCAGCCTGGGGTCCCGATGATGGCATCTGATCTTCGTTCCGGCGTCGAGCAACTGGGCGACATGATCGCCGCCGCCAGGGTCATCGTGCCTTTCACCGGCGCGGGTATCTCGACTGAAAGCGGCATCCCGGATTTCCGGTCGCCCGGCGGATTGTGGACCCGAAACCGGCCGATTCCGTTCGACGAATTCCTCTCCAGCCGGGCCGCGCGCGACGAGGCATGGCGGCGGCGTTTCGACATGGAGGCCACCTTCGCCGCCGCGCGGCCGGCGCGGGGGCATCGTGCGCTCGCGGCCCTCTACAAGTCGGGAAAATCGCCCGCGGTCATCACCCAGAACATCGACAACCTGCATCAGTCGTCCGGCTTCGCCTCCGGTGACGTGGTGGAGCTTCACGGCAATACGACCTATGCGCGCTGCCTCGGCTGCGACAAGCGGCATGAACTCGGTTGGGCCCGGGAGCGGTTCGAGTCGACCGGGCGCGCGCCGGATTGCGACGACTGCGGCGAGCCGGTGAAGACCGCGACGATCTCGTTCGGCCAGACGATGCCCGAAGAGGCGATGCAGCGCGCCAACGAACTGGCGCAGGCGTGCGACCTGTTTCTCGTCGTCGGTTCGTCGCTGGTCGTCTGGCCCGCCGCCGGCATTCCGCTGGTTGCGAAGCGCAGCGGTGCGCGGCTGGTCATCATCAACAACGAGCCGACCGATCACGACGACCTCGCCGATCTCGTCATCCGCCACGACATCGGCGAGACGCTCGGGCCGTTCGTCGGCAATTGACGCGCACGCTGATTCGTTTTGGGGGCAAGCCTGTTTATAGATCAGGCCGCGCTGGTTTTTTGTCTTTGCCACCGGGACGAGAGTGTTATCTTCGAATCAGGAGATTCGCGGGGACTTGGTCGTTAAATCTGACAAATCCTTTAACGGGCGTGACAGGTGGCGCGAGTGGTTTTCGATTTGAGCGGCCTGTCATCAATTTGAGAATACGTGGGGTCCGGGGTCATGGGGTCGGACGGATTTGATTCAAAACGGTTTGGAGAATCGGGAGCGAGCGTTCACGGGCGGGAGCGAACCGACGCATTTTCCGAGACCGACCGTTCGGCCGGTTCGCTCGCCGGGCTCGGCGAGGGGACGCATCTCGTCGAGATCCGCGGCGTCATCAAGTGGTTCGACGCATCCAAGGGATATGGCTTTATCGTGCCGGATAACGGCGCGGCCGACGTGCTGCTGCACGTCACCGTGCTCCGCCGCGACGGCTACCAGACGGCCTATGAAGGCGCGCGCGTGGTTTGCGAATGCGTGCAGCGGGCGAAGGGCTATCAAGCCTTCCGTATCGTCTCGATGGACGAATCCACCGCCATCCACCCGGCGCAGATGCTGCCGCCGCGCACCCATGTCAGCGTCACGCCGACCAGCGGGCTGGAGCGGGCGCAGGTGAAGTGGTTCAACCGGCTGCGCGGCTTCGGCTTCCTGACGCGCGGCGAAGGCACACCCGATATCTTCGTGCATATGGAAACCTTGCGGCGCTTCGGGATGACCGAACTGCGTCCCGGGCAGTACGTCCTGGTCCGGTTCGGGCCCGGATCGAAGGGCATGATGGCCGCCGAGATTCAGCCCGAGAACGGGGCGTCCGGGCTTTCGTCGCACTAAAGCGTTTTCGAGCGAAGTGGATTCCGGTTCGCGCAAAGAAAACACGTTAAAACAAAAATATAGAGCCCCGTTCCGATTTGATCGGAACGGAAATGGCCCTGATTTTCACGTCGTGCGTTGCGCACGCCGGATCACGTTCAGGTGTATCGACGTGATCGGGCGCTGGATTTTGCCACCATCCTTTGCCACCATCCTTTGCTAGTTCCCTGGCGGATAATGCAGGGCGCCACGGCGGGATGCGAGTGGTGTTAGGGGCTGACCCCATTGGCTTGCGGAGCGGCGATTGCGCATCCTGCATTTCCGCACTCGTATTCCCGCACTTGTATTCCCGCGCCAACCACAGCAGGCTTCCGTTCATGTCCATTGACTTCGGGTTCAATCATGGCCGCCTGCGCGGGCTGGCGCTGGCCGCGTTTTTCGCCGCTGCATGGCTGGCGACGGGACTTGCTCACGCTGCGGATTTCAGGACGCTCGAGATCGCGACCCGATCCGGCGTCAGGGTGTTTTCGGTCGAGATGGCCACCACCGAAGAAGAGAAGCGCACCGGGCTGATGTACCGGAAGGAACTGGCCGACGGCGTCGGGATGCTGTTCGATTTTTCGCCGGAGCAGGAAGTGTCGATGTGGATGAAGAACACCTATGTCTCGCTCGACATGATCTTTATCCGCTCCGACGGCCGGATCCTGCGGATCGCGGAGAACACCGAGCCGCTGTCCACCCGGATCATTTCATCGCGCGGGCCGGCGCGGGCGGTGCTGGAGGTGGTGGCCGGAACCGCCCGCAAATACGGCATCGCGCCCGGTGATCGCGTCGCTTTCCCGCTGTTCGCCGGCCGCTGAGCCGAGGCGGAGCCTTGCTGACGGCACCGCGAGCGTGTATCGAACCCTCGTTCCGGAACGGTTCGGCCGGGGTATAGCGCAGCCTGGTAGCGCGGCAGTTTTGGGTACTGCAGGTCGTTGGTTCGAATCCAGCTGCCCCGACCATTTCACCGCCAGATGATATGTTTGGAAGGGCCGACACGTTCACGGCGCGCCGGCATCGATGGCCGGCGGCGGCACTTGATCCGGATATTCCGCCGTTCCGCGATCACGCGCCGGTGGCGTCGGCGGCCTTGGCTGCCGGGATGGCGCCGGGCGCGGCGTCCATGGCTGTAACGGCAGCCGGCCGGGCGGCCGGTTTCGGCAGCGGCTTGTCCTGCTTCTTGGACCACGAGATGTAATAGGCGACGCAGCACAGGATCGCGATGCCCAGCACGCTGACGACGACTTGTGCCAGCAGCGAGCCGGAACTCATCGACAGCACGATGTGCGCCACGAACGAGAGAAACACGCCGACGCAGAACACCGCGAGAGACTGCTGGCCGCATTTCACGATCGGCTGGAAAATCCGCCATTCGAGGCCGCGCCAGTCCCGCGGGACGAACCGCGTGACCAGAAACGCGATGATGACGAAATGCAGCACCCGGTAGGGCGCCAGGTTGGTCTTGTCGTTGGGATTGAAGGCATCATACAGCCATTCCGGGAGGAGCGCGCCGAATTCGGGGAAGCTGCCGGCCATGGTCATGACGAGGGCGAAGACCAGGTAGCCCACGCCGAGGTAGAGCAGAACCCGCGAGCGGATGATCGAGCGGGATTCGATCGCGCCTCCCAGGGCGAACCATGCGCCGAACATGAAGAGAAGCTGCCAGGCGAACGGATTGAAGTACCAGCCGCCATAGGGATAGGCATGTAGATTCCAGCCGAACTGGCGGGCGGCGAAATAGAGCACCAGCGAGCCGATCATGGTGAGATCGGGCCTTCGCAGCATCATCCACAGCACTGGCGGAAAGAAGCCCATCAGCACGATGTAGAGCGGAAGGACGTCCAGATTCAGCGGCTTGAACGACAGCAGCAGGCCGTGCGTCAGGGTCTGGATCGGGTTTTCGATGAATCCGGCGATATTGAATTCGTTGATGATGTCGGCGTCCCGGTAAAACTGGGCGACCGACCCGATCGCGGCCACATAGATCACCAGCAGGACGATGTGCGCGACGTAAAGCTGCCAGACACGCTTGAAGAGGCGGGTGGCGCCGACGACGAATCCGCGCTCCAGCATCATCTTGGCGTAGACGAAGGAGGCGGTGTAGCCGGAAATGAACACGAACAGGTCGGCGGCGTCGCTGAAGCCGTAATTCCGGGTCGTGATCCAGTTCACCACATTGTTGGGAACGTGATCCAGGAAGATCGCCCAGTTGGCGACGCCGCGAAAGAAGTCCAGTCGAAGGTCGCGGCCTTTTGGCGGGAGCGTTGCGTGGATATCCATGTCGGGTTGCCGGGCAATGCTGCGATAAAACGCCGGAAAGGTAAAACGCCGGAAATTAAGGTGTCGCAGACAGATGGTTTCTTGTTGCGATTG
>JAGRLZ010000067.1 GCA_020441545.1 Xanthobacteraceae bacterium | reverse complement strand
CGGGTGTCTACGGCCCGAGCGACGCCCGGATCAGCTTGACGGCATCGTCGCTGTCCCATTCGGCGGGGCCGGCGATGTGGCCGATCCGGCAGCCCCTGCCGTCGATCAGCACCGAGGTCGGCATCCCCAGCGCGAGGCCGATGCTCTTCAAATCCTGGAACACCCGCGCCTT
Source organism: Xanthobacteraceae bacterium (assembly GCA_020441545.1). GTDB lineage: Bacteria > Pseudomonadota > Alphaproteobacteria > Rhizobiales > Xanthobacteraceae > 62-47. Next base: position 2,267 of record JAGRLZ010000067.1, on the reverse strand, counting down.
GGCGTCGCTGAAATTGCCGAGCCGGGTGAGGTTGGCCTCCTTCAGAAAGGTCTTCGGCTTGTCGAGGTCGCGGGTGTCGATATTGACCGCGACGACCTGGAACTTGTCGCTGCCGAGCTTGGCCTGCAGGCGGTCGAGCGCCGGCATTTCCTTGCGGCACGGCACGCACCAGGTCGCCCACAGGTTGAGCAGCACGGTCTTGCCGCGCCAGTCGGAGAGCTTTTTCGGATTGCCGTTGCCGTCCTCGAAGGCGAGATCCGGCATCTTCAGCGGCGTCCTCGCCATGGTTACCGCGGCGACCTCGCCGGTGGCGAGCGGATCGAGCTTCTTCGCCAGCGTCACCGCGGGCGCGCAATCGGCCGCATCGGCGCTCGGGCTTGGCGCGGACGCCTTGTGGACCACGCCGTAGCCGACGGCGGCGCCGACGATGACGGCGCCGAGCAGGATCAGCACGCGGCGGGCCGGAAAGCGGGGCCGGGTCTCGGGGGCGGGGCCTGAAGCCGGGTCGGGGTTTGTCATTCCGTGTCAGATGCGGTTATGGAGGGGCGCGAAACCAGTGAGTGGACCACGAGGCGGCGGCCGCGGCGACCGGCGCCACAGGACAAGCAGAAGCGGTGTGGCATGAGCAACAAGATGTGGGGCGGCAGGTTCAAGGACGGTCCCGATGCGATCATGGAGGAAATCAACGTCTCGATCGACGTCGATCGCCACCTTTATGCCCAGGACATCACCGCGTCCAAGGCGCACGCCGCCATGCTGGCAACGCAGGGAATTATAACGGCCAGTGATGCAAAAAACATCGCCAAGGGTCTAGACACGATTTTGTCAGAAATCGGCAAGGGCGCCTTCACGTTCAAGCGGGCGCTCGAGGACATTCACATGAATGTCGAGAGCCGCTTGAGCGAGCTGATCGGCCCGGCGGCGGGGCGGCTGCACACCGCGCGCTCGCGCAACGACCAGGTCGCGACCGATTTCCGCCTCTATGTGCGCGATACCATCGACGAACTCGACGCCGCGTTCGGTGCATTTCAATACGCGCTGGCGAGCCGGGCGCTGGAGCATGCCGACACCGTGATGCCGGGCTTCACGCATTTGCAGACCGCGCAGCCGGTGACTTTCGGCCATCACCTGCTGGCCTACGTCGAGATGGCGGCGCGCGACCGCGGCCGCTTTGCCGACGCGCGCAAGCGGCTCAACGAGAGCCCGCTGGGATCGGCGGCGCTCGCCGGCACCTCGTTCCCGATCGACCGGCAGGCGACCGCCAGGGCGCTTCAATTCGACCGGCCGATGGCCAATTCGCTCGACGCGGTGTCGGATCGCGATTTCGTGCTGGAGACGCTGGCGGCGGCGGCGATCGCCGCGGTGCATCTGTCGCGCTTCGCCGAGGAGATCGTGATCTGGACTTCGCCGCTGGTCGGGCTGGTCAAGCTGTCGGACAAGTTCACCAGCGGCTCCTCGATCATGCCGCAGAAGCGCAATCCGGATGCGGCCGAACTGGTGCGCGCCAAGACCGGCCGCGTCATCGGTGCGCTGAACGCGCTGCTCATCGTCATGAAGGGCCTGCCGCTGGCCTATCAGAAGGACATGCAGGAGGACAAAGAGGGCGCGATGCAGGCGTTCGCGGCGCTGTCGCTGGCGGTCCGCGCCATGACCGGCATGGTGCGGGACCTCGCGCCGGACGCGGCGCGCATGAAGCTCGCCGCCGGCGAGGGCTATGCCACCGCCACCGACCTCGCCGACTGGCTGGTGCGGACGCTAAAGATGCCGTTCCGCGAGGCGCATCACGTCACCGGCCGCATCGTCGGCCTTGCCGCGAAGCAGGGCGTGGCGCTGCACGAGCTGCCGCTCGCGGCGATGCAGGAGGTCGAGCCGAGGATCACCCGGGCCGTCATGGATGTGCTGTCGGTGGACGCCTCGGTGAAAAGCCGCACCAGCTTCGGCGGAACCGCGCCGAAGAACGTCAGGGCGCAGGCCAAAGCGTGGCTCAAGCGCCTGGAAAAGGAGCCGAAATCGGGCCGATAGGCGGTGGCCGCATGCCGGCCGGGCCCTGCGAAATCGACGCCTACGAGGGCTCGCCAGCGCGGATCAATCTTTGTATGGTGGCGCCCGCATTTGGGGATTCTGCCGTGAGCCGCACTTCCAATTCTGTTTCGTCACGCTGGGCCGTGATCGTTCTCGCCGCTGCCGCGCTGGCGCTGGCGGGCTGCGGCCGCAAAGGCGGCCTCGACCTGCCGCCGACGGCGTCGAACCAGCCGCCTCCCGGTGCG
>JAGRLZ010000066.1 GCA_020441545.1 Xanthobacteraceae bacterium | reverse complement strand
GCCAGCGTGAATTGTCCGGAGCCGTATTTCGCCAGCGCCAGCGTCAGCCCGGCGACCGTGCCGGGCACGCCGATGCCGAGCGCGGAGTTGCGCGATCGCGCCGGGTCCGGCTTGCCGTCGGCGCCGAGGAACATGTCGCGGGTTGCGGCCTGCGGCGCGGTCTCGCGATAGTCGATGGCGACATCCTTGTTGCCGTCGGCGAGGTGGATCACCATGAAGCCGCCGCCGCCGAGATTGCCGGCGCGCGGATAGGTCACCGCCATGGCAAAGCCGGTGGCGACCGCGGCATCCACCGCGTTGCCGCCGCGCGCCAGCACGTCGCGACCGATCCGTGCCGCAAGCTTCTCCTGCGCCACCACCATGCCGTGCGGGGCGACGACCGGCGCGAGACGATTCGCCGGCGGCAACGTCACGCCGCGCCGCGCATCCTGCGCCGCCGCGCCGCCCGCGAGCAGCGCGAGGCCGAGGCAGGCGGCGAAGGCGCGCCGCGTCACCGATATGGCCCTCGAAATCCCGTCTCCCGGGATGGCCGCGGCTGATCGCATCGCCGCGCCGTGGATCGGCTCCCGGGTGACCGGGCGCATGGGATCGTTCATGTCATATCGGCGTTGCACGAGAATTTTATGGCTCCCTGTAGGGCTTCGGTTCTAACATTTGCGGGAATTCTCCTGAAACGGAATGCCTGGGTTAAAAGGCAAGGTATGGGATCGCGCCGCCTGCCTGACGGTGGAACGATTCGCCAGAGGATGCATGCATGTCGGTCGCAACGGATATCGAGGCAGGTCACATGGCGGCGGAGCCCCGCTACCCGTCGCGCGCCGCCGTGGCGTCGTGGATTTTCTTCGACTGGGCGGCGCAGCCCTACTTCACGCTGATCACGACCTTCGTGTTCGCACCCTATTTCGCCACCTTCGTGGCGGCGACCCCGGCGGAGGGCCAGTCGCTGTGGGGCTTCGCCACCGCGGCGGCCGGATTCGTGATCGCGGTCCTGTCGCCGATCCTCGGCGCCATCGCCGATGCCAGCGGCCGCCGCAAGCCCTGGATCGCGACCTTCGGCGCGCTGCTGGTGATCGGCGCCAGCCTGATGTGGATCGGCAGGCCGGGCGATCCGGGCGTGATCGTGCCGCTGCTGATCGCCTATGCGGTCGCCACCGTCGGCGTCGAGTTCGCCACCGTGTTCAACAATGCGATGATGCCGACGCTGGTGCCGCCGGAGAAGATCGGGCGGCTGTCCGGCACCGGCTGGGCCACCGGCTATATCGGCGGCATCCTCAGCCTGGTCCTGGTGCTCGGCTTTCTCGCCGCCAGCCCGGAGACCGGGCGCACGCTGTTCGGCCGCGCGCCGCTGTTCGGCCTCGACGTCGCCAGCCATGAGGGCGACCGCATCGTCGGTCCGCTCACCGCCGTCTGGTTCGTGGTCTTCGTGCTGCCGATGTTCCTGCTGACGCCGGACCTGCCGTCGAAGCGGCCGGTGCGGCAGGCGTTGCGCGAGGGCCTGCGCGAGCTCGGCGAGACGCTGCGCGAACTGCCGAAACGCAGGTCGATCGCGATCTTCCTGCTCGCCAACATGATCTACACCGACGGCCTGGTCTCGCTGTTCGCGTTCGGCGGCATCTATGCGGCCGGCACCTTCGGCTGGCACACCATCCAGATCGGCACCTTCGGCATCCTGCTCGCCTTCACCGGCACGCTCGGCGCCTGGCTCGGGGGCAAGCTCGACGACAGGCTCGGGCCGAAGCGCGTGATCGCGGGCGCGATGACGGTGCTGCTGCTGTCGATCGTCGCCATCCTGCTGGTGGACCGCGACTCGATCCTGTTCATTCCCGTCACGCCGCCGCAGCCCGGCGGCGGATTGTTCGCCGCGCCCGCCGAGAAAGCCTATCTGGTGCTCGGCGGGTTGATCGGCATGATGGGCGGGCCGTTGCAGGCGGCCTCGCGCACGCTGCTGATCCGCATGGCGCCGCAGGACCGCATCACGCAGTATTTCGGGCTGTTCGCGCTGACGGGAAAGGTGACGTCGTTCGTCGGGCCGCTGTTGATCGGCGTGGTCACCGCGGTCACCGCCAGCCAGAAGGCCGGCATGGCGGTGCTGGTGGCGTTCTTCCTCGCCGGCCTGGCGCTGTTGTCGCGGGTGCGGGATTAGCCCTTGTCATTGCCGGGCCTGACCCGGCAATCCATCATTGTCGAAAGATGGATGCGCTGGTCGAGCCCGCGCATGACGCCCTTCCGTGAATAGACTCAATGCCGGAAATGCCGGGTGCCGGTCAGCACCATGGCGATGCCGTGATCGTCGGCAGCCTTGATGACCTCGTCGTCGCGCACCGAGCCGCCGGGCTGGATCACCGCGGTGGCGCCGGCCTCGATGCAGGCCAGCATGCCGTCGGCGAACGGGAAGAAGGCGTCCGATGCCACCACCGATCCGCGCGTCATCGGCTCCGTGAGCTTCAATTCGCGGGCGGCGTCCTCGGCCTTGCGCGCGGCGATGCGGGCCGAATCGACCCGGCTCATCTGGCCGGCGCCGATGCCGACGGTGGCGAGATCCTTCGCATAGATGATGGTGTTGGACTTGACGTGCTTGGCGACGCGGAAGGCGAAGCGCAGGTCGCGCAGCTCGGCGTCGCTCGGCGCGCGCTTCGTCACCACCTTCAGCGTCATGTCGTCGACCACCGCGTTGTCGCGGGTCTGCACCAAAAGGCCGCCGGCCACCGTCCTGGCGGTGAGGCCGCGCGCCTGCGGATCGGGCAGGCCGCCGGCGAGCAGCAGGCGCAGGTTCTTCTTCGCCGCGACGATGGCGATGGCTTCTTCGCTGGCATCGGGGGCGATGATGACCTCGGTGAAGATATCGGTGATGGCGCGCGCGGCGTCGGCGTCGAGCGTGCGGTTCAGCGCCACGATGCCGCCGAAGGCGGAGGTGGAGTCGCAGGCCAGCGCCTTGCGATAGGCCGAGACCAGGTCGTCGCCCTCCGCCACGCCGCACGGATTGGCGTGCTTGATGATGGCGACCGCCGCGGTGCGCCCGGCGTCGAATTCGGCGACGCATTCGTAAGCGGCATCGGTGTCGTTGATGTTGTTGTAGGACAGTTCCTTGCCCTGCAACTGCCGCGCGGTGGCGACGCCGGAGCGCCGCTCCGGCGTGCGGTAGAACGCGGCGCTTTGGTGCGGGTTCTCGCCGTAGCGCAGCGATTGCACGAGGCGGCCGCCGAAGGCGCGATAGTCCGGCGCGTCGGTGTCGTTCTGCAACACGAACCAGTTCGAGATCGCGGCGTCATAGGCGGCGGTCCGCGCGTAAGCTTTCGCAGCAAGGCGGCGGCGCAGCGCAAGCGTGGTCGCGCCGCTGTTGGCGGCGAGCTCGTCGAGCACAGCCTGATAGTCTTCCGGCTCGACCACCACCGCGACATCGCCGTGGTTCTTGGCGGCGGCGCGGATCATCGCCGGGCCGCCGATGTCGATGTTCTCGATGCAGTCGTCGAAGGGCGCGGCCTTCTCGACGGTGGCCTCGAACGGATAGAGGTTGACCACCAGAAGGTCGATCGGCGCGATGCCGTGGTCGGTCATCGCTTTCGCGTGCTCGGCATTGTCGCGGATCGCCAGCAACCCGCCATGCACCTTGGGATGCAGCGTCTTGACGCGGCCGTCCATCATCTCCGGGAAGCCGGTGAGTTCGGAAACGTCGCGCACCTTGAGGCCGGCCGCCGCGATCGCCTTGGCGGTGCCGCCGGTCGAGACCAGCTCAATGCCTTGCGCGGCGAGCGCCTTGGCGAAGTCGACCAGGCCGGTCTTGTCGGAAACGGAAAGCAGGGCGCGGGTGACGCGGCGCGGCGTGTCGGACGCGGATACGGACATGGGCAGATCCTCTGTCTGAAGGAATACCGATGCCCAGGCGCGCGGCGGATATGGCCCGCGCTTCCCGATGGTGCTCCATCCCAGGTCGCCAGTCGCGCGGGCGCGTGCTGGTTAACAGCTTTCGCCGCGCCTCACAACGGTCAAAGCGGCAGTTCCGGCTCGTTGCGGGCGGCGCGCCGGGCCGTGGTCTGGGACGGCGAGGAGGCCGAGCGGGCGAAGGTCCAGCGGATATGGCCGGCCTGCCGGGCATCCTGGCGGATCACGATCTGCGCGGTGCGGCGCGGGCCGTCATTGCCGGCGAGGAACACGCTGTCCTCGAGGTCGACCCTGTCGTCGAGCGCCTCGAAGGTCCACACCTCGCGGTTGGGCAGCACCAGCATCACGCTGCGGGCGTCGCTGAGGCGGCTCGCCTTCACCGCCGGATGCAGGTGGAAGCGGATCGCGAAATCGGCCGAGCCGCCGCGGATGCGATAGCCGTCGGGCGGCGCGATGGTGTCCTCGCCGTCGAGCTGCCGGCCGTCATCCGAAAGCACCAGCACACGGCGGTGGACGATGCCGAAGCGGCCGAGATAGCCGTCATGCGAGGCCGACAGCAGGATGCCGTTCTCGACCAGCTCGCGCACGCTGTCGACCTCCGACGGGCCGCTGACGATCGGCGCGCCGCGCAACAGGCGCTTCATCGAGGTGTGCTCGACGAACTGGCAGGACGAGGCGTCGTGATAGGCCGCGGTCGAATGCGCCGGCGTGGCGCGCGCGAACACGCGCCAGGAATCGCGGGCCGTGCCGGGCATGCCGCAATTGATGACGATGCGGTTCTGGCCCGACGACAGTTCGAAGGCAAGGCAGCCGGCATGGGCCTCGCTGGAGACGCTCGCGGGCGGCGGCGTGCCGGTGTCGACGATCACCGTGGTGGCGCCGGCGTCGAGCCGCTCGTAGCCGGAATGCGGCATCGTCGCCATCGGGATGCCGCGGGTGTCGTCATAGGCGAGCAGCGTCGCCAGCAGGTCGGACGGCGTGGCGCTCATGCCGTTGAACAGCGCGAAGTTGCCGTCGCCGTGGCGGAAGAAGCGCAGCATCGGCATCATGCGGTCGATGGCGTTGAGCAGCGCCGGCGGCGGCGGGATGTTGCGCGCGGCGAAAGTCTGCCGCAGCGGCAGCAGGTCGAGCAGCAGCTCGATCAGCGCGCCGGGGTTGCGCGAGATGTGCCCGCCGTCGGGCAGGATCTGGCGCTGCAACTCGTCCGAAAGCTTGCGCGCGGCGTTGCGCACCTGGCCCGCCTGGTTGGCGAGGCACAGCGTGGCGTAGCACAGCGCGATCAGCACCTGCAGTCGCGGCACGCCGTCGGCGATGTCCACCAGCGCGAAGCGCAACTGGCGGATGTCGCGGGTCAGGCCGCGCAGGTAGCGGCGGTAAAACTTGCTGTCGGTGTCGGTCAGCACCAGCGGCGCCTGCGACAGCAGCGAGATCACGCGGCGGGCCTGGACGTCGGCGCGGCGGCCCACCGGGCGCTTGCGGCCGGGATTGGAGAGCCAGTCGTCGATCAGCGAGCGGGCATTGGCGCGGCTGATGGCGGTGTCGGCGGCGCGCAGGTGGCGCAGCCAGCCGAAGCCGAGCAAGGCGGCCTCCCAGTCCTCCGACGGCGCCTCGAGATCGAAGATCGAGCGGCTGTGGCAGGTGACGATCTTGCCGGCGAACACGAAGCGCCCGGCATAGATTTCGGCGGCGCGGGTGGCGTCGGCGGTGCGCAGGTCGTGCGGGGCGATCACGAGCTGGTCGGTGCGGCCGGGCCACAGTCGCGCCAGGATCGCCGATCCGCCGCTGGCGCGCGACACCGCCGACCGGGCGAAGCGGCCGAGAATCAGCGTCGAAAGGCGTCGGCGTTGGGCGGCGGTCACGCGCGGCGGTTTCCGAAAAGAATCAGTTTGGGTTGATATGAAATCCAGAACTCCACCAAGACTTTATAGTTGCTAGTGGTCCTTTGATTCCAGCATTTGCAAAGATGCGTGCGGCAACGGGATGCAAATGTTGGAATCGGACCACT
>JAGRLZ010000065.1 GCA_020441545.1 Xanthobacteraceae bacterium | reverse complement strand
CCGCGAGATCGCGTGCGCTGGCGGTCCAGATGTCGAAGTCCTCGCGGCCGTGGCCGGGCGCGGTGTGGACGAAGCCGGTGCCGGTGTCGTCGGTGACATGGTCGCCATCGAGCAGCGGCACGGTGAACTCGTAGCCGCCCTCAAAACCCTTCAGCGGATGCGCGCATTCGATCGCATCCATGGTGTCGGCGGGGATGTCGCGGACCTTCTCGTAAGCCGTCACGCGCGCCTGCTTGAAGACGTCTTCGGCGAGCCGGTCGGCGAGGATCAGCAGGTCGCCGGTCCTGGCCCAGTTGTCGGCGGGCGCGTCGGTGACCTTGTAGAGGCCGTAAGCGATTTTCGACGAGAAGCTGATGGCGCGGTTGCCGGGCAGCGTCCACGGCGTGGTGGTCCAGATCACCACGCTTGCCTGCGCCAGCGCGCCGTGCGCGGGCGAGGTGACCGGAAACTTCACCCATACCGTATCCGAGGTGTGATCCTCGTATTCGACCTCGGCCTCCGCCAGCGCGGTCTTCTCGACCACGCTCCACATCACGGGCTTGGAGCCGCGATACAGCGTGCCGTTGGCGGCGAACTTCATCAGTTCGCGCGCGATCTGCGCTTCGGCGAAATAGTCCATGGTGGCGTAGCGGCCGTCCCAGTCGCCGATGATGCCGAGCCGCTTGAATTCCTCGCGCTGCACGTTCAGCCACTTGTCGGCATAGGCGCGGCACTCCTTCCGGAACGCGACCATCGCGGCCGGATCCTTGAAGTTCGGCTTGGCCTTGCCCCTGGAGCGGTAGTTCTCCTCCTCGATCTTCCATTCGATCGGCAGGCCGTGGCAGTCCCAGCCGGGCACGTAGTTGGAATCGTGGCCGAGCATCTGCTGGCTTTTGGTCACCACGTCCTTGAGTATCTTGTTCAGCGCATGGCCGATATGGATATTGCCGTTGGCGTAGGGCGGGCCGTCATGCAGCACGAACCTGGCCCGGCCGCGGGCGTCCTCGCGCAGCCGCTGGTAGAGCCCGATCTCGTTCCAGCGCTTGAGGATTTCCGGCTCGCGCTGGGGCAGGCCGGCGCGCATCGGGAATGCGGTCTGCGGCAGGAACAGGGTCTTCGAGTAGTCAGGCCCGTCGGTCTTGGGGGCGGATTTCTGCGGCTTGTCGGACATGAGGCTTTCGGCGTGGCTGAAGGGCGCGGAGTTGCGGAATTGGTCCCGGTCTTGCGCCGAGCAAAGCTCAGGCGGAAGCCGGGCCGGTAATGATGCCGGTGAGGACGATGGTGCGCCACGCAAACATGGCGTTTCCATAGCAGGCGGCGGCGGGAACGCAAAGGCCGGCGCTAGCCGATCCGGCCCAGCTTCGGGAAGGCGTCGGGCGCCGCGGCAAGCGCGGCGCGGGCTTTGGCGCTGTCGTCGTCCATCTGGCGGACCAGCGCCTCGGCGCTGTCGAACTTCATCTCGTCGCGGAGATAGGCGATGAAGGCGACATCCAGCACCTTGCCGTAAAGATCGCCCCTGAAGTCGAACAGGAAAATTTCCAATAGCGGCGCGCCGTTGTCGAAGGTCGGGCGGCGGCCGAAGCTGGCCACGCCGTCATAGGGGCGTCCATCCACGGCGACCCGCACCGCATAGATGCCGTGGCGCAGCCCGCATTGCGGATCGAGCCGCAGATTGGCGGTGGGATAGCCGAGGTCGCGGCCGCGCTTCTCGCCGTGGACGACCTCGCCGGTGACGAACCACGGGCCGCCGAGCATGGCGGTGGCCTCCGCGATCTGGCCCTCCGCCAGCGCCATCCGGATCGCGGTGGAGGAGATCGGCCGTTCGTCGATATCGACATGCGGCTGCACTTCCACCTCGATCCCGAGCTTCGGCGCCTCGCTCCGCAGCAGCGCCGGCGAGCCGACGCGGCCCTTGCCGAAGTGGAAGTCGTAGCCGATCGCGATGCCGCTGATGCCGAGCCGCGCCATCAGGTCGTGGTTGATGAAGTCCTGCGCGCTGGTGCCGGCGCGCTCGGCGTCGAAGGTCATCACCACGGCGCCGTCGAGCCCGGTGCCGGCCAGCAGGCGCAGCTTGTCGGCCTCGCTGGTGAGGCGGAATTGCGGGGTGTGCGGACTGAAGAACTTGCGCGGATGCGGCTCGAAGGTGACCGCGAAGGCCGGCTTGCCAAGCCGCCGGGCCATCTGCTGGGCGCTTGCGATCACGGCGCGATGGCCGAGATGGACTCCGTCGAAATTGCCCATGGCGATGACGGCGCCGCGCGGGATGGCATCGGCAGGCGTGGTGTCGCGGATAACGGTGAAACTGGAAGTCATTACGATGTCGCTGTTCGATCTCGGCGGGAGCCGGGACCGTGCCGCCGTCACGAGGTCGAAGTCAAGACAGCTTTACCGATCGCGGATACCGGCCATTCACCGGAATCCATGGGTAGTTCTCCCGATGTCGCGAATTAACGGGCTGTTTAACGGCGCGATGCTACCAAACCGCCGTTGGGGCGGTCGATCCGACGTGATTGTGCGGCTGCCGATCTTTTGCTGAAGGGGGCCAAGAATGGCGGTCGATCTGGGAATGCCGGTTCTGGTGGTGGACGACTACAACACCATGATCCGCATCATCCGTAATCTCCTCAAGCAGCTCGGCTTCCAGAACATCGACGACGCCAGCGACGGATCGGCGGCGCTGGACAAGATGCGCACCCGCAAATACGGCCTCGTGATCTCCGACTGGAACATGGAGCCGATGACGGGCTACGACCTGCTCAAGGAAGTCCGCGCCGATCCCAACCTGGCGATGACGCCGTTCATCATGATCACGGCGGAATCCAAGACCGAGAACGTGATCGCCGCCAAGCGCGCCGGCGTCAACAACTACATCGTCAAGCCGTTCAACGCCGCCACCCTGAAGAACAAGATCGAGGCGGTGTTTCCGGATATCGTCACGGCGTAGCGGCCGGGCAAGCACGCCTTCACCACCGCAATTCGCGGGTCAGCGCGCGCGGCGGGTGGCCGAACAGCTCCTTGACCGAGGCGTTGTCCAGAAGGTCGATGCCTTCGAACTCCCCGGCATGGATGCCGCGCGTCACGAACAGCAGGTCGATCCCGAAGCCGTGCGCGCCGGTGAGATCGGTGCGCACCGAGTCGCCGATTGCCAGCACGCGCGACCGATCGACCGTCGCGCCGCGCCTGTCCGCGGCGATCGCCATGGCGCGGTCGTAGATCGGCCGGTGCGGCTTGCCGTAGAAGATCACCTCGCCGCCGAGTTCGCGATACAGTTCCGCGATCGCGCCGGCGCAGTAGATCAGCCGGTCGCCGCGCTCGACCACGATATCCGGATTGGCGCAGATCAGGGTGAGGCCGCGCCGGCGCGCCTCGGTCATCATCGCGCGGTAGTCTTCGGGGGTCTCGGTCTCGTCGTCGAACGGGCCGGTGCAGACGATGTAGTCGGCCTTCTCCAGCGGCGCGAAGACCGGATCGAGGCCGCGATGAATCGAGGTGTCGCGCTCCGGGCCGAGCCAGAAAACGGCCTTGCCCGGATGGTCGGCGACGTAATGCCGGGTCAGGTCGCCCGACGAGACGATGGCGTCATAGGTGGCATCGTCAACGCCGAGCTTGCGCAACTGCCGCTGCACGGAATCGGCGGGGCGCGGCGCATTGGTGATCAGCACCACCGTGCCGCCGCGGGCGCGGAAGGTGTGCAGCGCCTCGCAGGCTTCGGGAAAGGCGACGAGCCCGTTATGGACCACGCCCCAGATGTCGCTCAGCACGACATCGACATTGTCGACGAGGTCGCGCAGGCGCTCGATGAAACGCAACTGGGTCATGGCCGGTGACAACGATCAGGTCGGGCGCAGGGCGCGCCGTGCCAATGCGGCGTTGCCGATGGCCGCCGATTGTCCGGCGCGGTTGGGCTCGGCGCGGCTGGCGAACGGTTGGGCGGGCTTGCTGGTGCCATTGATGGACTGCGGAATCTCTCGTGGGGCATGCTCCGGCGGCGCCGGCCGGGCTGACGGCGCCGTCCCGTTCGCGGTTCCCGTGTCGGGACGCAGCGGGCGCGGCGCGGCGAAGAGGAATCCCTGCCCGAAGCGCACGTCATAGTCCAGCAAATCCACCACCGCGCGCTCGCCCTCGATCCGCTCGACCACCAGGTCGATGCCGAAGCGGCTGAGCAGCCCGGACAGGTCGGCGGCGTGGATATCGGCCGCCGACATCTGCTGCGGGTCGAGCAGCAGCGCGGCGGGAACCTTGATGTAGCGGACGCCGCGATCGGCAAGCTCGCGCGGCTCGATTTTCAGGTCGGTGACGTGATCGATCGAGAAGCGATAGCCGCGCTGGGCCAGCGCGGCGAGGTGCTCGCGCTCGATCGCGCCGAAGCCGCGGAACGCCGCCTGCTTGAATTCGAGGATCAGCGAGGGCGCCAGCGCGCGGCTGGCCTCGAGGAAATCGAGGCATTGGGCAAAGGCCGCCGGGTTCGCCAGCGTCGCGGCGGCGACGTTGCAGAAGACGCCGACCTCCTTGTTGCGGGTCGTCAGGCGTTGCAGCACCTGCACGCAGCGCTGCATCACCATGGAGTCGATGCGGCTCATCAGGCCGGCATGCTCAGCCGTCTCGATGAAATCCTCCGCCGTCAGCAGCCGGTCGTTGGCGTCGCGCAGCCGCGATACCGCCTCGTAGAAGCGCACCTTGCGCTGCGGCAGCGTCACGATCGGTTGCAGGTAGATGTCGATCCGGTTCGAATCGACGGCGCTGGTGACGGCAGCCAGCAGCTGGCCCGGATCGCCGGCGGCAAGGACATCGAGATCCGCATCGAGCTCGGCATCGATGTAATCCTCCTCCACCCGCTGCGCGGCGGCAGGCGTGGCGAAAGGCGGGGGTGCGGCGGCCATGGAGGAGGCGGTCATGGAGGAGGCGGTCATGGAGGAGGCGGCCATGGGGGTAGCAGCCATAGGTGCGGCAACAACGGGCGCGGCAACAGCGGGCGCGACAGCCGCGCGGACCGGCGCCGGCGTAGCCTCGGGCGGCTCCGCGACCAGCGAGCCGAGCGACAGCAGATCCTCTTGCGCGGCGACCGATTGCGCCAGCTCGTTGACCAGGGTGCCGAGTTCGCCGATCTCGCCGGCGAGCGCCTGCATCCGCTCCTGGCCGGCGGCGGTGCCGGACAGCACGCGGGCCTCGATCGCCGACAGGCGGCGGCCGAACTCGCCGACCTGCCGGGCGAGATCGGTGGTGCCCTGCGACAGATCGGCGATCCGGCCCTCGATGTCGGGCCGGTCGCGCATCCGCATGGAGACGGCGTTGTAGAGGATCATGAACGTCATCGCGGCCAGCGCGATGGTGGCGGACTCCTGGCCGTTCAAGCCGGCAACCGCATGCAGCACCAGCCCCAGCGAGGCGGCGATCATGGCCATGCAGATGGCGACGAAAATGGTGGAAATCCGGATCATCAGGTCGCGCGGGTCCCCAGAAGCGCCAACGTCTTAATCAGCACGGCTCAATCAGTATCGCGGCCGGGCGGCGACCGTGCCGTCCGGGCGCGTAATTCTCCCATTATCGCTGATTCGGGGGCGCCCGTAGCGGTTAGATGACATTTGCGCCCGTCATCCGCATGAATCCGCCGGTGCCGTGGCGCGGGAACCCGGTTCCGCCAGCCGGCTCGCGGGCGGAACCGGACGCGGTCAGGCGACCGCGCGGATCACCTTGGCGACCTTGCCGACGATCTCGCCGACCTGGTCCTCGCTGACGATCAGCGGCGGGGTCAGCGCGATGGTGTCGCCGGCCACCCGGATCATCAGGTCGTTGTCGTGGAAGGCGCGGCTCAGGCATTCGTAGCCGCGCTTGCCGGGACCGTCCGGCAGGGGCGCGAGATCGACGGCGCCGGTCAGGCCAATGGTGCGGATATCGAGCACGTTCGGCTCGCCGCGCAGGCTCATCACCGCGTCGGCGAACATCGCCTCCATCTTGTTGGCGCGCTCGAACAGCTTCTCGTCGCGATAGATGTCGAGGGTGGCGAGGCCGGCCGCGCAGGCCAGCGGATGCGCCGAATAGGTGTAGCCGTGGCACAGCTCGACCGCATAGTCGGGGCCGGTCATGAAGGCTTCGTAGATGGTGTCGCGCACGATCACGCCGCCCATCGGCGCCGCGCCGTTGGTGACGCCCTTGGCGAAGGTGATCATGTCCGGCAGCACGCCGTAGCGTTCGGCGGCGAAGGCGAAGCCGAGGCGGCCGAAGCCGGTGATGACCTCGTCGAAGATCAGGAGGATGCCGTGCTTCTGGGTGATCTCGCGCAGCCGCTTGAGATAGCCCTTCGGCGCCGGCAGCACGCCGGTGGAGCCGGCCATCGGCTCAACGATGACGGCGGCGATGGTGTTGGCGCCGTGCAGGTTGACGAGCCGCTCCAGCTCGTCGGCGATCTCGGCGCCCCATTCCGGCTCGCCCTTGCTGAACGCCTGCTTTTCGCGGTTATAGGTCGAGGACAGGTGGTCGACGCCGGCGAGCAGGTTGCCGAACATCTTGCGGTTGTTGACGATGCCGCCGACCGCGGTGCCGCCGAAGCCGACGCCGTGATAGCCGCGCTCGCGGCCGATCAGGCGGGTGCGCGCGCCCTGGCCGCTGATCTGGTGATAGCCCAGCGCGATCTTCAGCGCGGTGTCGGCGGCTTCCGAACCGGAATTGCAGAAGAACACATGGTCGAGACCCTTCGGCGCCAGGTCGGCGACGCGGCTGGCCAGTTCGAACGCCTGCGGAATGCCGAACTGGAACGGCGGCGCGTAGTCGAGCGCATGCGCCTGCTGGGCGATGGCGTCGGCGATCTCCTTGCGGCCATGGCCGGCATTGGAGCACCACATGCCTGCCGCGGCATCGATCAGCTTGCGGCCGTCGGCGGTGATGTAGTGCATGCCCTCGGCGCCGGCGAGCAGGCGGGGCGCCTTCTTGAACGCGCGGTTCGCGGTGAACGGCATCCAGAACGTGGCGAGATCGTTGGGAACGTTCACGGAAGCGGGGCGTGGGCTCTTGTCTAGCATGTTCGGTTCCCTCGATGGCTGGGCTGGCGCGGCGCGATGCGTGCGCCCAGCCTAAATCGTTTGCAGGCGAGTTGAAACAGGGCGCGCATGAAAACGTGGCGCAGCGGCGCTGCCGGCGGCGCATGGCGGGCCGAAAACCACGGGCCGGAGCCGGGCCGCGCATCCGTAATTCTCCTGAGGGATTGTCCTGGCGGCAGGGGCAGGATAATACAACCAAAACAAGCATATAAGTTATACTTCCCGCAATGATTGTATGATCGAATGCCGCCATGACATGGAGCATTCGATATCTGGCGGAGTTCACCGCCTGCCGGCGCGCCGCCTCGGCGGTCGAGTTCGCGATACTGGCGCCGCTGTTCTTCGCGATCCTGTTCGGCATCGCGATCTTCGGCTCCTACCTCGCGGTGGTCCATGGCGTCCAGCAGCTCGCGGCCGAAGCCGCGCGGCGCTCCGTCGCCGGCCTCACCGACTCCGAGCGCGGCAGCCTCGCGGCCGACTATGTCAGCGCCAATGCCGGATCCTATCCGCTGATCGACGGCGCCCATCTCACGGTCACCGCGGCCGCCTCGTCGGCGGACAGCAAGGTGTTCGTGGTGACGGTGAATTACGACGCTTCCGACATGTTCATCTACGCGCTGCCGGCCTTCGTGCCGATGCCGGCAAAGACCATCGTCCGCTCGGCGGCGATTCCATTCGGTGGTTACTGAGGAGGGCCGGGCATGTGGAGGCTGGTGCGACAATTCCACGCCGATCATCGCGGCAACGTCGCCATCATCGGCGCCGGCTGCATGGTGCTCGTCATGGCCTGCGCGGCGTTCGGCGTCGATGTCGGCACCATCTTCGCCGACCGTCGCAGGGCGCAGAGCGCCGCCGATCTCGCCGCCATCGTCGCCGCCAGCGATCTCGACCATGCGGAAAGCGCGGCAACCGCCACGCTGGTGAAAAACGCCTATCCGGCGACGGCGCTGGCCTCGGTCCAGCGCGGCACCTACACCGCCGATCCGGCGCTTACGCCCGCGGCGCGCTTCGTCACGCCGGCGGCGGGCGTGGCCAACGCCGCGCGGGTGACGCTGCAGACCGAGACGCCGCTGTATTTCGCCCGGCTGTTCAGTTCCACGGATCGGTTCCGCATCACCACCACGGCGACGGCGGCGAGCACGGCGGTGGCGTCCTTCGCCATCGGCTCGCGGCTGCTGTCGCTGAACGGCGGGCTGCTGAACGCGATCCTCGGCAAGATGCTCGGTACCTCGCTGTCCCTGTCGGCGATGGATTACGAGGCCCTGCTCGATGCCCATGTCGATCTGCTCGACGTGATGTCGGCGCTGGCCACGCGCCTCGATCTCACCGTTGCGACCTATGACGAACTGCTGAACACCGACGTCGGGATCGGCGACCTGGTGTCCGCCATGCTCACCGCTCAGCAGGCGGCGAACGGCGTCAATGCCGCGACCAGCGCGTTGCAGGCGATCTCGCAGGCGCTGGCCGGCAGCACCGACACGATCGCGCTCGGCAAGCTGGTCGATCTCGGGCCCTATTCGCGGCTCGGGGCCGGCGACCGGCCGCAGGCCGGCGTCAGCGTCGGGCTCTACGACCTGTTGTCCGCGGCCGCCGCGCTGTCCAACGGCGCGCACCAGATCGAGGCGGCGGTCGATCTCGGCCTGCCGGGCATCGCCGGCGTCAGCGTGCGGGCGACGGTCGGCGAGCATCCGGTGGGATCGAGCTGGATCACCGTCGGCACCCGCGGCGCCAGCGTGCACACCGCCCAGACCCGTGTACTGGTGAAAATCACGCTGCTCGGCAGCGGCAGCGTGTCGGCGGTCAACCTGCCGATCTATATCGAGGTCGCCTCGGGCACCGCGACGCTGGACGCGGTGAGCTGCGGCTACCCGACCGTGGATGCCTCGAAGGTGACGCTCGGCGTGACGCCGGGCATCGTCGATGCCTGGATCGGCGATGTGAGCATGGCCGAGATGACCAATTTCACCAGCAAGCCTGATCCGGGGCCCGCGAAGCTGGTCGATCTCGCGCTGGCGCAGGTGACGGGCAAGGCCCATGCCGGCATCGGCAACACTTCGCCGACCAGTGTGGATTTCAGCTATGCCGACATCCAGGCGCAGACCAAGAAGACGGTGACCACCACCAACTTCACCCAGTCGCTGACCGGCAGCCTGCTCGGCGACCTGTCGCTGACCATCAAGCTGGGGTCGCTCGGCCTGCCGGTTCCGGGGCTGGGCGGGCTGGTCACCGGTATCATCGGCAACGCCACCGGCTCGATCGACCAGGTGCTGGCGCAGGTTCTGGCGACGCTCGGCATCGGGCTCGGCCAGGCCGATGTCTGGGTCACCGGCGTGCGCTGCGACCGCGCCGTGCTGGTGAACTGAACCCGATCAGCGCTCGTCATGGCCGGGCTTGACCCGGCCATCCATCAGTTTGAAAACATGTTTTTCGAGGATGGATACGCGGGTCAAGCCCGCGTATGACGCCAAACCAGCTTGCCGCTCCGTGCCTGCGCTGGTACCACCCGCCGCATGGCTGACAAACCCAAAAAACCGCAGAAACTGAAGGCCCGGCTGCCGCGCGGGCTGGTGGATCGCACCGCCTCCGAGATCGCCGCCACGCGGCGGATGACCGAGGTGATCCGCGAGGTCTATGAGCGCTACGGCTTCGAGCCGGTCGAGACGCCGGCTTTTGAATACACCGACGCGCTCGGCAAGTTCCTGCCGGACCAGGACCGGCCCAACGAGGGCGTGTTCTCGTTCCAGGACGACGACGAGCAGTGGATCTCGCTGCGCTACGATCTCACTGCGCCGCTGGCGCGCTACGTCGCCGAGAATTTCGACACGCTGCCGAAACCCTATCGCAGCTACCGCGCCGGCTATGTCTATCGCAACGAGAAGCCGGGGCCGGGCCGCTACCGCCAGTTCATGCAGTTCGACGCCGACACGGT
>JAGRLZ010000064.1 GCA_020441545.1 Xanthobacteraceae bacterium | reverse complement strand
GCCGCGCAGGAAATCAGCAGTCCGCCCGAGGTCTGCGGATCGACCAGCAGGTTGCGCTGCCAGTCGGGCAGGTCGTCCGGCAGGCGGATCGCCTCGCCGTAGCTCGCCCAGTTGCGGCTCGAGGCGCCGGTGACATGGCCGTCCTGCGCGAGCCGCGCGGCCTGCGTGAACAGCGGCACCTCGGCCGCCTTCAGTGTCACGGTGAGGTTCGAGCCGCGCGCCATTTCCAGCGCGTGGCCGAGCAGGCCGAAGCCGGTGACGTCGGTGACGGCATGTACGGTATCGTCGCCGGACAGTTCGCCGCCGATGCGGTTGAGCTGCGTGGTCGAGGCCAGCATCTCGGCATAGCCCTCGCCGGACAGTTCGCCTTTCTTGATCGCCGCGGAATATACGCCGACCCCGATCGCCTTGGTCAGGATCAGGGCGTCGCCGGGCCTGGCGCCGGCGTTGCGGCGCACCTCGCCGGGGCGGCAGAGACCGATCACCGCAAGGCCGTAGATCGGCTCCGGTGCGTCGATCGAATGGCCGCCCGCCACCGGAATGCCGGCGGCGGCGCAGACGCTGGTGCCGCCCGCGATGATCTTGCGCACGTCCTCGATCGCGATCTTGTTCAGCGGCATGCCGAGGATCGCCAGCGCCATGATCGGCCTGGCGCCCATGGCGTAGATGTCGGAGAGGGCATTGGTCGCCGCGATCCTGCCGAAGTCGAACGGATCGTCGACGACCGGCATGAAGAAATCGGTGGTGGCGACGATGCATGTGTTGTCGTCGACCTGCCACACCGCGGCGTCGTCGCCGGTCTCGACCCCGACCAGAAGCTGGCGGAACGGCGCCGCGGCCGGCTGGTTGGCGAGCAGCTCCTGCAGCACCGAGGGCGCGAGCTTGCAGCCGCAGCCGCCGCCATGGGCAAGGCTGGTCAGGCGCGGAAGAGGGGCATTCATTGTTCGATCTCCAGCGGAATGCGCCGCGCAGCGGCAGCCTCAACCGGCATCCCGCGCGCTGCGCGGAGCGGAGAGCGACAAACAGTGATGCGGGATCATAAGCCGGATCGCGCCGGCGATGCAAACACCCCGGCGCAAGCGCGCTGGAGCCCCGTTCCGATAGAATCGAAACGGGGCTCCATATCCTTGTTCCAATCCGTTTTCCTCGTGCGAACCGGACCCGCTTCGCTCGAAAACGCTATAGCGAGCGGGCGATCAGGAGCTTCATGATTTCGTTGGTGCCGCCGTAGATCTTCTGGATGCGGCCGTCGATATACATGCGGCTGATCGGGAATTCCTGCATGTAGCCGTAGCCGCCGTGCAGTTGCAGGCACTCGTCGATGGTCTCCATCTGCTTTTCGGTGGACCACCATTTCGCCATCGAGGCGGTGACGGCATCGAGTTCGCCTTCGACCATCTGCATGATGCAGTAGTCGATGAAGACGCGGGCGATCATCGCCTCGGTCTTGCGTTCGGCCAGCTTGAAGGCGGTGTTCTGGAAGCCGAGCAGCGGCTGGTTGAACGCCTTGCGTTCCTTGGTGTAGTCGACCGTGATCTGCACCGCGCGCTCGAGGGCCGCCACCGCGCTGATGGCCAGGCCCAGCCGTTCGCGCGGCAACTGCTGCATCAGCTGGACGAAGCCCTGGCCTTCCTCCGCGCCGAGCAGGTTCTCCGCCGGCACGAACGCATTGTCGAAGAACAGTTCCGAGGTGTCGGATGCGTGCAGGCCGATCTTGTCGAGGTTGCGGCCCCGCTTGAAGCCGTCATTGCCGTCGGCCTCCAGCACCAGCAGCGAAATGCCTTTCGCGCCCGGGGCATCGCTGGTCCGTGCCACCACGACCACGAGATCGGCGAGCTGGCCGTTGCTGATGAAGGTCTTGGCGCCGTTCACCTGATAGGCGTTGCCCTGCCGGGTGGCGCGGGTGCGCACCGCCTGCAGGTCGGAGCCGGTGCCGGGCTCGGTCATGGCGATGGCGCCGACCCATTCGCCGGAAGCGAGCTTCGGCAGCCAGCGCTTCCTCTGCTCGTCGTTGCCGTAGTTGTTGATGTAGTGGGCGACGATGTTGCTGTGAACGCCATAGGGCGTCGAGAATTCCGGAACGATGCTCTCGATGTCCTCATGGATCGCCGCATCGAAGGCGAAGCTGGCGCCAAGTCCGCCATAGGCTTCCGGCACGCTGGGCAACAGGGCGCCCATCTCGCCGAGCGCCCGCCACGCCTGGCGATCGATGATCTTGTCCTTGCGCCACTGTTCGGTGCGGGGCGCCAGATCCTTGGTCAGGAATCGCCGGAACGAGTCGCGAAACGTATCCAGCTCCTCGGTCATCCAGGGTGAACGATAGGCCATCGGTGTTCTCCGTTGATTTCCGGCGTTTGAACCACATCCGGGCGGGAAGTGCCAGCGGGCGGCGCCGGCCGCCGGGCCGGGGAGGCCGCGCGGATCAGTGGTCGTTGCCGAGGTGGTGCCTGCGGATCCGCCGCACCGTCAGCCAGATCGCAAGCGCGGCGACGGGAATGAACCCCGCGATCAGATAGGCCGGCTCGAACGGAACGAGGTGGGCCTCGTGCAGCGCCTTGGCGAGATAGCCGAACAGGCCGACCACATAATAGGTGATGGCGGCGACCGACAGCCCCTCCACCGTGCTCTGCAGCCGAAGCTGCATCCGGGTCCGCGCATTCATCGATTTCAGCAGTTCCTGGTTCTGCTTTTCGAGCTCGACATCGACGCGGGTCCGCAGCAGGTCGGCCGCGCGCGACAGCTTCAGCGACAGCGCGGCCTGTCGCGATTCGGTGCTGACGCAGGTGCGCATCGCCGGCCCCATGCGCCGGGTCAGGAACGAGGTCCAGGTCGGAAAGCTCGACGCCTTCCGCTCGCCGATCGTCTGCAGGCGCTGCTGCATGATCTCGTCATAGGCGCGGGTGGCACCGAAGCGGAACACGCTGGCGGCGGCGCCGGCTTCGAGGTCGGCGGCCAGCGTCGTCAGCTCGTCAAGCAGGTGGTGGTTGCCGGCCAGGTCGTTGGTGCCGCTCATCTCGCTGGTGACTTCCGCCAGCCGCCGCTCGATCCGCGCGATCGACGGCGACAGCCGTTGCGCCTCCGGCAATCCCAGCAGCGCCAGCGTTCGATAGGTTTCGACCTCGAGCAGGCGCTGCGCCAGCGCGCCGGCCCGTTCCGGCTCGAGGCCGCGGTCGACGATGAGGATGCGGACGAAGCCGGCTTCGTCCGCGTGGAAGTCGGTGGCATAGACCGCGCGCCCGTCGCTGTTCTCGGCGATCGCCAGGCTCGGGCGATCGAAGAATTGCGCAACGGCAATCGGCGGCGACTGTTCCGGCGCGACCTGAAGGTCCACCGCCACCAGCAACGGGCCCGGCGGTGGCCGCGATTGCAGCCGGGCGCACAGGTCCGCCGCCGGTGGCGAAAACGGCGCGTCGCCGCTGCCGGGCATCTCCCAGGTGCAGGTGGTGAACTCGGAGTGCTGCTCCCAGCGCAGCAGGAGATCGCCCAGTTCGACGCGGAAATGCTTGTCGGAGGATTGCGGGGCGGCCACGCCCTCGCGGCGGCACAGTTCGACCAGGTTTTGCCGATCGGCGCGGGCATGGGCCTCGTCGGTCATGTAGCCGAAATGCAGGATCCGGCCGGGCGTGCGAAGCGGCGTGAAGGGGCGGGCATGCACCTCGTTCAGGATGGTGGCGCGCAACGGGTGCGGCTCGGCATGGGCCGCTGTCGCTTCATCCGGCGCCCCGGCCTTCAACGTATCGCTCAACCGTCGTGCCCCGTGATTTCATCGCCTGAGGATTTCATCGCCCGAGCGCGATCCTATCGCAGGCCGCGGAAATTCACATGCGGGAATCCACATGCGGAAGCAACCAAAGGCCAGGCAGGGCGTCAGGCGGCGGAGCCCGGCCGCTGCGCGATCTGCCGCGACGAGCGCTGCAGGATTTCACCGGACGCCGCGAGGCGGATGCGGGCCCGGCGGTTGCGATAGAAGAAACTCAAGCGGTACTGGCCCTGGTCCGCATCGATGCCGCGCTCGCAGACGCTGGTGATCGCGTTGTCGCGGAGCAGGCTCGGCACGTCCGCCGCCGGAAGTCGCAGCAATGTGCCGATCAGGCCGGCATCGACCACAATATCGTTTCCCGACATCTCAACCGACATCATTTGTCTCCTTTTGATAGAATTCGACGAACATGCGGCCCGGGGTGAGAAACGCGACCCGGTGCGGCACTTCGGACTCGATCACGACCGTCTCGCCGGCGCCGACGACCCTCTCGTCGCCGTGCGGCACCGCCAGCGAGAAGCGCAATGTCCCCTCCGGTACGTGGAGAAGCCCCCAGGTGCCGGCCTTGAGGTGCCGGCCCTGAGGTGCCGGCCTTGGTCGTGCGCGCGGATTGCAGCTTGGCTGGCAGGCTATCCGACACGAAATCGGGAGAGCGGCCATGGGCTTTGAAACCGTCGGGCACTTGCTCCGGAATCCTTGTCACAGCTCGAACTCCCTCGATTGAGTCGCGATGCGCGCCATGGCGTTTTCGAGCGAAGCGGATGCCGGTTCGCGTGAAGAAAACGCGTCAGAACAGAGGCATAGAGCGCTGCTTTCGAACCATCACTCTAGTCCGCCGGCAGGCGCTGGATCATCCGATGCAGGAAGACATTGAGATGATGCCAGGCGGCCGGATTGTCGTGCCGGACCGCGGCGCAGGCCTGGCCCGCCAGCCGGCAGGCGAGATCGGGCTCGCCGGCATCGGCCAGCGCCTGCAGGCTCGCGATCAGCACACGGACGGGGATGTTTGCGGCGCGGGCGTCGGCCGGCGGCAATGCGTGTGCAGTCATGCGATCCCCAAATGCATCTTGGCCTCGTCGGTCATCATGTCCGGCGTCCATGGCGGGTCATAGGTCAGCGCGACATCGACGAATTCCACGCGCGGCACGTTCCATGCGGCATCGCGCGCGCCGCTTTTCAGGTATTCGGTCGCCGGGCATCCGCGTGTCGTGGTCGTCATCTCGATGCGGGCGACGCCGCCGTCCTCGACGGTGACCGCGTAGACGAGCCCGAGATCGACGATGTTGTAGCCGAGCTCGGGATCGATCACGTTGCGCAGCGCATCGCGAATCTGGCCGGCGAACCGTTCGGTCTCGTCGTCGGTCATGTGGCGGCGTCCCGCGCGGCACCGATCCGGATCAGTATCTTGTAGGTCGTTCCATCGGGTTCGAAGCCGCCGCGCCAGGCATGGCCGCGCTTGGCCAGTTCGGGCAGCAGGAACACGGGTTCGCGGCACAACAGCGCCGACAGTACCTCGCCGTCGGTCATCGCTTCGGTCGCGGCCAGCGTCCGCACCATCGGCTCCGGCGGGTCAAGGTCGCGATTGTCGAGTTGTTGTACCGGCGCCGGCCATTCGCCCCGTGCCGGCGCCGGCGCGACGGCAGGTGACGGCTCGTCGGCGGACGATGCCTGAGCCGGCGAGAACAGCACTTCCCATTCGCCGCCATCCAGCTCCCTGGCTTCGTGGCTGTAGCCCTTGGAGCCGAGCACCTGAAACAGCGGCACCGGCTTGAACGTCGCGAACAGGCGCAGGCCCTCGCCGGGCTTGAGCGCATTCACCGCCTGCATGATCTCGCCGAACGGCTCGCCGCCGGCGCGCAGGGTGGGACGTACATCGACATCGACATAGGTTGTCATCTTCCAACTCCTCTCTCAGGGATGCTGTGCCCGGCAAACCAGCAGGTGCGGCGGCTGCACGCCTTTCGGAATGCGCAAGGTCGGGGCCACATTGGCGAGCCGCCGCGTGCGCAGCAGGTGAACGGCGATGCCCAGGGTCGCGATCAGCATCGCCGCGGCGCTGAGCCGGAATATGAAGGGACGATCGATCGCCAGCGCGCCGGCGCCGCACCAGACCGCGGTGGAGAACAGCACGAACCATTTGCCGGCGCGGCCTTCGACGACGAGATCCTGAACGCGGGGCGTCGTCGTCTTGCCGAGCACCGGGCCGTAGCATTCCAGCCAGGTGACGAAGGCGACGATCTTGTAGAGCTTGGCGAGTCCCAGGGTCGACAGCCACGCGAACGCCACCAGGAAGACGACGACGCCGAGGTGCCGCACGAAGGCGCCGGCGGCCAGCAGCGCGATGCCGGTCGCGACCGTCGCGCCGAGACCGGCAAGCGCGACGCCGGCCATGCGGCTGTTCAACTCGATGACGCGCCGCTTGCGCGCGCGATAGAGATGCACGACGTCGCGGCCGTAGAGGCCGGCGGCGGCCAGGCCCGGCAGGCTGGCGGCGACGAGACTGACCGCGACGTTGCCGGAGGCGCAGATCGCCGCAACGCCGCCGGGGATGGCGATCGCCAATGCGGCGGTGCCGAGATAGAAGGCGCCGCGGGTGCCCGGGCCATCGAGCTCCGGCGCCAGCATGAACATCGCCAGCAACCGATAGCTGACGCCGACGGCGCTGAAGGTGAGCCAGCCGGCAAGGCCGGCGACGACATGGATCGGCAGGCCATGGGTCGTGACCTCGATCGCATGTGCGGCGGTGGCCAGCCCGCCGAGCGTCAGCGAGAACACGATGCCGAGCAGGACGGTCGCGGCGAGGCTGAACAGCCCGACCACGACGAAGCGCGCCGGCAGGGGCAACGGGCGCGCCGCCCACAGCGTGCGGCCGAGGTTCCAGAGCGCGAGCGCGAAGCCGGCGCCGAGCAGGATCGAGGCGATGGCGAACGGCGCGCCGGAAGCGCCGGTCTCCGTGGTCATCCGCAGGAATCCGGCCAGCAACGCGATGAGCCCGCCAAGCAGGCAGGCCAGCGTCGGCAGCGGCAGGCGATCGCTGTAGAGCGGCCGCGCCACCAGCACCGGCACGAACTGGAACAGCGCCCCGCACATCAGCAGGCTGAGCCAGCCGATGGTGATGATATGCACCAGAACCAGCGTTTCCGGCGCCTCGAAAGGTGCCGCGGGATATCCGAAGCCGGCCGCCATCAACGCTTCCGCCGCGACGAGCCATGCCAGTGCGGCGGCGAAGTACGACATCGTCCAGCGGGAAAGCGCAACGCCGGGCACGGCGACACCTCCTGTTGAAAAGGGTGCGCCGGCTGAATGGTCAGCCGGCGCGACCGACGACCCGCCCATCTGCGGCTGGATCGGATCGTCGGTGGCGGTCAGGCGGATCGTGGCCGCCCGGCCGCGAACTGCAACGGCGACGATCGCGCCGCGCTCAGGCCGCCTTGGACTGCTTGCCGATCTCGACGCGCCAGACCGCCGGGCCCTTCTCCAGGTAGGTCCACGAGAACTCGTTCGGGTGCTCGGCCTCAAGCTGGTAGTAGAGCGGCTTGGGATCGTGATCGTTGATGAGGACGAACGAGTCGCCGGCGGCGAGTTCGCCGACGAGCTGGAAGATCTTCGCGTGGCGTTGCGCAGGGATCAGGCTGCGCACGTCGATCTCGGCGACGGTCGGTTGCTCATTGGTCTGGCACATATCGGTTCCTTCGGTTGCGCATTGCGGTTGGCGGCAGGTTCGCAACCACGGTCCTGCCTCGGCTTGCCGCGAGCTCTCGTCTCGCACGTCCCGAGCTTCGCCCTCAAAAGATATATTGTCAATATATCTTTTGAGGGAATGTGCCATGATCGCGGGCGGCGGCGCATGTCGCCCGTGCGATGAGATGCGGGCGCGCAGCAGGAAACGGAAAGGGCGCGCATCGCTGCGCGCCCCTGGGTGTCCTTGCTGAGGCGTGGTTTATCCGGCGTCGGCCACGGCGCGCTGCGCCATCACCTTGACGAGGTTGGCGCGATAGTCGGCGGTGCCGTGAATGTCCGACATCAGCCCGTCCGCCGAAACCTTGACGCCGTCGAGCGCGGCCGCCGACCAGTTGCCCTTGAGCGCCTGCTCGATCGCCGGCACCCGCATCACGCCGTCCTGCGACGCGCCGGTGGCGGCGACGCGGACCTCGCCGGATTTCGCCTGCGCGACGAACACGCCGGTCAGCGCGAAGCGCGACGCCGGATGACGCATCTTGGCGTAGCCGGCCTTGGCGGCAACGGGGAAGCTGACCGCGGTGATGATCTCGCCGTCCTCCAGCGCGGTCGAGAACAGCCCCTGGAAGAAGTCGTCGGCCGCGATCGTGCGCTTGTTGGTCTTCACGGTAGCGCCCAGCGCCAGCACCGCCGCGGGATAGTCCGCCGCCGGATCGTTGTTGGCGAGCGAGCCGCCGATGGTGCCGCAATAGCGCACCGCCGGATCGCCGATCATGCCGGCGAGATTGGCGAGCGCCGGAATCGCGCGCGCGACATCGGCGCTGCCGGCAACGTCGTAATGCGTCGTCGCCGCCTTGACGGTGACGGCGTCGCCGCTCACCTCGATGCCGATCAGGGCCGGGATCCTGGCGAGATCGATCACGTCGCTTGGCGCGGCGAGGCGCTGCTTCATCACCGGCAGCAGGGTCTGCCCGCCGGCGAGATATTTCGACTCGGTGCCCTTGGCGAATTGCGCGGCGGCGTCATCGACGCTGGAGGCGCGGTGATAGTTGGTCTGGTACATGATGCGTCCTCCGAAGATCAGCCGTGAATGGCGTGCCACACCCGGTCGGGCGTCGCCGGCATTTCGAGCTTGTTGGTGCCGATCGCGTTGGTGATGGCGTTGATGACGGCGGCGGACGCGCCGATCGCGCCGGCCTCGCCGCAGCCCTTGACGCCGAGCGGGTTGCCCGGACACAGCGTCGTGGTGTGCTGCAACTGGTAGGACGGCACGTCGTCGGCGCGCGGCATGGCGTAGTCCATGAAGGATGCGGTCACGAGCTGGCCGCTGTCGTCGTAGACCGCGCCTTCCAGCAGCGCCTGGCCGATGCCCTGGGTCAGGCCGCCATGGACCTGGCCCTCGACGATCATCGGGTTGATGAGCCGCCCGAAGTCGTCGGCCGCGACGAAGTTGACGAACGACGTCTTGCCGGTGCCGGGGTCGACCTCGACCTCGCAGATGTAGGTGCCGGCGGGGAAGGTGAAGTTCGACGGGTCGTAGAACGCGCTCTCCTTCAGGCCCGGCTCCATGCCGTCCGGCAGGTTGTGGGCGGTGTAGGCGGCGAGCGCCACCATCGGCAGCGCCAGCGACTTGTCGGTGCCGGTCACCTTGAACTCGCCGTTCTCGATGACGATGTCGTTCTCCGACGCCTCCAGCGCGTGGGCTGCGATCTTCTTGGCCTTGGCCTCGACCTTCTCCATCGCCTTGACGATGGCGGAGCCGCCGACCGCGAGCGAGCGCGAGCCGTAAGTGCCCATGCCGAACTGCACCTTGTCGGTGTCGCCATGGATGATCGAGACCTGGTCGATCGAGATGCCGAGCCGGTCGGCGACGAGTTGCGAGAACGTCGTCTCGTGGCCCTGGCCGTGACTGTGCGAGCCGGTCAGGATCTCGATGGTGCCGACCGGATTGACCCGGACCTCGGCGGATTCCCACAGGCCGACGCCGGCGCCCAGGCTGCCGACCGCCTTCGAGGGCGCGATGCCGCAAGCCTCGATATAGCAGGAGAAGCCGATGCCGCGCAGCTTGCCTTCGCTCTTCGCCTTCGCCTGCCGCGCCGGGAAGCCGGCATAGTCGATCGACTTCAGGGCGGCGTCGAGCGACGCATGGAAGTCGCCGGTGTCATAGGCCATGATGACCGGCGTCTGGTGCGGAAACTGCGTGATGAAGTTTGTCTTCCGCAGTTCGGCGGGATCGACATTCAACTGCCGCGCCGCGGTTTCCATCATGCGTTCGACCACGTAGCTGGCCTCGGGGCGGCCGGCGCCGCGATAGGCGTCCACCGGCGTGGTGTTGGTGTAGACGCCCATCACCTCGGCATAGATCGCCGGGATGTTGTACTGGCCCGACAGCAGCGTGGCGTAGAGATAGGTCGGCACCGACGACGAGAACAGCGACATATAGGCGCCGAAATTGGCGTGGGTGCTGACGCGCAGGCCGAGAATCCTGTTGTCCTTGTCGAAGGCCATCTCGGCCTTGGTCAGGTGGTCGCGGCCATGGGCGTCGGTGAGGAAGGCCTCGGTGCGGTCGCCGGTCCATTTCACCGGGCGATTGACCTTCCTGGAGGCCCACAGCGCGACCATTTCCTCCGGATAGATGAATATCTTCGAGCCGAAGCCGCCGCCGACGTCGGGCGCGATCACGCGCAGCTTGTTCTCGGGCGCGATGTTGTAGAAGGCCGACAGCACCAGCCGCGCCACGTGCGGATTCTGCGAGGTGGTATAGAGCGTGAAGTGGTCTTCGGCGTCGTCGTAGGAGGCGATCGCCGCGCGCGGCTCCATCGCGTTGGGGACCAGGCGGTTGTTGGTCAATTCCAGCGACACCACGTTCGCCGCCTTGGCGAAGGCGTCGTCGGTCGCCGCTTTGTCGCCGAGTTCCCAGTCGTAGACGATGTTGCCCGGCGCTTCGGGATGCAGCTGCGGCGCGCCGGATGCGATCGCCGCGCGGATGTTGGGAGCGGCCGGCAGTTCCTCGTAGTCGACCGCCACGGCCTCGGCGGCATCGCGGGCCTGGTTCCTGGTCTCCGCGATTACGACCGCGACCGCCTGGCCGACGAAGCGCACGGTTTCCGGCGCCATCGCCGGCCATGCGCCCATCTTCATCGGCGTGCCGTCCTTGGAATGGATCGCCCAGCCGCAGATCAGGTTGCCGACCTGGTCGTCGACGATTTGCTGGCCGGTCAGCACCGCGACCACGCCCGGCATTTTCAGCGCGGCCGAGGAATCGATGCCCTTGACCCTGGCATGGGCGTGCGGACTGCGGACGAATTGCGCGAAGGTCATGCCCTGCAGCTTGATATCGTCGACGTAGCGGCCCTTGCCGGTGATGAATCGCTTGTCTTCCTTGCGCTTGACGTTCGCGCCAATACCCTCGACACCCATGTCCTGTTTCTCCCTGCCGGAGCTGTTGTCCGCGGGCTTCCCTTGAAACGTCGCGGCTTTTTTTGAGTTTTCTGAACCGAACGCCGGCGCGGCTATTCCGCCGCCTGCGCCACCTTCATGCGGCCGGCGGCGTCCAGTACCGCCTTGACGATGTTGTGATAGCCGGTGCAGCGGCAGATATTGCCTTCAAGCTCCTGCCGCACGGTGGCCTCGTCGAGCTTGCCGCCATGCCGCTGGACGATATCGATCGCCGACATGATCATGCCCGGCGTACAGAAGCCGCATTGCAGGCCGTGATTGTCGCGGAAGGCGGCCTGCATCGGATGCAGCTCCTCGCCCCTGGCGATGCCTTCGACGGTCACGACGGTGGCACCGTCGGCCTGTCCCGCCAGCATGGTGCAGGACTTCACGGCGCGGCCATCGACATGGACCACGCACGCGCCGCACTGGCTGGTGTCGCAGCCGACATGGGTCCCGGTCAGGTTCAGGTGATCGCGCAGCAGATGCACCAGCAAGGTGCGGTCCTCGACATCGGCCGAAACCGCGCGGCCGTTGACGGTGAGTTTGACTGTCGACACGGACATCCTCCCAATGATCTT
Organism: Xanthobacteraceae bacterium; assembly: GCA_020441545.1. Taxonomy (GTDB): domain Bacteria; phylum Pseudomonadota; class Alphaproteobacteria; order Rhizobiales; family Xanthobacteraceae; genus 62-47. The sequence goes on along the minus strand of JAGRLZ010000064.1, from coordinate 367 downwards.
TTTGAATTATTCCAATTACAACCATCGGGACGGAACTTTGCAACCGCGATCTTGGTCGTAGAGGCTCACATTTGTCGGATTGAAAGGTGCCGGATTGACCGGATTGAATCGTGTCGGATTGCATGATGCCGGATTGAATGGCCGGGCGGAGCGCGCTCCGGTTCCGGGCGCGGGCGATGCTCCGCCGTGACGCGGCCGGAGGGCGTCGATGGCCGTGGCGCGGCCGGAGGGCGTCGATGGCTGTGGCGCGCCCGCGAAGGACTTCACGCCCCGCGAAGGGCCTCACGCCAAGAGAGGGTTTCGCGCCAGGAATGGCTTTGCGCCAAGAGGCGTTTCGCCTCAAGGCCAAGAGGCGTTTCGCCTCAAG
>JAGRLZ010000063.1 GCA_020441545.1 Xanthobacteraceae bacterium | reverse complement strand
GGGCGCATCGTCGAGGAAATGGCCCGTGCGGACGCGACCGAGGACAAGATCATGTATGCGGCCATTCACTGACATCAAAGGCGCTTCATGAGTGCTTTTCAGCAGCCTCCGAACTGGAAGGATGTGGTGCGGGACGCCGATGACGGCGACGCGGAAGACGGCCGGCTGATGAGCGAGCGGATCGCCAGCGAGATCCGCAGCGCCGTGCTCAGCGGCGAGATGCGGCCGGGGATGCGCATCCGGCAGGAATTGCTCGCCGCCCATTTCGGGGCCAGCCGCATTCCGGTGCGCGAGGCGCTGAAGCAACTCGAAAACGAGGGGCTTGTCGTGATGGCGCCGAATCGCGGCGCCTGGATCGCGGATGTCGATTCGGAGGAATCGATCGAGATCTACAAGATTCGTGAAGCAGTGGAGCCGCTGGCGCTTGGCGAAAGCGTGCCGAACCTCACCGACGACGAGATAGAAGCGCTCGATCGCACCGTTCACGAGCTTGAGCACATCACCGTTTTCGAGGACTACATTCGGCTCGATCGCGAATTTCATCTGCGCACCTATGCAGGCGCGCGGATGCCGCAACTTCTGGCGATGGTTGAGCGGTTCTGGAACAGCACGCAGCATTTCCGGCGGCGATTCCTGGAAGATGTCTATGCCAGGCACGGGCTGCCGTTCTCGGACCCGCAGCATCTGCTCTTGATGGATGCGATCCGCGCGCGTGACGTCGAGGCGGCGCAGGTGATGATCCGCCTGCATATTCGCCGGACCCGTCTTCTGATAGAAGCGACGGCGAGTGGTGTCGCCGGGCGGCCGATCGCGAGCCGCGTGGCGTTGCCGCGCGGGCGTCAGCAGCCGGCTTACAGAAGGAAGACTGTTCATGAGTGATTTCCAGAAGATCGGCGTCGTCGGCGCCGGCATGATGGGCTCCGAGATCGCGCTGATGTTCGCGCTGGCGGGCTATCCGACGCTGCTCAGCGACGCATCGCGGGATGCCGCCGAGCGCGCGGTGGCGCGCCTGAACGGTGTGCTCGATCGCGGCCTGCCGCGCGGCTTCTGGACCGGGGAGGCGGCCGCGACCGCGCGCCGCCAGCTCGCCGTCGCGGACGGCCTCGATGCCTATGCCGATCGCGATTTCGTCGTCGAGGCGGTGTTCGAGGACGAGGCGCTGAAGCGCGAGCTGTTCGGCAAGCTGGATGCGATTTTGCCGGCACAGGCGGGCCTTGCCTCCAACACCTCCTCCATTTCGATCACCACGCTCAGCGCCGCGGTGGCCGAGCCGCGGCGGGCGCGCTTCATCGGCACGCATTTTTTCTCGCCCGTCTCGCGGATGAAGCTGGTCGAGGTGATCCCCGCCGCCGACACCGATCCGGCGTTCGTCGATGCGGTGATGAAGACGATGGTCGCGATCGGCAAGACGCCGGTTCACGTCAAGGACGTCGTCGGCTTCGCGGTCAACCGGCTGTTGCATGCGCTGGTTCTCGAATCGATCCGCCTCGTCGAGGAAGGCGTCTGCTCGCCGGCGGATATCGATGTCGCCTGCAAGCTCGGCCTTGGCCATCCGATCGGGCCGTTCGAACTGATGGACAACACCCAGAACTCCCTGTCGCTCAGCGTGCACGAGATTCTCTATCAGGCGTATGGCGAACGGTTCCTGCCGCGTCCGCTGCTGCGCCAGATGGTGGCCGCCGGCTACAATGGCCGCAAGGCGGGGCGCGGGTGGCACCGCTACGACGACAGCGGCAAGAAGAAATGACGTCGGAGCCTGAGGCCGCGTCGCATCTGCATGCTTACGAGGAGGCCGCGTCCCGCCTGCGGATTCTGCGCGGCGCGCCGTCGGCTTCCGCGCCCGAGCCGGGAAAGCGGACGGCGCTCGATCTGTTCCGCGCCGCGCCGCCCGAGGCGCCGGCCGTGTTCTACTTCGATACCACGCTGACCTATGCCGACATCGACCGCCTCAGCGACCGGCTGGCCGGCTGGCTGGCCCGGACCGGCATGGCGCGCGGTGACCGGATCGCGATCATCCTGCAGAACGTGCCGCAATTCGTCATCGCCAGCGTGGCGGCGTGGAAGCTCGGCGCCATCGTCGTCAGCCTCAATCCGATGTACCGCACGCCGGAGCTTCGGAAGCTGTTCAGGGACTGCGAGCCGAAGGCGGTGATCTGCCACGACGACCAGTGGAACAATGTGTTTCCGGCGACGGAGTCGGTCGTGCCCGAACGGGTGCTGTGGACCAGCCCCCGCGATTTCCAGGCCCGCAACGACGCCCGCGTGCTGCCGGCGCCGGCCGCGGCGCCGCAGGCTCATGCGCTTGCCGCGGTGTTTGCCGGTGACGCACCCGCGCCGCCGGCCGCCGCGCTGACCGCCGACGACATCGGCCTCCTGCTCTATACGTCGGGAACGACCGGCGTTCCCAAGGGGGCGATGCTGACGCACCGCAACCTGGTGGCGACCGCGCTGACCTGCCGCGATCATTTCGAGCTGGACGGCGCCTCGCGCATCTTCGGCGTCGCGCCGCTGTTTCATATCACCGGCTTCGAGATTCAGATGATCGCGGCTTTCGTCTCCGGCGGCGCGATGGTGCTGACCTATCGCTTCCAGCCGCAGGTCGCGCTCGATGCGTTCCTCGAATGGCGGCCGACCTTCATCGTCGGCGCGATCACCGCCTTCATCGCGCTGATGAACCAGCCGGCGGCGACAGGCCGGCACTTCGGGAGCTTCATCCACATCTATTCCGGTGGCGCGCCGATCGCGCCATCGGTGATCGACGCCTTCGCCGCACGGTTCGGGCGTGCGATCCGCAGTTCCTACGGCATGACCGAATTGACCTCGGCGAGCCACCTGGCGCCGAACGCCGGCCGGATCCCGGTCGACCCCGAGTCGGGCGCGCTCTCGATCGGAAAGCCGACGCCGGGCGTCGATGCGATCGTGGTGGATGACGCGCGCCGTCCGCTCGGGCCGGGCGAGCACGGCGAAGTGGTGGTGCGGGGCCCGGGCGTGATGGCGGGCTACTGGCGCAAGCCCGCGGAAACCGACGAGGTGCTGACGAAGGGCTGGCTGCACAGCGGCGACGTCGGTTTCTTCGATGCCGACGGCTGGTTCTATCTGGTCGACCGCAAGAAGGACATGATCTCGGCGTCCGGCTTCAAGGTCTGGCCGCGCGAGGTGGAGGACGTGATCTATGCCTTCCCGGGCGTGCGCGAGGCGGCCGTGGTCGGCGCCGCCGATCCCTATCGCGGCGAGACGGTAGTGGCCTTCGTCTCGGCCCAGCCGGGCGCCGCGATCGATGTCGCCGCGCTGACACGGTTCTGCCGCGAGCGGCTGGCGGCCTACAAGTGTCCCGCCGAGATTTGCGTGCTCGATGACCTGCCGAAAACCGAATCGGGCAAGATCACGCGCAACACGCTCAGGGACAGCCTGGACCGGATGCGATAGCCGTTGCGATCTCTTGTGGCGGCTCGTTTCGCGGCGTCATCTCAAACGCAAAACTCCGCTTCCGATATCCGTCGGAAGCGGAGTTCTGATGTCGTCATCCGGCTGACAGCGCCGGCATCTGTCCGGCTGGTCTCATGCATTCAGAAGCGATGATGCGACGTCCAGCGGCACCGGCGTGTCGTCGAGCAGCAGGCCGATCGCCCGATCCTCCCAGGTGTCCCGGCTCAGGCTCAGCTTCGGCTGGTCCGCCAGGCGATGTTCGAGCACGAACCGCGCCATCAGCAGGCGTCGGGCGTCGCCGCCGGCTTCGCCGAGACGGGCGCCCTCGTTGAGCATCAGAACCGCGGTGGCGACGTGATAGAGCGCGCCGGCGGCGAGGCGCGTGAAGCGCTCGTTCTCCGGCGAATCCGCGACCTGCTCGGCGAAGTCGATGGCCTGCGACAGGACGTTGCCGAGGCGGCTGCGGAACTGGCCGGACACGTTCCTGGCGTCGGCGAGCCGGTCCTGAAGCTCTGCGCCCAACGGCCGGTGCGCGCGCTCCTTGCCGACCGCGCGCTGGATCACGTCCAGCGCGTTGACGCTGCTGGTGCCGTCCCAGATCACGCCAAGATGGGCATCGCGCACCAGTCGCGCATTGGGCCAGTCCTCGATGTAGCCGTTGCCGCCGCGTGCTTCCATGGCGGCGGTGGCGACCGCGATGTTGTCGCGCGAGGCGCGATACTTGCACACCGGCGTCAGCACGCGGACGATCTTGGCGGCGTGCTCGTCCTTGCGCTCGATCATGGCGCAGGCAAGCATCAAGGCCGACAGCGACTGCTCGGTCTTGATCGTCATCTTCACGAGCTGCCGCCGCATCAGCGGATATTCGATGACGCGATGGCCGAACGCATTGCGGTGGCGGGCGACCTGCAGCGCTTCGTTGAGGCAGCGCCGCATCATGCCGGAGGCGCGCGTCAGGTGCGACACGCGGCTGTAGTTCACCATCTCCAGCATCTGCTTCAGGCCGCGATCGAGCTCGCCGAGATGATAGGCGACGGCGCCGTCGAAGATGATCTCGCCGCTGGGCATCGAGCGGCTGCCCAGCTTGTCCTTCAGGCGGACGATCCGATAACCGTTGCGGGTGCCGTCCGGCAGGTGGCGCGGCATCAGGAACAGGCCGAGGCCGCGTCCGCCCGCCTGCGCGCCCTCGGGCCGCGCCAGCAGCACCGCGACGTCGCCGTCGGCATTGGAGCAGAACCACTTCTCGCCATAGAGCCGCCAGTGCTCGCCGTCGCGCACCGCGGTCAGTTCGGCCGCGCCGGCGTCGGAGCCGCCGATCTTCTCGGTCATGAACTGCGCGCCGTAGAGCAGCTCGTTCATGTCCTGGGTCCGCATGCGGTCGAGGTAGCGTGCCTTGAGTTCCGGCGAGCCGTAGCGTTCCAGCAGGTCCGAGGTGCAATCGGTCAGGTTGGTCGGGCAGAGCACGCCGAATTCGGCCTGCGAGAACAGGTAGAAGAACGCCTGCTTGGCGAGCGTGGGCATCGCCTCGGGCCAGCCCAGCACGCCGGCGCGCGAGGTCATGGCGTGCATGCCGAACTGCTCGAACGCGATCCTGCGGATTTCGTCATAGGCCGGATGGACTTCGATCCATTCGGCGTCGCGACCGAACTTGTCGCGATGGTGCAGTTGCGGCGGATGCTTGTCGGCGAGATCGGCGAGCGTGTTCAGCCGGCCGCCGGCGAGTTCGCCGAGGTTTGCAAGGTGCGGGGTCAGGTGCGCCAGCAGCGGCGCATCCATGTAGAGCGTCAGGAGATCGCGCAGGCTGCGGTCGATCTCGTAGAAGTTCAGCCCCGCGCAGTCGGGGGCGATGTGCTGCGACCGGCGCGCGACGGCAGTCGGGCTGGCGAGGGCGGACGGGTCGACGGGATTGGGGGCGATGTAATTCATACCCGCCAGCATGATTGATATTTCCGCAACATCAAACGATTTGTGTGGCGCCCGAATTGAGTTAATCTCAATTTCATGCCGGTGCGACGCCTGCCTTCGCTGAATGCCATCCGCGCTTTCGAGGCGACCGCCCGTCATTTGTCGATGACGCTGGCCGCCCACGAACTCGCCGTCACCCCCGGCGCGGTGAGCCGGCTGGTCCGGGCGCTGGAGGCGGATCTCAAGGCGTCGCTGTTCGTGCGCCGGGCCGGCGGCATCGAACTGACCCCGGTGGGGCGCTCCATGGCGGACGCCGCGCGCGAGGCGCTCGATCGCCTTCATGAGGCGGCCAGCGGCGTGCGCATGCGCCAGCACCGGCGCCTGTCGATCGGGGTCTATGGCCATTTCCTGTCGCGGGTGCTGCTGCCGCGGCTGGCCGACCTGGGCCGGAGCCTGCCGTCGCTCGAGGTCGACGTCCACACCAGCACCAACCCGCTCGACCTGCTTCCGACCCGCTTCGATGCGGTGATCGCGGTTTCCAGCTCCGGCCGCCAGGCCGGTCTCGTGGTCCGGCCGCTGATGCCGATCACGACCGTGGCGGTCGCGGCGCCCCGGCGCCTGGCGGCGGGACCGATCGACTTCACCGCGGTTCCGCTGCTCCATACCCGACCCCGCCCCGAAGACTGGCGCCGATGGCTCGACCATGCGGGACTGGGCGCGATCGCGGTGCGCGGTGGAAGCAGTTTTGAGAGCGCCAGCCAGACGCTCGAGGCGGCCGCCGCCGACCTCGGCGCGGCGATCGCGATCGAGGAATTGCTGCAACCCGATCTCGCCAGCGGCAGCCTTGTGATCGCGCATCCGGCGCGCCGGCCGACGACGCGGCATTTCACGCTGCAATACGAGGCGCGGCTGGCGGCGGATCCGTCGCTGACGGCGTTTGCCGACTGGCTGTGCGCCCGGTTCGCGCGGGCGGACGACGCCTGAAGCAGACGACCCCTGAAGCAGACGACTCCTGAAGCAGACGACTCCTGGAGCAGACGCCCCCCGAAGCCTCTGCGCACGAGGAACGGATCGTTCGCCGGTCGATCCGCGATGCTGTGTGACGCGCCGGCCACGCCGGTCCACAAGCGCAGGCCAATGACCATCCGTTAACCGCTCGTTAACCAACACGGCTCAATCTAAAATTAACCAATGGCAAATCAATCCCGAACAGCGAGCCGTCGTCCATGGATTCAAAGGTGGAGTCCCCGCGCCAGTTGATGCGCCTGCGTGGCCGGTCCTACGTCATGTTCGTGCTCTCTCCCGCCATGCCGATCGTGAACTGGCTCGAGGACATCGACGCGACGCTGGCCCGCTCGCCGGGCTTCTTCGTGGGACGGCCGATCGTTCTCGATCTCGCGGCGGTCGAATTGAGCACGCATGGCATCGCGCATCTGGTCTCGAACCTCGAAAGCCGCGGCGTCCGCGTTCTGGGCCTCGAAGGCGTCGAGGCCGGGTTGCTGGATGCAAGCCTGCCGCCGCTGATGACCGGCGGGCGGCCCTCCGCGGTCGAACTGGCCGAGACGGAAAAGGTCGTCGAGGACAAGCTGCCTGCGGCTCCGCCCTCGCTGCTGCTGCAGAACCCGGTGCGATCGGGGCAGCGGATCGTGTTTACCGAAGGCGACGTCACCGTGCTCGGCTCGGTCGGGTCCGGCGCGGAGATCGTCGCCGGCGGCTCCATCCATGTTTACGGGACATTACGCGGACGCGCGATGGCCGGCATCAACGGCAATTCGGCGGCGCGCATTTATTGCCAGAAGATCGAGGCGGAGCTTCTCGCCATCGACGGATATTACCAGACTGCGGAAGACATCGGCGAAACGCTCCGCCGGCGACCCGCGCAGGCGTGGCTCGACGGCGAAATGATGCGGATCACGCCGCTCAACTAGAGCATGGTCCCGTAAGCCGGAAACCGGCTGTCGGACAAGATCGTGCTCGACCAAAAAGACAAACGGCGGGTCCGATTCCAACGCGGTTGGATCGGACCCTGGACAGGCAAAGGAGACAACAATGGCCAAGGTCTTGGTCGTGACATCGGGCAAGGGCGGCGTGGGCAAGACCACGTCCACCGCCGCCATCGGCGCGGCGCTGGCTCAGCGCGGAGAGAAGGTCGTCGTCGTCGACTTCGACGTCGGCCTGCGCAACCTCGACCTCATCATGGGCGCGGAGCGGCGGGTCGTGTTCGATCTCATCAATGTGGCGCAGGGCGTCGCCAAGCTCTCGCAGGCGCTGATCCGCGACAAGCGGCTGGAAAGCCTGTGGCTATTGCCGGCCTCGCAGACGCGGGACAAGGACGCGCTGACCGAGGAGGGGGTGCGCGACATCATCGCCGACCTGCGGACCAAGTTCGACTGGGTGATCTGCGACAGCCCCGCCGGCATCGAGCGCGGCGCCACGCTGGCGATGCGCTATGCCGACGAGGCCATCGTCGTCACCAATCCCGAAGTCTCGTCGGTCCGCGACGCCGACCGCATCATCGGCATGCTCGATTCCAAGACGGTCAAGGCGGAAGCGGGCGAGCAGGTGAAGAAGCACGTCCTGATCACGCGCTATGATACGGGCCGCGCCGCGCGCGGCGAGATGCTCAGCATCGACGATATCCTCGAAATCCTGGCGATTCCGCTGCTGGGGATCATTCCCGAAAGCCAGGACGTGCTGCGTGCCTCGAACGTCGGCTCGCCGGTCACGCTGAACGATGCCGCGAGCATGCCGGCGCGGGCCTATTCCGACGCGGCGCGCCGCCTCACCGGCGAGACGGTCGCCATGATGGTGCCGGCCGAGCCGCGCCGCGGCTTCATGGATCGCCTGCTGGGACGGAGGGCTGCATGAGCATCAATCTCCTGCAATTCCTTCGCCGCCGCACCGGCTCCGCGCCGGTCGCCCGGGAGCGGCTGCAAATCCTGCTGGCGCACGAACGCGGGCTGCGCAGCCAGCCCGATCTTCTCGGGATTCTGCGGGAAGAGATTCTCGCCGTGGTCTCCCGGCATATCGAGCTCGATCCCGACAAGGTGGTGGTCCGGATGGACCGGGGCAGCAGTGTCTCGACGCTCGAGGTCGATATCGAGATTCCGAACGGCGTCGACAAACGGTTGGCTGCCGCAAGCTGACTGGCCGCGCCATTCCGTCCCGGACGACCGCGGGCGGAATGGCGCATGCCTTCTGTCAGGCTCAGGCCGCCCGGCTCAGGCGCCCATCTGCGCCAGGGTCGTATTGAGCGTGGCGCTCGGACGCATCACGGCCTGGCATTTCTCCGTGTCGGGAAGATAGTAGCCGCCGATATCGGCAGGCGCGCCCTGCACCGCCGCAAGCTCGGCGATGATCTTCTCCTCGTTGCGTGCCAGTGCCTCGGCCAGCGGCTTGAATGCCGCCTGCAACTCGGCGTCCTCGGTCTGCGCGGCGAGTTCCTGCGCCCAATACATCGCGAGATAGAACTGGCTGCCGCGGTTGTCGAGTTCGCCGGTGCGGGGCGAGGGCGACTTCTTGTTGTCGAGCAGCTTGCCGGTGGCCGCGTCCAGCGTCCTGGCCAGCAACTGGGCCTTCGCGTTGTCGGTCTTGATCCCGAGATCTTCCAGCGAGACCGCGAGCGCGAGGAATTCGCCGAGCGAATCCCAGCGCAGGTGATTTTCCTCCACCAGCTGCTGCACGTGCTTGGGCGCCGAGCCGCCGGCGCCGGTCTCGTACATGCCGCCGCCCGCCATCAGGGGCACGATCGACAGCATCTTGGCCGAGGTGCCGAGCTCCATGATCGGGAACAGGTCGGTGAGATAGTCGCGCAGGATGTTGCCGGTGGCGCTGATGGTGTCGAGGCCGCGGATCACGCGCTCCAGGGTGTAACGCATCGCCCGCACCTGGCTCATGATCTGGATGTCGAGGCCGTTGGTGTCGTGCTCGTGCAGGTACATCTTGACCTTGGTGATGAGCTGCGCCTCGTGCGGCCGGTACGGGTCCAGCCAGAACAGCACCGGCATGCCGGAATTGCGGGCGCGGGTGACGGCGAGCTTGACCCAGTCGCGGATCGCGGCGTCCTTGACCTGGCACATGCGCCAGATGTCGCCCTGCCCGACGTCCTGGCTCAGCAGCACCTCGCCGGTGGCGAGGTCGGTGATGTTGGCGACGCCGTCCTCGGGGATTTCGAAGGTCTTGTCGTGCGAGCCGTATTCCTCGGCCTGCTGCGCCATCAGGCCGACATTGGGCACGGTGCCCATGGTCTTCGGATCGAACGCGCCGTGCCACTTACAGAAGTTGATCATCTCCTGGTAGATGCGGGCGAAGGTGCTTTCCGGCATCACCGCCTTGACGTCCTTCAGCCGGCCGTCGGCGCCCCACATCTTGCCGCCGTTGCGGATCATCGCCGGCATCGAGGCGTCGACGATGATGTCGTTGGGCGAGTGGAAATTGGTGATGCCCTTGGCGGAGTCGACCATCGCCAGTTCGGGCCGGTGCTCGTGGCAGGCATGGAGGTCGCGCTTGATCTCGTCCTGCTTGCTCTGCGGCAGGCTGGCGATCTTGTTGTACAAATCGACCATGCCGTTATTGACGTTGACGCCGAGCTTGTCGAACAGCGCACCGTGCTTCTCGAAGGCATCGCGATAGAAAATCTTGACGCAGTGGCCGAACACGATCGGGTGCGACACCTTCATCATGGTGGCCTTGACGTGCAGCGAGAACATCACGCCGGTCTTGTAGGCATCCTCGATCTGGCTTTCGTAGAATTCGAGCAGCGCCCTCTTGCTCAGGAACATCGAGTCGATGACCTCGCGGTCCTGCAGCGATACCTTCGGCTTGAGCACGATGGTCTTGCCGCTCTTGGTGATGAGCTCCATCTTGACGTCGCGCGCGCGGTCGAGCGTCATCGACTTCTCGCCGTGATAGAAGTCGCCGTGATGCATGTGCGAGACGTGGGAGCGCGAAGCCTGGCTCCAGTCGCCCATGCTGTGCGGATTCTTGCGGGCGTAGTTCTTCACCGCGAGCGGGGCGCGGCGGTCCGAATTGCCCTCGCGCAGCACCGGATTGACCGCGCTGCCGATGCATTTGGCGTAGCGCGCCCGGATCGCCTTTTCTTCGTCCGACTTCGGGCTCTCGGGATAGTCGGGAATCTTGTAGCCCTTGTCCTGCAGCTCCTTGATGGCGGCCTTCAGCTGGGCGACCGATGCGCTGATGTTGGGCAGCTTGATGATGTTGGTGTCGGGCAGCAGCGTCAGCCGGCCGAGTTCGGCCAGGTTGTCGGGCACGCGCTGGCCGTCGCTGAGGAATTCGGGGAATTCGCCGAGGATCCGGCCCGCCACCGAGATGTCGCTGGTTGCGACATCGATGCCGGCCGGCGCCGTGAAGGCGCGCACGATGGGCAGGAACGCGGCGGTCGCCAGCGCCGGGGCTTCGTCGGTCAGGGTGTAGATGATGGTGGGAGATTTGGTTGTCATGCGGGCCTTCTTCGCGTGGTGGTCTGATCCGGCGCCTTGCGGCCTGATGGTGTGTCGCAGAAGATCGTATGTCGCAGAAGATCGCCAGGGGCGTGGAGCCGCCATCTGCTTCCCACGCTGCGACAGGTTCGTGAGGCGAATGTCAAATCCAGAAGCTCCACGGGAATCCAAATACGTGCTGGCGGTTGGTCTGGGTCCAGCATTGCATAGATGCCTGCCGGGAGGGGAGGTGAATGTTAGAATCGAACCACGGGCATTGGTAGCTCAAATTTGGATGAAGCGGGTATCGGGATACATTGCTGCCGGGATGCGAGGTCGTCGGATGCAAGGTCGTCGGATGCAAGGCCGCCGTTGGCGTCACGTGCCCGTCATTGCCGCCGCAGTCGTGGTTCTGGCGCCGCGCGGGTTCGATGACGGCCGCGCAGATCAGCGCCGGGCGCGCACCTTCGAGAACCTGACGCTGTTGCCGTCGGCCGAGCGGGTGGCGGTGAAGCCGGCATCGATGATGGCCTCGCGCTGCGGCATCCGCTCTTCCGGCGCGCGGGTCACGTCCCACCAGGCCGCGCGCTGCGCCGCGCGCGGCAGCGCATCGTCGATGATCTCCTCGATCTCCTCGAAGGTCAGCACGAAATCGGCGCGTGTCTGCGCCTTCAGGTAGTCGGCGAGCGGGGTGTAATCGTTGGCCATGGGCCTCGTCTTACGTGAGCGCGGCCCGCGCATCCATCCCCAATGAGGATGGCGGGCGTTCGGTAAGGCCGCAATCCCCGATGTGTCATACCCGCCAACGGGTCCGGATTCGCCGGCCCGGTGACAGGCTCCAGCGGGCATCCGGTCTTCCGCAACCTGGAGCCATTTCCGTTCCGATCAAACCGGAACGGGGCTCGATATTCCTGCTTTTACGCGTTTTCTTTACGCGAACCGGCACCCGCTTCGCTCGAAAACGCTCCAGGGACCGACCGAAAGCGCCCCGGAATACCGGATCATCCGCCTTCGCCGATGATGACGGAAGCAAGGGCGGTGCGCGGGCGCGCCGCCGCGCCTGCGTGAGCGGCCGTGTCGCTACTTCTTCATCAGTTCCTTTGCCAGCGCGTAATAGGACGGCAGCGTCACCGGATCGTTGGCGGCATTGGCCGCGTAGGGATGCGAGGCATAGCGCACGATCACCATCTCGGCCTTGGGATCGATATAGATCGACTGGCCGTAGATGCCGCGCGCGGCGAAAGCGCCGTTCTCGTTGTCGGTGTGCCACCACATGTCGTGATAGGACCAGCCGGGCAGCGTCTTGTAGGCCGCATGGGCGAATTTCGCCTTGTCGCCGCCCTTGGCGACTTCCGCGGCGGCGGCTTCCGGAATCACCTGCCGGCCGTTGAACTTGCCCTTGTTGCGGATCATCTCGCCGAAGCGGGCAAGGTCGCGCAGGGTGGTGTTCAGTCCGCCGCCGCCGGATTCGGTGCCGATCGAATCGACCATGAAATAAGCGTCTTCCTCGGTGCCGAGCTTCTGCCAGATCTCGGTCGACAGCAGGTCGGCCAGCGATTTGCCGGATGCGCGCTTCACGATCCAGGCCAGCACCTCGGCGTTGGAGGTCTTGTAGGCGAACACCTTGCCGTGCTCGCCTTCCTTCTGCAGCTTGACGAGGAAGTCGTAGAAGTTCTTCGGGCCGCTGTAGCCCGGCGGCTGCGGCACCATTCCGCCGGCGCGGGCGTAGTCGAACACCTCGGCCTTCGGATCGGAATAGTTTTCCGAATATTTGACGCCGATGGTCATGTCCATCACCTCGCGCACGGTGGCGTCGCCGTAGGCGGAGTCCTTCAATTCGGGAACGTATTTGACGATCTGCGCATCGGGGTCGAGCTTGCCCTGCGCGGCGAGCACCGCCGCCAGCGTGCCGACGAAGGACTTCGTCACCGAGAACGCGATGTGCGGCTTGTGCGCGTCGCCGGCGCCGAAATACTTCTCGTAGATCACCTTGCCCTTGTGCAGCACCAGCAGGCCGTCGGCATAGGTCAGCGCCGGCATGTCGCCGAACGTGATCGCCTTGCCGTCCATGGTGGTGACGGCAATCTTGTCGATGTCGCGCATCGCGCGCGGCAGCACCGAGACCGCGCCCTCGCCACGCCAGACACTGGCCGTCGGCACCAGTTCGCGGATGTGGCTGAAAGCCCAGCGCGTTCCCGGGAATTTGCCGCTGGTGCCGTTGCCGAAGCGCACGATCTTGTCCGGCGGCGGCGGGAAGCCCTGCATCACCTTGTTGGCGATGGGATCGCTTTGTGCCGCGGTCGGCAGCTTCGGCGGATCGCCGGCATGTGCGGCGGTTGCGAGCGCGATCAGGCTGGCGCCGGCGAGAGCGATAACACGGGTCATGGAGGTTTCCTCGGGTCGGGTTTGATCCTGGTGGTTGAATCCCGGCGGCATCGTCGCGGAAGCCGGCGCGCCTGTCCAGCGCGAGGTCGCCGCCTGCGCGCGGATGCCCCGAATCCCGGCCTCGCTCAAAAATACCGTTTCATTTCCGCGAGCAGGCCGTCACGCAGGTCGGGACGCGCCATGCCGTAAGCGATGTTGGCGCGCAGGAAGCCGGCGCGCGACCCGCAGTCGTGCCGCTCGCCCTCGAATTCGAGGCCGTAGAACTTTTGCGTCTCGGCCAGCTTCTTCATGCCGTCGGTGAGCTGGATCTCGTTGCCGGCGCCACGCTCCTGCGTCTCGAGGATATTGAAGATTTCCGGCTGCAGGATGTAGCGCCCGGTGATCGACAGGTTGGAGGGCGCGGTGCCCTTCGGCGGCTTCTCCACCATGCCCTCGACGGCGAACACCTTGCCGAGCCGCTCGCCGACGCCGACCACGCCGTAATTGTGGGTCATGTCTTCGGGCACGGCCTCCACCGCGATCAGGTTGGCCTTGTCGCCGAGCGCCTCGGCGGCGGCGATCATCTGCTTCAGTACGCCGGGCGTGTTGAGCACCAGTTCGTCCGGCAGCACCACGGCGAACGGCTCGTCGCCGACGATATCGCGGGCGCACCATACCGCGTGGCCGAGGCCGAGCGGCGCCTGCTGCCGGGTGAAACTCATGGCGCCGGCCGGCGGCTGGAACTGCGCCAGCAGGTTCTGCTCGGCGGTCTTGCCGCGTGCTTCCAGCGTGGCGTCGAGTTCGAACATCCTGTCGAAGTGGTCCTCGATCACGCCCTTGTTGCGCCCGGTGACGAAGATGAAGTGCTCGATGCCGGCTTCCCTGGCCTCGTCCACCACATACTGGATCAGCGGCCGGTCGACGATGGTCAGCATCTCCTTCGGCATCGCCTTGGTGGCGGGGAGGACGCGGGTGCCGAGACCGGCAACCGGAAACACAGCTTTGCGGATTTTCATGAGCGCTCTTTGCCAATGGAAAGGATCGGTGTGGGAACCGGCATGACGGAGGTCGTAGACCGTTTGCAGCCAACAACAAAGGCGGATGTGTGATGGTCCGTTCCCGTCCCAGGCCGGCATGCGCCGGCTGCGACCCTTCGCCCGCCCGGATATCCCGGAAAATCGCATTCTGTTAAGTTCATGGAAACCCTGAGAGGGCCTCCTGAAAAGGACGGAATTCGACGATAGGGACGACGGGATGCAGCGGATGGAAAGCAGGGCGCGGGGGTGGCGGCTGATCGGCGGAGCGGCGGGTTTCGCGCTTGCAATGCTGGCGCTGTCGGACGCGGCCGCGGCGCAGTCCGCGAGCGGCGGCGGCCCTTTGAGCTTCCTCGACACCATCTTCACCAGTTCGATCACGCAGCAGTCGCCGTTCCAGCGCGCCAATGCGCCGGCCGCTGGCAGCCGGGCGCCGACCAATGACGCGCCGGCGCCCAGCGGCAACGCCAAATCCTGGAGCGGCACCGACGGCGCCTCGGGAAACCCGCTGATGACGGCGGCGGCGATCCGTCAGGCGGCGGCGAACTTTCCGAACTGCATCGCGGCGATGTGGCCGGATGCGGCGCGCCGCGGCGTCTCGCGGGAAAGCTTCCAGCGCGACACCGCCGGGCTCTATCCCGACCTGCGGCTGATGGACCTGATGGACTCGCAGCCCGAATTCACCAAGGCGATCTGGGACTATCTCGATATCCTGGTCAACGACACCCGCATCGCCCGCGGCCGCGAGATCCTTGCCCGGTACAAGCCGCAGTTCGACGCCATGGAGCGCGCCTACGGCGTCGATCGCTATATCGTCGCCTCGATCTGGGGCATCGAGTCGAATTACGGCACCCAGGGCGGCGACCGCAGCGTGGTGAACTCCACCGCGACGCTGGCCTGCGTCGGCCGCCGGCAGGCCTACTTCAAGGACGAATTCCTTTCGGCGCTGGAAATCCTGCATCGCGGCGACGTGCGGCCCGAGCACCTGAAGGGCTCGTGGGCGGGGGCGTTCGGCGGCACCCAGTTCATGCCGACATCGTTCAAGCGCTACGCCGTCGATTCCGACGGCGACGGCCGCCGCGATGTCGTCGACAACCCGGCCGACCTGATCGCCTCCACCGCCAACAATCTCAAGCGCGACGGCTGGCAGAGCGGCAAGACCTGGGGCTATGAGGTCATGGTGCCGCGCGGCTTCAATTACATGCAGGCCGACCGCGGCAAGGTGATGACGCTGGCGCAATGGCAGCATCTCGGCGTCACGCGGCCCGATGGAAAAGGGTTTCCCCGGCCCGGCGACAGGGCTTACCTGCTGGCGCCGGCCGGCAGCGAGGGGCCGGGCTTCCTGATGCTGAAGAACTTCCGCGTCATCATGAAATACAATCCGGCCGAGGCTTACGCCCTCGCGATCGGCCATTTCGCCGACCGGCTGCGCGGCGGCCAGCCGTTCGCGCAGCCTTGGCCGCGGCAGGAGCGCGTGCTGTCGCGGGCCGAGCGACTCGAACTGCAGCAGTTGCTCGCCGAGCGCGGCTTCTATCGCGGCAGGCCGGATGGCCGGATCGGCAGCCTGACCCGCGCGGCGCTGCGCAATTTCCAGGCTTCCATCGGCACCCCCGCCGACGGCTTCGCCTCCTCTGACGTGCTGGATCGCCTGCGCCGGCGCTGAGGACGGAATGAGCTGAGAGGGGATCGTCATTGCGCGCCAACGGGGTCGCGCAACGGGGCCGCGCACGGCGCCGATCCGGGGGCTCCTTGCAATGACGGGCGAATAAACGCCGTGCCTGTCCAAACGCGGATACGCTTGACTCCGTTCGCGGCACGGCGCATCAGCAATCCATGACGCGCGCCGCCCACAGCCTCCGCAAACGCGCTGCCCTTATCGGGGCAGGCCGTCCGCGCGCGTAATTCCTTATCGCTGCAGACTGAACCTCAACCCCGCCGGTCCGGACGGGGGTGACGTGCGAGGTGTCTCCGTTCCCGGCTCGAACAGGAGACTTTACCGATGTCCACGCCGATATCCACGCTTCAACAACGACCGTCCGGCGTCTGGCTGCCGCTGATCACGCCATTTCGCGACGGCGAACTCGACACGCCGTCGCTGCGCCGGCTGGTGCGTCATTACGCCGGAACCGCAATCGACGGACTGATCCTGGGCGCGACCACGGGCGAGGGGCTGACGCTGGATGAAGCCGAGGCCGGGCGTCTGGCGGAAGTCTGCGCCACCGAACTCACCGCCGCGCGGCGGCGCATTCCGCTCTATCTCGGCCTTGCCGGCAGCGACACCCGCAAGGTCGCGGCGATGATCGCGCGCACCGAGACGTGGCCGGTCGACGGCTACCTGATCTCGGCGCCGTCCTACACGCGGCCGTCGCAGCAGGGCCTGTACCTGCACTTCGCGGCGCTCGCGGAGGCCACGGCGCGGCCGGTCATGCTCTACAACATCCCCTACCGGACGGCGGTGAACATCAGCAACGATACCATGCTGCGGCTCGCCGAATGCACCAATATCGTGGGGTTGAAGGACTGCTCGGCCGATACGCTGCAATCGGTCGACCTGCTGTGCCGGCGTCCGCCGGGCTTCGCCATCCTGACCGGCGAGGACGCGCTGTTCTACAGCGCGTTGGCGCAAGGCGCGGATGGCGGTATTCTCGCCTCCGCCCATGTCGAGACGGCCGCATTTGCGCAGGTCGCGGGGCACATCCGCGCCGGCAACCGGGCCACGGCGCTGGCCGCCTGGAGGACGCTGGCCGACCTGCCGCGCCTGCTGTTCGCCGAGCCCAGCCCGGCGCCGATCAAGCACTGGCTGTGGCGGCAGGGGCTGATCGACAGTCCGGAGGTCCGTTTGCCGATGGTCCGGGTGAGCGAGGCGCTGGCGCGCCGGATCGACGACAGGATCGCGGCGGCGATCGGGGGGCCGGGCGACCCTTCCGGTCACCCTGCCGTCGAGAGCCCTGTGCTGCGGGCTTGACGGTCGGGATCGCGGCCCGATTTATAGGTGCGACCGCAGGATGCCGGCCTTGCCCGGTTCCGGCCTGAATTCGTCCCTATGGTTTCTGGCTCGAAGTCCCTTTTCCGCGACCAACGCCGATGCGAATCATGAAACGCGCTTTTCGCTACCTGACCCGACGGCCCCCCTTGCGGGTGATTGCGGTGGCTGGCGCCATGCTGCTCGGCGTTGCGGCTCCCGCATCGGCGCAGCTCTTTCCGTTCTTCGAAGGGCCGGCCCATCGCCCGCAGCGCGGCGGCGGTGGCGGCTGGTTCGGCGGCAACGGGTTCTTCGCGCCGTTCGAGCAGCCGCGCGCCCGGCCGCGGCCGGTGGAGCGGCAGGACTATTCCCGCGCGCCGGCCCCGGAGAAGCGCGAGACGCCGGCCGAGCGTAATGTGCTGGTGCTCGGCGATGCCATGGCCGACTGGCTGGCCTATGGCCTCGAGAACGCGCTCAGCGAGACGCCGGAATGGGGGGTGATCCGGAAATACAAGACCGTCTCCGGCCTGATCCGCTATCAGCCGAGGGGGCAGCCTTCGGACTGGGCGGCGGCGGCGAAGGAGATTCTGGCGACCGAGAAGCCGGACGTCATCGTGGTGATGCTGGGCATTCACGATCGCCGCTCGATCCGCGAAACCGCCGGCGACGACAAGGACGCCGGCGACGACCGGGACAAGGCCGACGACAAGTCGGCCGACGCCGCCGACGATGATGACGCGCCGCCCGAGAAGACCTCGCGGCGCGGCGGTTTGCATCGCTTCCACGACGAACGCTGGGCGGAGCTTTACACCCGGAAGATCGACCAGATGATCGCGGTGCTGAAGACCAGGGGCGTCCCGGTGGTCTGGGTCGGCCTGCCGGCGATCCGCGGCACCAGGTCGACCGCCGACGCCCTGTTCCTGGATTCGCTCTATCGCGAGGCGGCCGGTCGCGCCGGCATCACCTATGTCGATGTCTGGGATGGTTTCGTCGACGACGCCGGCCGCTATGTGCTGCAAGGCCCGGACTTCGAAGGGCAGACCCGCCGCCTGCGTTCCTATGACGGCGTGTTCTTCACCAAGGCGGGCGCCCGCAAGCTTGCGCATTACGTCGAGCGCGAGATCACCCGGATCATGGCCGGCCGCTCGACGCTGATCGAGATTCCGGCCGATTCCGGCTCCCCGGACGACAATGCCGCCAAGCCGGAAGCCGCGAAGCCGCTGGGTCCGCCGCCGCGGCCGGTCGCGGGTCCGATCATGCCGCTGGTGGCCTCGTCGGTCGGCACCGATCAGCTGCTGGGCGGTCCGACGACGCGCCAGGCGACGGCCGACCCGCAGGCCAAACGCACCCTGACCAACGGCGATGCGGTGGCCGCGCCGGCCGGCCGCGCCGACGATTTCGCCTGGCCGCGCCGCGAGATGGCGCGCGAGAAGGCCGGCGATCCGGTGGTGGCGGTTGCCGCGCCGTCCGACAAGGCGGCCGGCGAAGGCGCCGCGGAGAAGCCGAAGCGGCGTCATGTCAATCGTCCGCCGTCGGACCCGCGGGTGGCGCGCGGCGAGAACGGGCAGCGTCGCATCTATGTCCAGCGGCCGCAGATGATGCCGTCCGGCCCCGTCGACTGGCTGTCGCGGCTGTTCCAGTAGCGCTGGCGTTCGACACGTCCCCCGATCATCGCGTCACCACGTTTGCACGCGGCGACGTCGCTTGCGCGGGCCGATGTCGCGATGCGCGCGAGGTCTTGCGCGTCGAGCCTTGCGAATCAAGCCATGCGCCCGCGCGCGGTGTCCGGTTGTCATCGATGCCGTCGCGCCGTATTCCCTTGCCTGGAACAGTCACAAGAAACGCGCGGAGAAAACGCCATGTCGGATGTGAAGGAATCGGAATTCAAGCAGCTCAGCCGTTCGGTGAAGGGGCTGACGGTGATCGTCACCGGCGCCGCGAACGGCATGGGGCGCGCGACCGCGCGCGTCTTCGCCGCCGAAGGCGCCAATGTCGCGGTCACCGACTATGACGGCGCCGGGGCGTCGGCGGTCGCGGATGCGATCACCGCGAGCGGCGGCGCCGCCAGGGCCTGGCAGCTCGACGTCGTCGATGCGGAGGCCGTGCGCCGCGTCGTCGGGGAGGTCGCTGCGCATTTCGGCGGCATCGATATCATCGTCAACAATGCCGGAATCTCGGTGGCGCTGCCGATCGACGATGCCGGCTACGACGCCATGTGGGACCGCGCGGTCGCGGTGCTCCTGACCGCGCAGCAGCGCATGATCCGCGCCGTGCTGCCCTACCTGCGCAAGTCGAAAAGTCCGCGCATCGTCAACATCGCCTCGACCGAGGCGCTCGGCGCCACCGCGCTGCACAGCCCGTATTCCGCGGCGAAGGCCGGCGTCACCGGCCTGACCCGTTCGCTCGCGGTGGAATTGGGGCGCGAGGGCATCACCGTGAACTGCATCTGCCCGGGGCCGATCACCACCGCCATGACGGCGCGGATTTCCGACGAGCACAAGGCGATCTATGCCAGGCGCCGCACCGCGCTCAACCGCTACGGCGACCCGGAGGAGGTGGCGCATATGACGCTGAGCCTGTGCCTGCCGGCGGCCTCGTTCCTCACCGGCGCGGTGATCCCGGTCGATGGCGGGCTGATGGCGCGCAATGCGTGACGGCGGGCGCGACCGCCTCGGCCCGTGCGCCTCTGCCTGTGAGGGAGAGGGGTATGCGTCGCCGGTGCGTTGACTTTGCGGGCCTCGCGCGTAGCCTTCCGTCGAAAGCAACAGCGACAAGCGAGGATACGCCATGGCCGTCAGCATTCGCCAGATCCATCCGCATTTCGTCGGCGAGGTCTCGGGCCTCGATCTCCGCAAGCCGCTCACGCCCGACGAGGCGCGCGAGGTCGAGGCCGCGATGGATCGCTACGCGGTGCTGGTGTTTCACGATCAGGACATCGACGACGAGCAGCAATTGCGGTTCGCCGCCAATTTCGGGCCGCGGGAGAACCGGGCCGGCGGCACCGTCACCAGGAGCGAGGACTACCGCCTCTCGTCCGGCCTCGCCGATGTCGGCAATCTCGGCAAGGACGGCAAGCCGCTGCCGAAGGACCATCGCACCCACCTGTTCAATCTCGGCAACTGCCTGTGGCATTCCGACAGTTCGTTCCGGCCGGTCCCGGCGAAGTTCTCGCTGCTGTCGGCGCGGGTGGTCAATCCCACGGGCGGCAATACCGAATTCGCCGACATGCGCGCGGCCTATGATGCGCTCGACGATGCGACCAAGGCCGAAATCGAGGACATGATCTGCGAGCACTCGCTGATGTATTCGCGGGGCGCGCTCGGTTTCCTCGACTACAGCGAGGACGAGAAGCGGATGTTCAAGCCGGTGCTGCAGCGGCTGGTGCGCACCCATCCGGTGCATGGCCGAAAGTCGCTGTACCTGTCGTCCCACGCCGGCGGCATCGTCGGCATGTCGGCGCCGGAAGCGCGCGTGCTGCTGCGCGATCTGAACGAGCATGCGACGCAGCCGGAATTCGTCCACGTGCATAAATGGAAGCTGCATGATCTCGTGATGTGGGACAACCGCCAGACCATGCACCGCGTCCGGCGCTACGACCAGTCGCAGCCGCGCGACATGCGCCGTGCCACCGTGGCCGGCGACGCGCCGACCGTGGCCCGGCAGGCGGCGGAATAAGCCTGCAATCCAAACCTGTCACAGGCCATCGAGAAAATCCCCAGCCGTCATTCCGGGGCGCACCGACGGTGCGAACCCGGAATCCAGCCCCGCCGATTGTCTTCGCATGTCTGGATTCCGGATCGCCGCTCGCGCGGCGTCCGGAATGACCACAGACCGGAATGACCACAGAGAGGTCTTCAACAGCCTGGCAAGTCGAGCGTGGCTCGGCCTTCCGCGTCCGCTTGATGGGGCCGCGGCGACCCGCGCGCAGGCGTCAGCGCGGCAGGCTGGTCGATCCCATCAGGAAGGTGTCGACCGAGCGGGCGCAGAGCCGGCCCTCGCGGATGGCCCAGACCACCAGCGACTGGCCGCGCCGCATATCGCCGGCGGTGAAGACCTTCGGCAGCGAGGTCTGATAGTCGCTCATGTTGGCCCGCACGTTGCCGCGCTGGTCGAGGTCGACGCCGAGGGTTTTCAGCAGCCCCTCGTGGACCGGATGCACGAAGCCCATGGCGAGCAGCACGAGGCCGGCATCGAGGGCGAACTCGCTGTCCGGGATCGGCAGGAATTTCTCGTCCACGCGCACGCAATGCAGCTTGGTGACCTTGCCGTCCTCGCCCTCGAATTTCTGCGTCAGCACGGCGAATTCGCGGGCCGCGCCTTCCGCCTGGCTCGACGAGGTGCGCATCTTCAGCGGCCAGTTCGGCCAGGTCAGGCCCTTGTTCTCATGCTCCGGCGGCGCGGACATGATCTCGAGCTGGGTCACCGAGAGCGCGCCCTGGCGCAGCGAGGTGCCGATGCAGTCGGAGCCGGTATCGCCGCCGCCGATCACCACCACATGCTTGCCGCCGGCGAGGATATCCTTGACGTCGCCGAGCGGCTCGTTGCCGACGCGGCGGTTCTGCTGCGGCAGGAAGTCCATCGCGAAATGAATGCCGTCGAGGTTGCGGCCCGGGATCGGCAGGTCGCGCGGCGCCTCGGCGCCGCCGGTCAGCACCACGGCATCGTGGTCGTTCGCCAGTTGCCGCGGATCGATCGCGCCCCTGGCGCTGCCGCCCACCGGCGCGCCGTAATGGAAGGTGACGCCCTCGGCCTCCATCTGCCTGACGCGACGGTCGATGACGTCCTTCTCCATCTTGAAGTCCGGAATGCCGTAGCGCAGCAGGCCGCCGGCCTTGGCATTCTTCTCGTAGAGGTGAACGTCATGGCCGGCCCGCGCCAGCTGCTGCGCGCAGGCCATGCCGGCAGGGCCGGAGCCGACCACGGCGACCTTCTTTCCGGTCTTGTGGGCGGCGATCTCGGGCTTGATCCAGCCGTTCTGCCATCCGCGCTCGGAGATCGCCTGCTCGATGGTCTTGATCGTCACCGGCGCCTCGATCAGGTTCAGCGTACACGACGCCTCGCACGGCGCGGGGCAGATGCGGCCGGTGAAATCCGGGAAGTTGTTGGTGGAGTGCAGGTTGCGCGTCGCCTCCTCCCATTCGCCGCGATAGACGAGGTCGTTCCAGTCCGGAATCTGGTTGTTGACCGGACAGCCCGGCGTGCCGGGCTCGACCGAGCCGGTGCCATGGCAATAGGGCACGCCGCAGTTCATGCAGCGCGCGGCCTGGTCGCGCAGGTCTTTCTCGTCGAGCGGAATGACGAACTCACGATAGTTCTTCAGGCGCTCCGCGACCGGCTCGTACTTGCGGTCGTGCCGGTCGATTTCAAGAAAACCCGTAATCTTGCCCATGGCGTCTCACACTCACGGTAGAAAGAAAGGAAAGAAGTACCAGCAACCGAATCCGATCACGGCACCCAGAACGAACATCCAAGGCTCAAGCACGCCGTTGATGCAGAACAGCGCTGCCGGCACGGCCGCAGCCGCCACCAGGGAAGCGATCCGGTGAAGGACCGCAACGCGGCTCGTCCGTGTCATTCGGCAGCCTCATGCCCCCCGATCGCGATCTGCGGTTCGATGGTCTCGGCGACCCGCAATTCCTTCAGGGCGCGGCGGTACTCGACCGGCATCACCTTGCGGAACCTGGGCAGGTAGTCCTCCCAGTTCGCGAGGATGTGCTGCGCGCGCTTCGAGCCGGTGAACTTGGCATGGCGCGAGATCAGCACGTGCAGGCGCTCGACATCGGCGCCGAGCAGGTTGGCGAAGACGTCGACCCGGCCATGGGCCTCGAGGTCGCCTTGCTGATGGAAGGCCCGCTCGTTGATCATCTCCTCGGAGAGCACCGGCTCGAGCTCGACCATCGCCAGATTGCACAGCCTGGGGAATTCGCCGTCCTCGTCGAGCACATAGGCGACGCCGCCCGACATGCCGGCCGCGAAGTTGCGCCCGGTCTTGCCGAGCACGACGACGATGCCGCCGGTCATGTATTCGCAGCAGTGATCGCCGGCGCCCTCGACCACGGCGACGGCGCCCGAATTGCGCACGGCGAAACGCTCGCCCGCGACGCCATGGAAATAGCATTCGCCCTGGATCGCGCCATACATCACGGTGTTGCCGACGATGATCGATTCTTCCGGCACGATGCCGGAGATCGCCGGCGGCTTGACGATGATGCGGCCGCCGGAAAGGCCCTTGCCGACATAGTCGTTGCCTTCGCCTTCGAGCTCGAAGGTGACGCCGCGCGCCAGCCAGGCGCCGAATGCCTGTCCGGCGGTGCCCGTGAGATTGACGTGGATGGTGTCGTCGGGAAGTCCCGTATGGCCGTAATTCTTGGCTACGGCGCCCGAAAGCATCGCGCCGGCGCTGCGGTCGGTGTTGTTGATCTCGGTCGCGATCGTCAGCGGCGCGCCGCGATCGATCGCCGCCTGCGCCTGATCGATCAGCCTGCGGTCCAGCACCCTGTCGAGATGATGGTCCTGCGATTCGGAATGATAGATGGTCTGGCCGGGCTCTTCCGGCTGCCGCACGAACAGATTCGAGAAGTCCAGCCCCTTGGCCTTCCAGTGCGCGACCAGCCGGGTCTGGTCCAGCATCTGGGTCTGGCCGACCATCTCGTTGAAGGTGCGGTAGCCGAGCTGCGCCATGATCTCGCGCACTTCCTCCGCGACGAAGAAGAAGAAGTTGACGACGTGCTCCGGCTGGCCGGTGAAGCGCTTGCGCAGCACCGGATCCTGGGTGGCGACGCCGACCGGGCAGGTGTTGAGGTGGCACTTGCGCATCATGATGCAGCCCGCCGCGATCAGCGGCGCGGTGGCGAAGCCGAATTCGTCGGCGCCCAGCAGCGCGCCGATCACCACGTCGCGGCCGGTGCGGAAGCCGCCGTCGGCCTGCACCGCGATGCGGCTGCGCAGCCGTTCGCGCACCAGGGTCTGATGGGTTTCGGCAAGGCCGATCTCCCACGGCGAGCCGGCGTGCTTGATCGAGGTCAGCGGGCTCGCGCCGGTGCCGCCCTCGAAGCCCGAAATGGTGACGTGATCGGCGCGCGCCTTGGCGACGCCGGCGGCGACCGTGCCGACCCCGATCTCGGACACCAGCTTCACCGAGACCTGGCCGTCCGGATTGACGTTCTTGAGGTCGTAGATGAGCTGCGCGAGGTCGTCGTTCGAGTAGATGTCGTCGTGCGGCGGCGGCGAGATCAGGCCGACGCCCGGCGTCGAGTGCCGCACCTTGGCGATGGTGGCGTCCACCTTGTGGCCGGGCAATTGCCCGCCTTCGCCGGGCTTGGCGCCCTGCGCCATCTTGATCTGGATCATGTCGGAGTTGACGAGATACTCCGTGGTGACGCCGAAGCGGCCGGAAGCGACCTGCTTGATCGCCGACCGCATCGAATCGCCGTTCGGCATCGGCTTGAAGCGATCCACTTCCTCGCCGCCTTCGCCGGTGTTCGACTTGCCGCCGATGCGGTTCATCGCGATCGCCAGCGTGGTGTGCGCCTCGCGGGAAATCGAGCCGAACGACATCGCGCCGGTGGCGAAGCGCTTGACGATCTCCTTCGCCGGCTCGACTTCGTCGAGCGGCACCGGCTTGCGCTTCTCGTCTTCCGCCGACTTGATGCGGAACAGGCCGCGCAGCGTCAGCAGGCGCTCGGACTGCTCGTTGAGGGTCTTCGCGAAGGCGCGATAGCGGTCCTGCGAGTTGCCGCGCACCGCGTGCTGCAGCGCCGCCACCGACTCGGCCGTCCAGGCGTGATCCTCGCCGCGGGTGCGGAAGGCGTATTCGCCGCCGACGTCGAGCGCGTTGCGATAGACCGGCATGTCGCCGAAGGCGTCGGCATGGCGGCGCACCGATTCCTCGGCGATCTCGGCCAGGCCGACGCCCTCGATGCGGGTGTGGGTGCCGGCGAAATACTTGGCGACGAAATCCGCCTTGAGGCCGACGGCGTCGAAGATCTGGGCGCCGCAATAGGACTGATAGGTCGAGATGCCCATCTTGGACATCACCTTCATCAGGCCCTTGCCGATCGACTTGATGTAGCGCTTGACGATCTCCTTGTCCTCCAGCTTCGCGGGAAGCTGGTCCTTCATGGCGATGATGCTCTCGAAGGCGAGGTAAGGGTTGATCGCCTCGGCGCCGTAGCCGGCGAGGCAGGCGAAGTGATGCACTTCGCGCGGTTCGCCGGATTCCACGACCAGGCCGACCGAGGTGCGCAGGCCCACGCGGATCAGGTGATGATGCACGGCCGCGCAGGCCAGCAGCGACGGGATCGGAATCCGGTCGGCGCTGACCACGCGGTCGGACAGGATGATGATGTTGACGCCGTCGCGCACAGCGGCTTCCGCGCCGCCGCAAAGCTCGTCGAGCACCTGCTCCAGGCCGGCGGCGCCGAGCCCGGCGTGGAAGGTGGTGTCGAGCGTGCGCGAGACGAAATGCGAATCGGCGACGTTGTCGATCGAGCGGATCTTCTCGAGATCGGCGTCGGTCAGGATCGGCTGATGCACTTCGAGCCGCTTGGTGCGCGACACGCCTTCGTGGTCGAACAGGTTCGGCCGCGGCCCGATGATCGAGACCAGGCTCATCACGATCTCTTCGCGGATCGGGTCGATCGGCGGGTTGGTCACCTGCGCGAAGTTCTGCTTGAAGTAGGTGAACAGCAGCTTGGCCTTGTCGGACAGCGCCGACAGCGGCGTATCGGTGCCCATTGATCCGGTGGCTTCCTCGCCCAGCGCGGCCATCGGATTCATCAGGAGCGCGATGTCCTCCTGGCTGTAGCCGAAGGCCTGCTGGCGGTCGAGCAGCGACAGGTTGCTGCGCGCGCCGGTCGGCTCCGCATCGGGCATTTCCTCGACCCGCATCTGGGTGCGGTCCAGCCATTCCTGATAGGGATGGCTCGCCGCCAGCGACGCCTTGATTTCCTCGTCCGGAATCAGGCGGCCCTGTTCGAGGTCGACCAGCAGCATCCTGCCGGGCTGCAGCCGCCACTTGGTGACGATCTGGTCCTCCGGAATCTTCAGCACGCCCATTTCGGACGCCATCAGGATGCGGTCGTCCCTGGTGACGAGATAGCGCGCCGGGCGCAGGCCGTTGCGATCCAGCGTCGCGCCGATCTGGCGGCCGTCGGTGAAGGCGATCGCGGCCGGGCCGTCCCACGGCTCCATCAGCGCGGCATGGTATTCGTAGAAGGCGCGGCGCTGCTCGTCCATCAGCGGATTGCCGGCCCATGCTTCGGGAATCATCATCATCACCGCGTGCGCCAGCGGATAGCCGCCCTGCACGAGGAATTCGAGGCCGTTGTCGAAGCAGGCGGTGTCGGACTGGCCTTCATAGGAGATCGGCCATAGCCGGCTGATGTCCTTGCCGAACAGGTCCGACTGCACCGACGCCTGTCGTGCCGCCATCCAGTTGACGTTGCCGCGCAGCGTGTTGATCTCGCCGTTATGGGCGATCATCCGGTAAGGGTGCGCGAGCGACCAGGCCGGGAAGGTGTTGGTGGAGAAGCGCTGATGCACCAGCGCCAGCGCGCTGTCGAAATCGGGCTCGTGCAGGTCGGGATAATACTTGCCGAGCTGGTCGGCGAGGAACATGCCCTTGTAGATCACGGTCCGGCACGACAGCGAGACGGTGTAGTAGCCCGACAGCGAGCGCTCGCGGCGCTGATAGATCGCCTGCGAGATCGACTTGCGCAGGATGTAGAGGCGGCGTTCGAATTCGTCGTCGGACGTGATATGCGCGCCGCGGCCGATGAACACCTGCATGTTGGCCGGCTCGGTCGGCTTCACCGTGACGCCGAGCGACGAATTGTCCGTCGGCACCGTGCGCCAGCCGAGCACGGTCAGCTGCTCGCCGCGGATCTCGTCCGTGATGATGCTCTTGATGACCTTCCGCCAGGCGTCGTCGCGCGGCATGAACAGCGCGCCGATCGCGTATTGGCCGGGTTCGGGCAACGAAAAGCCGGCTTCCTGCGCCTTGCGCGCGAAGAAGGCATGCGGAATCTGCACCAGGATGCCGGCGCCGTCGCCGGCGCGCGGATCGGCGCCGACCGCGCCGCGATGCTCGAGATTGCAGAGGATCGACAGCGCGTCCGCGACGATCTGGTGCGACTTGCGGCCCTTGATGTCGGCGATGAAGCCGACGCCGCACGAGTCCTTCTCCAGCGACGGGTCGTACAGGCCGTGCGCGGCCGGGCGCCAGGTATGTTCACGAGCATGCTCGCGCGTATGTTCGGGAGCGCCGCCGGCTTTGACGGGCTCGGTCGCCGAATGCGCTGAAAGCGTCTCCGTCACGATCGTTCCGCGTTCGAATTCCGACCCGCTCATATCTGTCCTCTCACCCCATGAAGGGCATTTGTACATGTGTCCCCGGCGCACCCTTCGACCATCGCGGCACCCACTTTCAGGGTCACCGCCCGCGCGCAGCGAGCCGCGATTGTCAAGAATTCCCGATCTTCATGATCCCTGGCAAAGGGCCTGCCGGCGCATTCGGCGTTGAAGGCAGTCTGCTTCCCAGGGGCAGTTTCCGGGCCGCAAGACGGCCCAAACTAAGACAGCCATGCTGTCCTAACGTGAACATTGCCAAATTTTTGTCTATCACACAAGCGCGACCGAGTCCCGTTTCCGTGTGCAATTTTGCTGCCCGAAGGCGATGTCGCGGGGGCGGCGCAAGCACCGTGGCACGGGCGCCGGGATGGGTGGCAGGCCACGATTTCGGGCCGAACATGCCGCGTTTCGGCCCAAGCCGCGCCGGAATCGCTCCCGAGGCTTGGGGCATCGATCGGCCGGGAGGCGCGGCCGGCGCGGGAACAGGAGCAGGGACTGTCATGAAGATCGTGGGACTGGCCGTTATGGCCGGGGTGCTGGCGGCTGGCACATGGGCGCGGGCTCAGGTGCCGGCGCCTTATGTCATCGAGACGGAGCCCGGCGCGATCGCCGGCGATCCGGACGATGCCTATGCGGCGATGCCGCGGTCCGCTTCCGCCCCGCAGGTCCTGCCGCCGCGGATGATTTCGCGGGTGGCGCGCGCCAACGGGTTCGCGTTGCTCGGGCTGCCCCGCGCGCGCGGGCCGGTCTACACGGTTTCCGTCATCAGCCCCGATGGCGACGACGGGCGGCTGGTGGTGGATGCCCGGTCCGGACGCATCCGCAGCTTCACGCCGGCCCGGCTGATGAGCGATCGGTTCGATGACGAACTGGTGGTGGTCTACGGCTCCGGGCGTCCGCCGGTCGGCCTGCGGCGGCCGCCGCGTCCGCCCGCATCGGTGCCGCGAGTGGCGAGCCTGCCGCGCGAGGTGCCGGTGCCGAAGGCGGCGCCTCACCGCGTGAAGCCGGTTGCGGCAAGGGCGGTCGGTTCCGAACCGGCGGCCCAACCGCATCGCAGGCCGAAGGCCGCGAGACGGTCAGCCGATGTCGCCAGGGCGGCCCCGGCGCACGATGCGGCGCCTGCACCTGCGCTCGGGAAGCCGCCGGACGAGGCCGCGGCCAGGCCGGCAGCGCCGGCCATCCTGCCGACCCAGGCGATGCCGCCGGTACAGGGGCTGGATTAGCAGAAGACGGCGGCGGTCGCGAACGCCGGAATTCGCGCGACGACAAAACGCCCCGGCGCAACCGGGGCGTTTTCGACGTGATGCGGATTCAGTGCCGAGCCGCTGGGCCGATCAGGCCGCGGCCTTCTCGCCGGCGCCCTCGAGGACCGGAGCCTCGGTAGTGGCCGGAGCCGAGATCGGAATCTGGCGCGGCTTCTTGGCCTCGGGAATCTCGCGGACGAGATCGACGTGGAGCAGGCCGTTCTCGAGCGAGGCGTCCTTCACCTGCACGAAATCGGCAAGCTGGAATTGACGCTCAAAGGCGCGCGCGGCGATGCCGCGATAGAGCACTTCGGATTGTGCGCCGTTCTCGTTGGCGACCTTCTCGCCCCTGATCGTCAGCGTGTTTTCCTTCGCGACGATGGAGAGCTCGTTCTGGGAGAAGCCGGAAACGGCGACGCTGATACGGAAGGCGTTCTCGCCGGTGCGCTCGATGTTGTAGGGCGGATAGCCCGGGGCGTTGTCGCCCGCGGTCTGGTCGAGCAGCGAAAACAGGCGGTCGAAGCCGACGGTGGAACGATAGAACGGGGTGAGATCGAAGCTGCGCATGGTCAGTCCTCCATTGAGCGACATCTGGTAAGCGACATCTGGTAACGACGTCTGGTATCAGCGACGTCTGGCTTGCCCGCCCGCCGATCGGGCCGGGCGCTGGTCCGTGCAGCCTGTAGAGTGGCCTGCACGAAGGTGATATGGGAGGAGGCTTCCCGCGTTCAAGAGGCGCGGTGCTGTTTCTCCCGCCGCGTTCCAGTCCTTGATTTCCGGCGCTTTCTCCCGATCCGTTCTCAACCCGGACCCGATCCATGACGCTTGCCGCGACGCCTGCCATGATACCTGCCATGCCGCTCGTTTCGATCCCCGCGAACCCGGTCCCGGAGGATGTCGTCAGCGGCACCATCACCGCGTCGGACGGCGTCAGCCTGCGGTTCGCGCGCTGGGCGCCGCCGCCGGGCCGCAAGGGCACCGTCTGCGTGTTCACCGGCCGCAGCGAACAGATCGAAAAGTATTTCGAGACGGTGCGCGACCTGCGCGACCGCGGCTTCGCGGTGGCGATGATCGACTGGCGCGGGCAGGGCGGTTCGCAGCGCGGCCTGCGCGATCCGCGCAAAGGCTATGTGCGGCGCTTCTCCGATTTCGAGCGCGACGTCGAGGCGCTCTACAAGGAGGTGGTGCTGCCGGATTGTCCGCCGCCGTATTTCGCGCTGGCGCATTCGATGGGTGGCGCCATCCTGATGCGGGTGGCGCATTCCGGCAAGCAATGGTTCGAACGGATCGTGCTGTCGGCGCCGATGATCGACCTGCCGGGGCGCACCACGTCGTGGCCGGTGCGCGCATTGCTGATGGCGATGCGCGGCGTGGGCCTGGGCGGCAACTATGTGCCCGGCGGCAGCGACGTGCTGGTCGGCACCGAACCGTTCGACGGCAATCCGCTGACCAGCGACCCGGTGCGCTACGCGCGCAACGCCGCGATCATCGACGAGGCGCCGGAACTGGGACTCGCGGCGCCGACGGTGGCCTGGGCCGATACCGCCTTCCGCGCCATGCACGGCTTTCGCGAAATCAACTATCCCGCCCAGGTCCGCGTGCCGGTCCTGATGGTCGCGGCCGGTGCCGACAGCATCGTCTCGACGCCGGCGATCGAGGAATTCGCCCATCACCTGCGCGTCGGCTCGCACCTGGTGATCCCCGGCGCGCGGCACGAAATCCTCCAGGAGCAGGATCGCTATCGCGCCCAGTTCTGGGCGGCGTTCGATGCCTTCGTGCCGGGATCGGGCGCGGTTTAGGGGCGTGTGGTTTGGAAGGCCGCGCGGCCTGTTCAGCGTCGTCCCCGCGCGGGCGGGGACGATCACTTGGAAATATGGATAGACCGTTATGCTCGGCGCGCGGCGATCGTTACGCGCGTATTTTCGATATCGCCTCGCCCGCGAGATAGACGCCGAGCCCGATCATCGCGATCAGGAACCAGCGGCGAAACGCTTCCGGATGCATGCGCGTGCGCACGCCCTGCCCGAGCCACATGCCGCCGAACGCCGCCGCCATCGCCACCATGCCCGGCCAGGCGACCGAGACGTCGAGGAGCCCGGCCTCGGCAAGGCCGAAGGCGAGCGCGACGGTCGCGGTGGTGAAGAACACCCCGAGCGCCTGCACCAGTTCGTCCTTGTCGAGGCCGATCGCCTGCATGAACGGCATCGACGGGATCACCTGTACGCCGGTCGCCGCCGACACCACGCCGGTGACGATGCCGACCACGCCGCCGATCCATGTCTCGTGCCGGCGCGGTACCCGGAAGCGGACCCTGCCGAGGCCGATGACGCCGTAGATCACCAGCAGCAGGCCGAGGATCGGCGTTCCGTAGCGCGCATGGGGGCCGGTCATCAGGCCGGCGCCGCACCAGACGCCGATCACAAGACCGAGCAGCATCGGCCACAGCCGCCGCACGATGTCCCGCAGATAGGGGCCGCCGAAGGTCTGCCAGATATTGGTGAGGATGGCCGGCGCGATGACGATGGCCAGCGCGTGCGCCGGCGCCATCCGCGTCGCCAGCAGGCCCATCGCTACCGTCGGCAGGCCGAGCCCGATCACGCCCTTGACGAATCCGGCCAGCAAAAACACCGCGGCGATCAGGAAAAGGCTGGTCTCGATCATGGCGGCAAATTGACCGAACGGGTCGATCCGCGCAATCTGGAGATTCCGGAAACAGCCTTCGGAAATAACGAAGGATATTTATGCGATGCGTTTCGATCTGGTCGACCTTCAGGTTTTCGTCGCCGTGGCGGAGGCGCGCAGCATCACCCATGGCGCGGCGCGCGCCAACCTCGCGCTGGCCTCCGTGAGCGAGCGGATCAGGACGCTCGAACGGGCGCTGGACGTCGCGCTGCTGCGGCGTGGGCGCCACGGCGTGACGCTGACGGAGGCGGGGGAAAGCCTGCTCGATCACGCCCGCATCGTGCTCGCGGCCGCCGACAACCTGCGCGGCGATCTGGCCGGCTATGCCCGCGGTCTGAAAACCAGCATCCGCGTGCTGGCCAACACCTCCAGCCTGTCGGAGCATCTGCCTGACCTGCTGGCGCGCTTCCTGCGCGATCATCCGCAGGTGACGATCGACACCGGGGAGCAGGAAAGCGTCGGCATCGCCGAAGCCATCGCCGCCGGCCGCGCCGAGATCGGCATCGCGGTGGATGCGGCGCTGCCCGCGGGCATCGAGCGGTTTGCGTTCCGCGACGACCGCCTGGTGCTCGCGGTGCCGGCGCAGGACGACCTGGCGCGTCGCCGCGCGATCGATTTCAGCACGGTGGTGGCGCGCGACTTCGTCGGGCTGGCCGGTGCAAGCGCGCTTCAGGTGCATCTCGCGACCCAGGTGGCGCGGCTCGGCGCGCGCCTGCGCTTTCGCGCGCGCCTGCGGGATTTCGATGCGGTGTGTCGTCTGGTCGCGGCCGGGGTCGGGATTGCGGTGGTTCCCGAGGCGGCGGCCCGGCGTTGCGCGCGCATGATGCCGATCCGGACGGTGCGGATCCGCGATCCGTGGGCGATGCGCAGGCTCGTGGTCTGCGTGCGCGACCTGAAAGCGCTGCCGAAGCCGGCACGCCAACTCGTCGCGCATCTGCGCGGCGGCGCGTTGGGGAAAGGTGGCTGATATGCAGGCCGGTTCCCGGGCAGAATGAACCTTGCCATACGCGCGTGATGCCTGAAGATGTCGCTGCATTCAAAAAGAAACGGGAGGATTTGATGAAAAGACCCAGCTTTTGTCCCGCGCTCCTCGTGACCGCGGCGCTTTTTGTCGCGCCGGTGCTTGCCTCATCCGTGCCGGCGCTGGCCGACGGCTACAAGGTGACGAAGCTCGTCCCCGGTTCGGCGTTCCACGGCGTGCACGGTCTCGGCATCGGCAAGGACGGCACGCTCTATGCCGGCAGCGTCGCGGGCGCGGCGCTCTACAAGGTGGATGTCGCGAAGGGCACCGCCGCGGTCGATATTCCTTCGCCGGTCGGTATGGCCGACGACATTGCGTTTTCGCCGGACGGCAGCACCATGGCGTGGACCGGCTTCCTGACCGGCGATCTCTATTCGCGCAAGGACGGCGGCGCGCCGAAGAAGCTGGCTTCGAAATTGCCCGGCATCAATTCGCTGGCCTACCGCAAGGACGGCCGGCTCTATGCGACGCAGGTGTTCCTCGGCGACGCGCTCTACGAGATCGACAATGCGGGCGAGAAGCCGCCGCGCAAGATCATGGAGAAGATGGGCGGCCTCAACGGGTTCGAATTCGGCCCCGACGACAAGCTCTACGGCCCGCTGTGGTTCAAGGGGCAGGTGGTCAGGGTCGATGTCGACAAGGCCGAACTCACCGTGGTCGCCGACGGCTTCAAGGTGCCGGCGGCGGTCAATTTCGATTCCAAGGGCAATCTGTGGGTGCTCGATACCGCACTCGGTCAGCTCGTGCGCGTCGATCCCAAGACCGGCGAGAAGAAGGTCGTGGCGCAGTTGAAAACCTCGCTCGACAACCTCGCGATTGCCAAGGACGACCGCATCTTCGTCTCCAACATGGCGGACAACGGCATCCAGGAGGTCGATCCCGCCACCGGAAAGGTCAAGCAGGTCATCATCGGCAAGCTGGCGCTGCCCGGTGGCATCGCGGTGGTCTCCGACGGCGGCAAGGACACGATCTATGTCGCCGACACCTTCGCCTATCGCACCGTCGATGGCGCGACCGGCGCGGTGAAGGACATCGCCCGCATGCATGCCCACGATGCGGTGCTGGAATACCCGCTCAGCGCCACGGCCGGCGGCGATCATGTGGTGCTGTCGAGCTTCTCCACCAATACGGTTCAGGTGCTCGATCGCAAGACCGGCAAGTCGCTTGAAATGGTGCATGGCCTGAAGGCCCCGCACGATGCGATCCGGCTCAAGGACGGCAGCCTTCTGGTCAACGAGCTCGGCTCCAAGTCGCTGATCCGGGTCAGCGGCGAGCACGGCAAGGACCGCAAGACCGTCGCGGGCGACCTTGCCGGCAATATCGGGCTGGTGATGGCGGACGACAAGTCGGTCTATGTCACGGAAGCCTATGCCGGGCAGGTGACGCGGATCAATCTGGCCGACGGCGCCAAGACCGTGGTGGCGAAGGGCCTCAAGATGCCCGAGGGGCTGGCGCTCGCGCCGGGCGGCAAGCTCGTCGTCGCCGAGGTCGGCGCCAGGCGCGTGGTCGAGATCGATCCGAAGGACGGCAAGGTAACGGAGATCGCCGGCAACCTGCCGATCGGCATGGCGCCGCCGCCGGGCATGCCGCCGAGCAACATCCCGACCGGCGTTGCCGTCGGCGCCAACGGCACGATCTATCTGTCGTCGGATATCGAGAACGCGATCTACAAGATCGCCCGGAAATAGCCGCCGGACGGGAGCCGGGCGGCATCCGCCCGGTTCTCGGAGCCCGACGGGGAATGTGTTCAGAGATTTCCAGGTTGGGGCAATTAGTTGAGGAAGAAACGCCTTCGTCATGCCCGGGGCAAGGCCGGGCATGACGTCCTGCAACAAAAGCGCCTCATTTGCAGGCTGCCTTTTGAGCCGGCCTTTCAACAGGTACTGCGGCTTCAGCCGTTGAGCAGCGCCATCGCCTCGTCATGCACCCGGCGGTCGCCGGCGGCGATGATGCGGCCGCCGTTCTGCGCCGGTCCGCCATCCCATGTGGTGATGATGCCGCCGGCGCCGGTGACGATCGGAATCAGCGCGGCGATATCGTAGGGCTTGAGTTCGCTCTCGATCACCAGATCGATGTGGCCTGCCGCCAGCATGCAGTAGGAATAGCAGTCGCCGCCGTAGCGCGACAGGCGCGAGCGGGCTTCGACCCGCGCGAAGCGGGCGCGCTCGTCCTCCGCCATCAGCAGCGGGCTGGTGGTGAACAGGGTCGCTTCCTCAAGCGCGGCGCAGCGCCGCACCGCGAGCCGCCGCGTGCCCGATGCGCCCCGATAGCTGGCCGAGCCGTTGTCGCCGCTGAAGCGTTCGCCGATATAGGGCTGGTGCATCAGGCCGAACACCGGCGTGCCGCGATGCATCAAGGCGATCAGCGTGCCCCAGATCGGAAAGCCGGCAATGAACGACTTGGTGCCGTCGATCGGGTCCAGTACCCAGACATAGTCGGCATCCTCGCGCTCGTTGCCGAATTCCTCGCCGATGATGCCGTGCTGGGGGAAATTGGCCTTGATCATGCGGCGCATCACGGCCTCGGCGGTGCGGTCGGCCTCGGTCACCGGATCGAAGGACTGGCCGGGCGTTCGCGGGGCGGACTTGTTGTCAATGCCGAGCGTGGTGCGGAAGAACGGCAGGATGGTTTCGCCCGAAGCCGTCGCGAGCCGGTCGGTGAAAGCGGTGAAATCGATGACCGTCACGCCGAACTCTCCGTGCTTCCGATGCCTTGGATGTCTTGTTCGGTCACCCCGCGCGTGACCGCGCCCGGCATGACCCGTGAAACTGCGACCGGCGGATGTGGTGGTCCCGGCGACATGCGCGGGATGGCGCATTCCGGACCGGCTCCATCGCCTCGCTCATCGCTATAACCCGCGTCGCGTCGCGTTTCACCGGGGAGCACGGTGGTTTTCCCGGCTTTCGTTCCCTCCGCCGGCCCGCGACTCGGCGTTCGGGCAGGGACGTTGTCCGGCGGGAGACATGGTCCATGCCGGCGCCAGATACCTTCTCAATAGCCGTTTCAGCAGCGCCGGGCACCTTTCAAAAATGAACAATTGTTCACTCCTAAGGGGCGGGACGAAACGTCGCGAATCTGTTAATTGCTTGAATATAAATGAGAAATCGTATTATGGGTTGCGTCATTCATAGGATCAATATGCACTTAATGCATGGGAAAACAGACTGAAAACCCTTGTATTTTGTGCGGCGCGAAGGCATATTGATGCGGTGCGGTAACGCCTCGCGTTATCGCTGCCCTCCTTGGGCGTTTCCTCCCTAGACTTGGGCCGCTTGTTTTCAAGCGGCCCTTTTTTCTTGCCCGCTGCTCTTTCTTCCCCGCCGTTCTTTCTTGTCCGGTAGTGGCGCGGCGCGCGCCGCCGCTATTCCGCGGCGGACTGGAACGGGCCGAAGTCGCCGAGCGGCAACGCCGCGAGGGCATCCGCCAGCCGGGTGAAGTCGTCGGCGATATCGGTCAGCCGGAGTCCGCGCTCGCGCCGCCGTTCATCCATGTAGATGGCCCGGTTCAGTTCGATCTGGATGGCGTGGAGGCCGCCTGCCGGATTGCCGTAATGCTCGGTGATGTAGCCGCCGGCATAGGGCTTGTTGCGGCCGAGCGAGTAGCCGAGCGCGGCCAGCGTATCCTCGACGCAGTCGCGCAGCGCGCTCGCGCAACTGGTGCCGTAGCGGTCGCCGATCACAACGTCCGGCCGCAGCGGCTCGTCGCGCGATATCCCGACCGATGGCATCGAGTGGCAGTCGACCAGGATGGCCGTGCCGAACATGTCATGCACCCGCGTGATGAGCCGGCGCAGCGCGCGATGATAGGGCTTGTACAGCATCTCGATGCGGTTCAGCGCCTCGTCGACATCGAGCCGCTCGCGGTAGATTTCCTGGCCGTCGCCGACCACGCGCGGAATGGTGCCGAGACCGCCCGCCACCCGCATCGAGCGGGTGTTGGCGAAGCTCGGCAGCCTCCCTGCGAACATGCGCGGATCGAGCTCGTAGGGCTCGCGATTGACGTCCACATAGGAACGCGGAAAATTCACGGTCACCACCGGAAAGCCATGCCGGGTGAGATGGCCGATCAATTCGTCGACGAAGGAGTCCTCGGACCGGCGCAGCGTGGCGATGTCGATCCGCGAGGACGCAAGGAAGGCATCCGGATAGACCGAGCCCGAATGCGGCGAGTTGAAGATGATCGGCGCGCGCCAGGTGGCAGGTTCGATGATGGTGAACGGAGGCGCGAATTCACTGTCGTCCATCTGCCTCACCGTGGTGCTGCCATCCCTGGCTGGATCCGGGCTGTTTCCGAAAAAAGCCGCCGGCCAATTCCGCATTGTCCGAATTCACGGCCGGTCTGCCAAGCGAAAAAGGCGATGCCGCAGGCCGGTTTGTCGCGATACGGGCCGGTTTGCCGCGATAAATGCCGAGACGCGAACCGCCGGACCATGTTACGGATTTGTTGGCATGCAACCGTTGTTTTCACCCGAAATTTACCAGATCCGGGGCTTAGTAGCGATCCTGGTTCCCCTCTTTCGGATTTGATCACTGACCGTCATGCAAAAAATTCTCCTCGCCGAAGACGACAACGACATGCGCCGTTTCCTGGTCAAGGCGCTGGAAAATGCAGGATACCGGGTGTCGTCGTTCGATAACGGTCTTTCAGCCTATCAGAGGCTTCGCGAAGAACCCTTTGAAATGCTTCTAACCGATATCGTGATGCCGGAAATGGACGGGATCGAGCTGGCCCGCCGCGCCGCCGAGCTGGATCCCGATATCAAGATCATGTTCATCACCGGCTTTGCCGCGGTGGCCCTGAATTCGGATTCGGAGGCGCCGAAGAACGCCAAGGTGCTGGCCAAGCCGGTCCATCTGCGTGAGCTGGTGAGCGAGGTCAGCAAGCTGCTGGCCGCCTGACGGCCGCCCGCGCGCGGATCGGCCCGTTTCCGCGGCCTGAAGCGGCCGGCGCCCGAAACCGAGGGCACCTGAAACCGACGGCACATGACCGCTTGCGCCCCTGCGGCCAAGCCGATATAGGGGGGCCTTCCCGGCCGGTCCGCCTCGCCGAAGCAGGAATATTCCTGTACGGTCACGGTATGGATCGCAGCTTTGAGGGGGCGCGTAGCTCAGCGGGAGAGCACTACGTTGACATCGTAGGGGTCACAGGTTCGATCCCTGTCGCGCCCACCACTCAAGTCCGCAGAAGACTGAACCTCCGATCCCCGACCGTGTTCGGCCCGCAAGTCGCGGGGCCCGGGGTGTCGAAAAATCGGGCTGTCAGAAAACCGGGCTGTCAAGAAATTCGCCGTCGTCGTTCCGGACGCCGCGCAAGCCGCGACCCGAAAATCCGGCAAATGCGAAGAAATGCCGTGCGGCTGGATTTTCCGGGTTCGCACCTTCAACGCAAATCGATCAGACTCTAGCGATTGCGCCAAATCGGCTTGCGCTTCTCGGCGAAAGCCTTCGGGCCTTCGAGGTAGTCCTCGCTGGTCAGCAACTCGTCGATGAATTCCAGCGGCGTGCTGGCGGCGGAGGCTTCCGAGGCGTGTTCGTCGGCTTCGTTCATCACCTTCATCGAAACGCGTACGGAGGTCGGCGAAACGGCCAGGATCTCCTCGGCGATTTCGAGCGCGCCATCGAGCGCCTTGCCGGTCGGCACGATGCGATTGACGAGGCCGAGTTGCAGCGCCTGCTCCGCGGGGATCGAGCGGCCGGTGAGGATGTGCTCGACGGCGATCTTCTTCGGGATTTGCCGGGGCAGGCGGACGAGGCCGCCGGCGGCGGCGATGAGGCCGACCCGGACCTCGCTGAGCGCGAACGAGGCTTTCGCGTCGGCGACCACGATGTCGGACGCCAGCGCCATCTCGGTGCCGCCGCCCATGGCGAAGCCGTTGACCGCGGCGATCACGGGCTTGACGCGGGTGCGGTTGGTGAGGCCGCCGAAGCCGCTGCGGGGCACCCACATCGGCTTGCCGCTGGCGGTGTATTTCAGGTCGTTGCCGGCGGAGAAGGCTTCGGTTCCGGCGCCGGTGATGATGGCCACCCAGAGGTCGGCGTCGGCCTCGTAGGCGTCCCAGATCGCCTCGAGTTCCTCGTTGGCCATCGGATGCAGGCTGTTGCGGACCTCGGGCCGGTTGATGGTCACCACCAGCAGATGGCCGCGGCGCTCGACCGTGGCGTATTCGTAGGCTTCGCGGAAGGTCGGCCGCCGCAGCGGCAGAAGGTGATCCATCCGCTCCTCGGTGAAGGTGAAGCGGTTGCCGCGATTGGTCGAGCGTACGAAGATGCGGCGGCCGAGCGGCTCGCCCTCCAGGATGTCCTCGACCGTCTCCCTGTCGTCGGCCTCGGTGCTGGCGAGGAAGCGTTCGCCGTCCGGCGTGCGGCCAACCACCACCGCATAGTCCGGTCCGTTCTTGGTGTAGACGACGGTGTAGGTTTCGATGGTGGCCCAGCCGTCCGGCTTCTCGGAGATCGCCGGCGCCGGCCAGCCATCGATCTCGTTTTGCAGTTCCTTGCTGTCGAACGGGACGAAGGCGGCGGGCCGGGTCGAATAGACGCCCGCCGAATATTTCGACAGGTAGCCGCCATTGGCGCCGACCAGGCCGTAGGAGCCCGGCTTGCCGCGCAGGCGCTCGACCATGCTGGCGATCGAGTGCATCGAGAAGTTGTTGCCGGGGCCGCCGAAATAGGGCAGGCCGCCGGTCACGGTGAAGCCGCGCGGATCGTCCTGCCTGATGCCGAGGCCGTCGATGGCGATGCTCGTCACCGCGATCGGATAGCAGCTGTAGAATTCGAGGAACGACAGCGCCTTCGCCGTCACGCCGGCCTGTTCCAGGGCGGACTTGGTGGCGATCACGGCGGACGGATATCGGCCCAGATCCTGCCGCTGCATCAGTTCGCGTTCGGCGACGTCGGCATGGCCGTGCAGATAGACCCAGCGATCCTCGGGAATGCCGAGTTCGCGCGCCACGCCAACCGTGGTCATCACCAGCGCGGCGCCCTGGTTGACCTGATCGCGCGCCATCAGGCGCTGCGGATAGGGATCGGCGATCATCCGGTTGCGCTCGCCGACGGTGGTCAGCTCTTCCGAACTCATCGGCTTGACGTCGGACGAGGCGTAGGGATTTTCGGCGGCAACCTCCGTGAACGGCGCGAACAGTTCGCCCATGGATTTCAGGTACTGCTCGCGCGTCAGGCCGAGCCGCCCGCGACGGGCATTCTCGCACAGGCCGTAGTAGGGCGCGGTGCCGAGCAGCCCGTGGCGGATATTGTAGCGCAGGGCGAGGCCCTGCAGGCCCATGCCGC
This sequence comes from Xanthobacteraceae bacterium, assembly GCA_020441545.1. Taxonomy (GTDB): domain Bacteria; phylum Pseudomonadota; class Alphaproteobacteria; order Rhizobiales; family Xanthobacteraceae; genus 62-47. The sequence goes on along the minus strand of JAGRLZ010000063.1, from coordinate 15,908 downwards.
GGTTCTCGACCGCGCCCTCGACCGTCTCCGACCAGTCGGCGCGGCGGCCCTGGGCCTGCAGCCAGCGCGCGGTGGAGATGTTCTCCGCGCCGGCGATCAGCACCATGCGGAATTCATCGTTCGCCAGCCGTGCCGCGAATTCGTTGACCAGGTGCTGGGGCGTGTTGCCGCCGGCCTTCTCCCACACCGCCACCCGCGGCTCGATGCCGAGCCGGCTCGCGATCGAATGCGGAAAATTGTTGGACTTGCCGAAGGGCTGGGCGCGGCGCGGCGTTGAGTCCTCGAAGATGCGGGTCGTCGCGATCGCATCCACCACCGAGCGCAGCTTGTCGATCGACAGGGCATCGTTCATGGCGCGCTCCGCGGCGCGGGTGGCGATCTCGTAGGCGGCGAAGCCCTCGAAGTCCGGCGCGCCGAGACGTTCGGTGAACTGGCCGACGCCGACGATGATCGGAGTGGAGGCTGGAACGGTCATGGGGGATATCCGCGTCGCTGGCTCGGGGCGATACGTCGCGTGCCCCTCAGGTTCGTTGGGATAGGGCAACCGGGGTATCGCATCAAGTGGCAGGCATCGCGGGCGGCAACCTGCGGAAGTCCCGTCGCCGGGTTCGCGACGGCCGCCGCACGGAAACGATCCCGGCGGCGGCCGTGTTCAGGCCGTGCTTATTCCGGCGCCTTGAGGCTGCTCTCATAGGTGTCGCGCAGGACGCGCTTGAGAATCTTGCCGGTCGGATTGCGCGGAATGGTCTCGATGAATACCGCGACCTTGGGCCGCTTGAACGGCGCGAGCTTGCCCTTGCACCATTCGAGCACCTCGGCCTCGGTCAGGTTCGGGTCCGTCTTCACGGCCACGACCAACGGCACTTCGCCCCATTTCGGCGACGGCAGGCCGATGACCGCGACATCGGTGACGGCGGGATGACTCAGCACGACATTCTCGACCTCGGCGGGGTAGACGTTCTCGCCGCCGGAGATCAGCATGTCCTTCATGCGGTCGCGGATGGTGAGGAAGCCGTCCTCGTCCACCGAGCCGACGTCGCCGGTATGCAGCCAGCCGTCGCGTATGGTCTGCGCCGTGGCGTCGGGACGGTTCCAGTAGCCGACCATCATATGGCGCCCGCGCAGCACCACCTCGCCGTTTTCGCCGGGCGGGCATTCCTGCCCATGTCCGTCGATCACCTTCATCTCGGTGTGGAAGAATGCGCGGCCCGTCGAGCCCGCCCGCTTCACCGCATCATCGCCGACGATCAGGCAGCCCGGTCCGCAGCTTTCGGTCAGGCCGTAGACTTGCAGGATCTCGATCCCCATCGCGACATAGGCTTCGATGAGCGTCACCGGCACCGGCGCCGCGCCGCTGAAGCAGCTGCGCAGCGTGCTGTGATCGTGCGTCGCCTTGTCGTAGGTGGCCAGCATGAATTGCAGCATGGCCGGCACCATCAGCGTGAGGGTGATCTTCTCGTCGCGGATCAATTCCCAGGATTGCTTGGCATCGAAGCTCTTGAGCACCACCGAGGTGACGCCGAGATAGAGGTTGCCCATCACGGGGTTGAGCGCGCCGACATGGAACATGGGCAGCGACAGAAGATAGCGGTCGCCGTAGCGCACGTCGGCCGTGGCCGCCACGGTCAGCATCGACCACATCACGGAGTTATGGGAGTGCATCACGCCCTTGGGCAGGCCGGTGGTCCCCGACGTGTACATGATGAACAGCAGGTCGTCCTCGAAGCCGGCGAGCTCGGGCTCGGTGTCCGGGGCGCTTTCCCGCCAGGCGTCGTAAGCCGTTGCGAACGCCGCCGGCTGCCCGCCGACCTGAACCCAGAAGCGGATGTCGGTCTTCGTGCCGCGACTCTGAAGTTCGGCCACGACCGCCGCGAATTCCTCCGAATAGACCAGCGTCGTGGCGCCCGAATCCTTCAGGATGAATTCGAGTTCGTCCGCCACCAGGCGCCAGTTCAACGGCACGTTCACCGCGCCGATCTTCGCCACCGCGTAGAACGTTTCGATGAATTCCAGGCCGTTCATCATCAGCAGTCCGACGCGCTCGCCGGAGGCCACGCCGGCGGTGCGCAGGGCGTTGGCAACCTGGTTGCAGCGCGTGTTGAGCTGCCGGAAAGTTTGCCGCCGTCCCCCGGCGGAAGGCTCCACGGTCGCTTCGAGCTCCGGGCTCAGAAACGCGCGCTTTGTAAGAAAATGACCAATGTTGATCGTCATGATTGCTCCCAGGACTGCGTTATCGACATCGACTGCGTTATCGACAGCGTTGTCGCGACTGTACGTTTCCTCATGCGGGCGATCGCAGGACCGACCGATTTTGTCTTGTTTTACGTAGCGGATGGTGGATCAGGCATCCGTTCCCAAACTAGCGGGAATCGTCAGCGTGGAAAGCGGAAAATATCGTTGGACAAAAGAGAGGTGCCGATCGGGATCGAATTTACCGTTGGCCCGAGTGCGTCGATCGCATCGCCTCCCGACAAACCGCAGCCCGCGCGGCTCAATGAGATTCGGCCGCTCGCCGGCCTGACAAAGGGATTTCATCGGATTTGAATCGGGGGCAGCGGTATCACAACGCCGCACAACCGGCCGGACTCACGCGCGCGGCCGATCGAACCGGCCGGCCGGAAAGCCATCGGGAGCGCTCGCATTGCGCCGAGCCCGGAAGGTATTCGTCCGCGCTTGTGCCTCCGATATTACCGCCAATGCGCCTGCCGATCGCGACCGCCGGGCCTTCGTGCTCGCCGTGCCGCAGGCCCGCACTCGCGGTTCGAGATGACGGCCGCTATGCCTTGCAGGCCACGATTCCGGAGCGGAGAAGCTCGGCAATCTCGGCGGGGTCGAATGCCGCCTCCCGCAGGATCGCCTCGCTGTCGGCTCCGATGGCCGGCAGCGGCGTGGCCATCGGCATCGGCTGCCCCGCGAACCTGTAGGGCAGCCCCAGCGTTTCGTAACCCGGCGTCGGGCCGTCCTGGGTCCGCCGGAAGATGCCGGTCGCATCGACGGCGGCGCTCTCGCGCGCATCGCGATAGGAGCGAACCACGCCGGCGACGATCTGGTGTTTGGTCAGGAGGTCGACGCATTCGTCGCTGGTGAAGCCGGACAGCATGTCGGCGAGCGCGATCCGCAAGTCCTTGCGGTGGGCGACCCGTGCCTCGTTGGTGCAGAAACGTGGATCGTCGATCAGGTGATCCTTGCCGAACAGCCGGCAGAACCGCGCCCAGTGATCCTCCGCATAGGCGGACAGCACGATGATGCCGTCCCTGGTCTCGACGAGTTCGGCAGCGGGCGCGTTGTTGGGCTGGCCGTTGCCGGTCCGGTGCGGCTCGATGCCGCGCGCCAGGTAGTCGGTGAAGTTCGATGCCTGGAGGCTGAGCGCGACCTCCAGCAGCGACGTGTCCAGCACCGCGCCGCGGCCGGTCCGCTCCCGCTGGAACAATGCCGCGAGCACCGCCTGGGCGGCGACATGCGTGGTCGCGCTGTCGATGATGGGAACGCCGACCTTCTGCGGCAGGCCGTTCGGATCGCCGGTCACCGACATCAGCCCGCTCTCCGCCTGGGCGGCGATATCGAAGCCGACGCGGTCGGCCGCCGGGCCGGTGATGCCGAAGCCGGAGATGGACATATAGACCAGCCGGGGCTGCAGACCGCACATCGCCGCGGCGCCCAGCCCCAGACGCTCGGCGGCGCCCGGCCGCAGGTTCTGGATCAGGACGTCGCTCGCGCGGATCAGCCGCGTCGCGATCTCCCGGCCTTTCGCATTCTTCAGGTCGACGGCGATCGATCGCTTGTACTGATTGTAGGTCCTGACGATCGAGGCGCCGTAGGAGCCGGCGTGGCGGCTCTGGTCGCCCGACAGCGGCTCGATCTTGATGACGTCGGCGCCGAGTTCACCCAGGATCGTCGCGGCTCCGGGTCCGGCGATGTACTGGCCCAGATCGATGACCTTCACGCCTTGCAATGGTTGATCGGTCGACATGCTTGTCCTCTGCTTTCCTGGCGGTGGGGTCTCGCAAGGACCGCGAGACATTCTGTGGCATCGGCGGTGCATCACCATCGCGATGCGGCCGCTCGCGAAATTTATGAAGCGGCCGACCGGATAGCCTCTCTAAAAATAAATAAGCATAAGATGATATTTTTGTCCATTATATTGACAGATATGACGAAGATAAGATAATTTTCGGCCATGCCCGTTCGAAAGCCCCGAAAGCTGCATGTGGTGTCGTCGCGCTCCGCCGAGGCGGCGCTGGCCGACAAGGCTGACGACGCCAGCTTCGCGACCACGCTGGCGAAGGGACTGGCGGTGCTTGAAGCGTTCGATGTGAGCGGCGCGTGGCTCGGCAATGGCGAGCTTGCGGCGCGGACCGGACTTGCGCGTCCGACGGTGGCGCGGCTGTCCTACACGCTCGCCGAGCTTGGCTATCTGCATTACGACGAAGCCAGCGCGAAATACCGGCTTGGTGCGCGCTCGCTGCGAATGGCGCATCCGCTGCTCGCCAGCCTCGAATTCCGGCAGCTTGCCAGGCCGCTGATGCAGGAAATGGCCGTCAGCGTCGGCGGGGCCGTTTCGATCGGCCTGCTCCATGGAACGGAGGCGGTCTATGTCGAAACCGCGCGCTCCGGTGACGTCGGCGCGCATATTCCCGATCTTGGCATGGCGATCCCGGTCGTGCGCTCCGCCATGGGCCGGGCGCTTGCGGCGATGTTGTCCGCCGAGGAAACGGCTGCGCTCGATGCGCGCCTGGTGGCGGAGGGTGGCCACGACTGGGATGCCTACGGCGAGCGCTTTGCCGCGGGACGTTGCGATTGCGTCGCGAACGGCGTCAACGTGTCCTGCGGCGACTGGGCCGCGGCGGTTCACGCGGTCGGCGTGCCGCTGTTTCGTTCGCGGAAGACCGGCGATTGCTTTGCGCTGAACTGCGGGGTGCCGGCGTTCCGGCTCGGGCCCCGGCAGATTGAAACCGACATTGCGCCGCGCCTGAAGGCCCTGGCCGCGAACATCCGGTCGCTGGCCGGGGAAGGCGAGCCGGTCCTGTATGCGCCGGAGGCGGGGCGCCCGTTGCCAGGCAGGAGGGTAGAGAGATGATCCGGGATCGCGCGCGTTTCGACGACTTCATCGCGGAGGTCCGGTCTTTCGTCCGGGATGTGGCGATTCCGGCGGAGGATCGCGTCGAGGCGGATGACCGCATTCCCGAGGAGATCGTCGCGCAGATGCGGCAGCGCGGCTATTTCGGCTGGTCCATTCCCGAGGCGTATGGCGGTGCCGGACTGACGACCGAGGAACTCGCGCTGGCGAATATCGCGTTGTCGCAATGCTCCGTCGCGTTTCGGGCGCGGGTCGGCATCAACACCGGCATCGGTTCGGAATCGCTGGTGCAGGATGGCACGGAGGCGCAGAAGCAGGCATATCTGCCGCGACTGGCGAGCGGTGAACTCACCGGCGCGCTTGCATTGACCGAGCCGGAGGCCGGATCCGATGCCGGGTCGCTGACCACGGTCGCCGAGCCGGACGGCAAGGGCAACTATCGCATCAACGGCCACAAGCGCTACATCACGCTGGCGCCGATCGCCGATCTGTTCACCGTGTTCGCCCGGACCAGCCGGGGCGCGCAGAATGTCGACGCGATCAGCGCCTTTCTGATCGGGCGGGGCACGCCGGGCCTGACGACCTCCGCGTCGACGCCGAAAATGGGGCAGGAAGGCGCGCCGATCGGCGAGGTCTTTCTCGAGGATTGCGTCGTGTCGGAAACGGCGATCATCGGCGGCAAGGTCAATGGTGGCTTCCGCACCATGATGAAGACGCTGAACAAGCAGCGCATCAACCTCGCGGCGCTGTCGCTCGGTCCGGCAATCCGGATGCTCGACGAGGCCGTCGAATACGCCTTGCAGCGCAAGCAGTTCGGCAAGCCGATCGCCGAGCATCAGCTCATCCAGGCGATGCTGGCCGACTGCAAGGTCGAGATCGAGGCGGCGCGGGCGCTGATCCTGCAGACCGCGCGCAAGCGCGATGCGGGCGAAGATGTCACCATGGATGTCTCGATCTGCAAATACTTCGCCACCGAGGTCTGCGGTCGTGTCGCCGACAAGGTGGTGCAGATTTTCGGCGGTCAGGGATGGGTCAAGGAGCGCTGCATCGAGCGCTTCTACCGGGATGTGCGCCCGTTCCGGATCTACGAGGGGACCAGCCAGATTCACCAGTTGAACATTGCGCGGCTCATGCTGCGCGGCGCGAAATCAAAATAACCAACGCGGCCGTTCCCGTCGGGGATGGCGGTACATCTGTCGCGTAACGGATTGGACACGCGATGAACGATCAACCGGCATTGGACGCCGGAACGCGCACGCCGGAACGCGAATGTCGGATCGCGGCGGAGCGTCGGAGCACTTCGATGTCCTGATCGTGGGCGCCGGGATCTCCGGCGTCGCGGCGGCCTGTCACCTGAAGACGTAGTGTCCCGAACTCAGTTGTGTCGTGCTGGAGTCATGTGAGAGTTTCGGCGGAACGTGGTGGATGCACCGCTATCCCGGCATCGGCTCCGACAGCGACCTCCATACCTTCGGACATCGCTTCAAGCCGTGGGTCGGCAAACCGCTCGATTTCGGCGAGACGGTCACCTATCGGGGACTGATGTTCACAGGCGTGCGTTCCGACTGGTCCCGATGTCCCTTCGAGACGGCGCGGGCTCCGCTTCCGCTTGTCATGTTCCGCTTGTCATGCCCGGACCTGATCCGGGCATCCATCATGTCCCGGAAAAGGAGGCTGGATTGCCGGGTCAAGCCCGGCAATGACGGCGCTTTCGATGCCGGTCCGTTGCCGCGCGAAGGTCGACTGTCACTCCGGCACGAACAGGTTGCGGTCGCCGTCGCGCGTCACGGTGCCGGGGCGCCCCAGCCCTTCCTTGTCCTGCAGGTCGGCAAGGGCGGCCGGATCGTTCGGCACGTTGGACAGGAAGCGGCGGCCGGTCGCGTCCTCGCGGCCGATCACGATGCCGAATTCCGCGCCCTTCTTGCCGTACATCACGGTGTAGGATTCGATCCGCGCGGCACCGGACGGGGTCTCGGTGAACGGCGCCTTCGGCAGCGCGTCGAGTTCGGCCTGGAGCCGCTTCGGTTCCTCGCGTTGCCATGGCGCCGCGTTCGGCGTGGTCGAATAGATGCCCCAGGAATGCTTGGTGATGTAGTTGCCATTGGCGGTGACGAGGCCGAAGGCGCCGCGCCGCTTGCGTGCCTGCCGAATCATCTCGGAAATCGAGTGCAGCACATAGGCGTTGCCGGGGCCGCCGAAGAACGGCAGGCCGCCGGTGACGGTGAGGCCGCGCGGATCGTCCTCGGCAAGGCCGATCTCGCCGCAGGCGATCTCGACCGCCGACGGGAAGCACGAATAGATATCGAACATGTCGATGCCGTCGAGCGTCTTGCCCGCCATGTCGAGCGCGCGCCGCACGCCGCGATGCATCGCCGGCGAACGGCCGAGCTGCTCCCGCTCCGATACGAACCAGTGGTCGGTGCCGTCGGCGCAGCCGTGCAGGTACACCCACTTGTCTTCCGGGATGCCGAGTTCGCGGGCGGCCCCGACCGAGGTGATGACGACGGCGGCGGCCTGGTCGATGTAGGGATTGGCATTCATCAGGCGCGGATAGGGATAGCCGACCCAGCGGTTGTCGGGGGAAATGGTGGCAAGCTTCGCGGCCGAGTAGCCCTCGCGGCGCGTCGCCAGCGGGTTGCCGGCGGCCACGGTCGCGAAATGCTCGAACAGCCGCCCCATCGATTGCAGATGAACGCCGATATCGCGCTTGCGGTCGCCGCGGATGGCATTCTCGATCAGCGGATACATCACGATTGCCGCGCGCATGCCGTGCGTCTCTTCGTGATCGCTCCAGGCGCGGCGCTCGTCGCCCAGAAAGTCCGAGGTGCCGCCCGGATTCTCGTCCCATGACGCATCGATGCCGGCGCGCTCGCCGTTGTACTGCGTGCGCAATGCCTCGCCGCCGACGATCAGCGCGGCCCGCATCTCGCCGCGGGTGATCTGCTCGGCGAACAGGTTCACCAGGTATTGCGGCATGTTGCCGCCGGGCGAGGTGTAGATGTGCCGTGCCGGATCGATACCCAACCGCCGCGAGATCGAGCGCGGCGGATTGGTGGAGGCACCGAGTTTGGTGCGGAAGCGCGGCGAGGTATCCGAGAACAGCCGCAGCATCGCGAGCGTGTCGATGGCCGCGCCGATGCCGGGCGCGCCCGTATCGGCGAGCGCCAGCCGCGCGGCCTGCGCGATGAGATCGTAGGGCGAGCGGCCGGCCTCGATCGGCGTCGCCATGTCGGTGACGTCGCCGCATCCGACAAGGATCGGCAGGTTGTCATGGAAGTCGTTCGACATGCTTCGCCTCCGCGCGGAACGTTATGTCCGGCTCAATTTGATGTAGGGAAATTTCCGCCGCGAGTCGATTGTCGCGGCTTCATATGCGATCGGTGCTGCCGGCGGCATCGCCGTAGGTCAATTCCAGGCCCGTCATCGTGCCGTCTTCGCGCCAGCGGTCGAGCAGGCGCAGGAAGGCGACCGGACCGCGCCAGTATTGGCTGTTGCGCGCGGTGACCTCGTTCAGGTTGCCCTCGATGTTGTAGTAGCCGGGCGTGCATTCGGCGAGATAGTTCTGGCGGCCGTTGGCGGCCTGCACGATCTCCTCCACCCAGGCGTCCTCGGCGTCGGCCGCCGGCTCGATGGTGCGGGCGCCGCGCCGGCGCGCCTCGCCGATGACATAGGCGATGTGCTTGGACTGCTCGTCGATGATGTGCGTCAGGTTGGCGCTCTGGCCCGCCTGCGTGACCGAGACGAGGAAGCAGTTCGGGAAGCCGCGGCTGTAGAAGCTGTGCAGGGTGCGGGCGCCGTCGCGCCACTTGTCGCTGAGGCTGAGGCCGTCGCGGCCGTAGGTCTCGAAGCCGACGCGGCGCGCATAGCCGGTGCCGACCTCGAAGCCGGTGGCGAAGATCAGGCAGTCGAGCGGATAGTCGCGGCCATCGACCGTCACGCCCTGCGGCGTGATGCGTTCGACGCCGCACCCCCGGGTGTCGACCAGATGCACATTGGGCCGGTTGAAGGTGTCGAGGTATTCGTCGTGGAAGCAGGGGCGCTTGCAGAACGCCTTGTACCACGGCTTCAGCGCCTCGGCGGTCGCAGGGTCCGTGACGATGGCATCGACGCGGGCGCGGAGCTCTTCCATCTTCTGGTAGTCGGCCTGCTCGATCAGCGCCATGGCCTCCTGGACCGAGACCCGGCCGCCGCCCTGCCGGCGCGGCGCCAGCAGGATGCCGCCCAGCAGGTCGGTCCAGCCGTCCTGCACCAGGTCCTCGTCGAACGGCTCGCCGGAAATCACCGAGGTGAAGTTGTCCATCCGCGCGCGCTGCCAGCCCGGCGCGAGGGTGCCGGACCAGGCGGCATCGGTCGGGCGGTCGGCGCGCACGCTGATCGCCGACGGCGTGCGCTGGAACACGTAGAGTTCCCTGGCGGAACGGCCGAGATGCGGCACGCATTGCACCGCGGTCGCGCCGGTGCCGATGATGCCGACGCGCTTGTCGGCGAGCCCGGTCATGCCGCCCTCGGAATTGCCGCCGGTGTAGGCATAGTCCCAGCGGCTGGTGTGGAAGGTGTGGCCTTCGAAGCTCTCGATGCCGGGGATGCCGGGCAGCTTCGGCCGGTGCAGCGGCCCGCCGGCAAGCACGACGAAGCGGGCGCGGATCGCGTCGCCGCGATCGGTTGTGACCAGCCAGCGGGCATCGTCGTCGTGCCAGCGCGCCTCGGTGATGACGGTCTGGAACAGCGCGCGCGGATAGAGATCGAAGTGCCGGCCGATGCGGCAGGCATGCGCGAAGATTTCCGGCGCGCGCGCATATTTGCGTGCCGGCATGTAGCCGGTCTCTTCCAGCAGCGGCAGGTAGATGTAGCTTTCGGTGTCGCAGGCCGCGCCAGGATAGCGGTTCCAGTACCAGGTGCCGCCGAAGTCGCCGCCCTTCTCGATAATGCGGAACGAGGTGATGCCGGCTTCGCGCAGGCGCGCCGCGCACAGAAGGCCGCCGAAGCCGCCGCCGACCACCACGACCTCGACCTCTTCCGCGATCGCCTCGCGCGCGCTGCCGGCGGGCGTCCACGGGTCGTCGAGATAGCTCTCGAACGCACCCGTCATCTCGACATACTGCTCGTTGCCGTCGGCGCGCAGCCGGCGGTCGCGTTCGGTGCGGTAGCGTTCCCGCAGGGACGCGATGTCGAGCGCGGGCGTATCGTCGGAAGGGGGGCGTCGTTGCTCGGCTGGCATGGAACCTCTACTCGGCGAATTCCGGGTCGCGGTATTTGTGGCCGCAGGCCGCAACCGCGCGGCACTGGTACCTGCTTTCTTCCGAAGTTCGCGATACGCCGCAGCATCCACCTTTACGAACTTCAGATCGGCGGCACTTGTCGCGTAGCGAAAGCCGATGCCGCCTTCTTGCGTCGAGTGGCCGGCGCGCCGGCACCCCGCCATCCGATGCCGGCCGCGGGTCTGTCCGAAAATAACCTGTGGCCGAGGCGGTTGAAACCTCTTGTCACAAGGGGGCGCTTGATACCGTGATAGCAATCGGCACAGCGTCGGCGGCCGCATCCGGCCGAATATCAGGGGAGAGGGTGCCATGGCGGACGGGGCCGGCAAGTTAGCTTGTGGGTGGTCGGCACATGGGTGGTCGGCTTATGGGTGGTCGGCTTATGGGTGGTCGATAGATGGATGATCGCGCGCCCGACGACGCCCCGCGTCACGACCTTCCGCCGATGACCCGGTCGTCAGCCTCGTCGGCGGCGGTGGACGGTGATGCTCCGCTGGTTCGGACCTTTCACCAGATCCTGCTCTGGCCGCTGCACCTGCAACCCGCGCAAGGCGATCGTGGCACCCGCGATCACTGGGAACTGCTGCGCGACGATCCCGGGCATATCTGGAAGGAAGTCGACGACGAGTTCTGCGGCGATGCCGATTCGTTCCAGGAGCGGCACTACCGCGAGTTCGTGACCTTCCTGCCCTATGTGCAGCGGCTGCTCTACGGCGAAGCCTCCGGGCACCGTTCCCTCCAGGGCGACGGGCGGCCGCTCATCAAGACCTTCCGCCGTTCCGACATCGCAAAGGTGCGTGTGCTGCTGCCCGGGCGCGAGGCGCCGGTCAGCTTCGATATCCGGCATATCGATCTCTATTTCTTCCATGACCTCGACCTCGCGATCCTGGCGGTCGAGATTTCCGGCACCGACCTGCCGCTCGATGCGGTGCAGGACATGCTGCATCGCTTCGGCCGCGCCTATCCGGCGGGCTGGACGGCGCAAGGCGACGGCCTCAACTGCCCGCGCAAGGTGGAGTGGCTCTCGGCGCGGGGCGAGGTGCTCGCGGTATCGAACTATGAGGATCGCAAGGCGTATCTCGCGGCCGTCCTGCACGACCGCGTTCCGGTTCTGTCGTCGCATTGGCAGTACCTGCTGCGGCCGCTGGTGGCCCATCACGGCGACCAGCCCGGCGCGGTGCGTTTCCGGCAGCTCGAAAGCTATCGCATGCCGCTGATGGCCTATCTCGCGGTCGAGGAGCCGGAGCGGCTGACGCGGGCCGACTACGTCCGGCTGGCCTATACCAATGGGCCCGGCGATCGCGACATGCTGCCCTATTCGGAGCGGCACCTGGCGCAGTTCGAGGAAACCGCCTGCTACGACAAGTATTTCGATCCGTCGCAGTTCGACAGCGGGCTGAGCGTCCGCCTGTTGTGCCACGATCATGCCTTCCTGATGGTCGGCGATGCCGCGCGTTCGTTCTTCACCGATCCCGAGCGCGGCATCCTCGGCCAGTTCCGGCACCAGTATTTCCTGCTGGCGCTGATCGTGCATATGCACAAGGCCGCGCTGCTGATGCTGTCGGACCGGATGGTCAAGACCGTCACCGATCTCGACACCGACCGCCCGGAAACCGTACGCAGATTCCGCACCGAGATCAGGGTGCTGCTGGAAAAATTCCTGCGCTTCACCCATCGCTACTGGTTCCAGGACGTGTCCGACCAGGTGCAGGCGCGCAACGTCTACCGCCTCCTCATGCAGCATATCGGCACGGAGCGTCTCTACGCCGACGTGCGCGACGAATTGCAGGACATGAGCGCCTATCTCGACAGCGACCTGTTGCGCCGCCAGTCGATGACGTTTCTCAGGTTCACCGTGGCGACGATTATCGGCCTGATCTGGACCTGCGCCACCGGCTTCCTCGGCATGAACGTCATCGCGGCCGCCGACGAGCCGCTCGGCATCAGGATTTTCTACTTTGCTGCAACGGTCGTGGCGTTCGCGGTGGTGACGTTCTACACGCTGGCGAAATCCCAGCGGATCGCGAATTTCCTCGACGTGCTGACCAACGAGCGCGTGCCGTGGCGCGCGAAGGGCCAGGCCATGCTCGAGATCTGGCGCAGGCGGCGGTAGCCGCCGGGACGCTGCGCTGCGGCCTTGATGAAAATCATGTGCCGCGGTTGCCGCCATGTGATACTGCCGGAAGGCATTATGCCGAAAGACAGTGGTGCCGTAAGTTAAAGTGGCGGAGAACGAAACCCGATGCTCTATCCCGAATCCGACAAGGTCGTCGCGCTGCGGCGGCGGCTGGAAGCCTTCATGGACGAATACGTCTATCCGAACGAGGATCGCTTCTACAAGCAGGCCGAGGAGCTCGGTCCGTGGAAGGTCTATCCGGTCGTCGAGGAGCTGAAGCCGAAGGCCAAGGCCGCCGGATTGTGGAATCTGTTCCTGCCCGAGAGCGAATACGGCGCCGGGCTGACCAATCTCGAATATGCGCCGCTGTGCGAGGTGATGGGGCGCTCGCATCTCGCGCCCGAACTGTTCAACTGCTCGGCGCCCGACACCGGCAACATGGAGGTGCTGGCGCGCTACGGCACCCGGGAGCACCAGGAGGCGTGGCTGAAGCCGCTGCTCGCTGGCGAGATACGCTCCTGCTTCGCGATGACCGAGCCGGCGGTGGCCTCCAGCGACGCCACCAACATCGAAAGCTCGATCGTCCGCGACGGCGATTCCTATGTCATCAACGGGCGCAAGTGGTACACCACCAATGCCACCGATCCGCGCTGCAAGATCTGCATCTTCATGGGCAAGACCGACCCGGACAATCCGGACCGGCACCGCCAGCAATCGATGATCCTGGTGCCGATGGAGACGCCCGGCATCGAGGTGCTGCGGCCGCTGCCGGTGTTCGGCTTCTACGGCGTGCCGGATCGCGCCTCCGAGGTGGTGTTCAAGGACGTGCGGGTGCCGGCGAGCAACCTGCTGCTCGGCGAGGGCCGTGGCTTCGAGATCGCCCAGGGCCGTCTCGGTCCGGGGCGCATCCATCACTGCATGCGGCTGATCGGGCTCGCCGAGCGCACGCTGGAGAAGATGTGCCGCCGGGCCGCCAGCCGCGTCGCCTTCGGCCGCGCCGTCTCGGAGCAGACCGTCACTCAGGAGCGCATCGCCGAGGCCCGCATCCTGATCGAGCAGGCGCGGCTGCTGACGCTCAACGCGGCGCACGCGATGGACACCGTCGGCAACAAGGTCGCCAAGGCCGAGATCGCCATGATCAAGGTGGCGGTGCCCAACATGGCCTGCCAGATCATCGACTGGGCGATCCAGGTGCATGGCGGCGGCGGCACCAGCAACGACTTCGGGCTGACCGCGGCCTACGCCACCGCGCGCCTGCTGCGGCTCGCCGACGGCCCCGACGAGGTCCATCGCAACCAGATCGCACGGCTCGAACTGCGGCGATACAGGAACTGAAGCGGCTTCGCGCGGAAGGTTCGATCCCGGTGCCGTCCCGGCGCAGGCGGGGACGGCGATTTTCTGTGCGGCAAATCCGCCTAAAATCGAGAAACCAGGAATCCACGGAGGAGACATGAGCCACCTGCAGCAATTGCCGACGGTCGGAACGCAGACCCTGCGGGCGCTGTTGCGCTACCCGGATCGCATCGCCTTCGCCACCGATGCCGAACTCGTCACCTATGCGCATGTCGCCAACACCATCGGCCGCATCCAGCATGTGCTGGCCGGCCTCGGCCTGCCGCGCGGTTCGGGGATCGCTTCGCTGACCGCCAATCGCTGGGAATCGTGGGCCTGCGCGGTGGCGGCGCAGGCGCTGGCGCTGCGCACCACGCCCTTGCACCCGCTCGGCTCGCTCGACGATCATCTCGATCAGCTTGCGGATGCCGAGATCGCGGTGCTGGTGGTGGATGCCGATCACTACGCGGCGCGCGGCGCCGAACTCGCGGCGCGCGCCGATTCGCTCAAGCATGTCTACGCCATCGGGCGGGCGGATTTCGCCCCCGACCTGATGGCGCTGGCGCAAGGCGCGGGCGCGGTGTCGCCGCGCGACCTGGCGCAGCCGGATGACGCCTGCGTGCTCGCCTATACCGGCGGCACCACCGGCAAATCCAAGGGCGTGCTGCGCCGTCACGCCTCGGCCACCGCGGTCACCACCGCCGTGCTGTCGGAATTCGAACTGCCGGACCGGCCGCAATATCTCGCGGTGGCGCCGATCAGCCACGTCGCCGGCACCAAGGTGCTGCCGACTTTGATCCGTGGCGGCACCGTGCACCTGATGCGCAGCTTCGATCCCGAGCGCGTGCTCGAGACCATCGCGCGCGAGCGCATCAATTTCACGCTGTTCGTGCCGACCATGATCTATGTGCTGCTCGACCATCCGAAGCTGCCGGCGACCGATCTCTCCTCGCTGCAACTGGTGCTGTATGGCGCTTCGCCGATGTCGCCGACCCGGCTGGTGGAGGGGCTGGAGCGCATCGGCCCGGTATTCTCGCAGCTTTATGGCCAATCGGAGTGCTATCCGATCTCGGTGCTGAAGCGCGGCGACCACGATGTCGACCGGCCCGAACTGTTCAGCGCCTGCGGCGCGCCGGTGGCGAGCTGTTCGGTGGTGCTGCTGGACGAGGACGGCAACGAGGTGCCGCAGGGCGAGGCCGGCGAGATCTGCGTGCGGGCGCCGCAGGCGATGGAGTGCTACTGGAAACGGCCGGAGCAGACCGAGGAGGTGTTCCGCCACGGCTGGCTGCACACCGGCGACATCGCGCGCGCCGACGAGCGCGGCTATCTCTACATTGTCGATCGCAAGAAGGACATGATCGTCACCGGCGGCTTCAACGTCTATCCGCGTGAGGTCGAGGATGCGCTCACCGCCCATCCCGCGGTGGCAATGGCGGCGGTGATCGGCGTGCCCGACGACAAGTGGGGCGAGGCGGTGACCGCGCTGGTGGTGCGGCGGCCCGGCATGGAGGTGACGGCGGACGAATTGATCGCGCTGGTCAAGAGCCGGAAAGGCAGCACCCAGGCGCCGAAGCAGGTCGCGTTTCTCGACGAACTGCCGGTGACGCCGGTCGGCAAGGTCGACAAGAAGGTGCTGCGCGCCCGCTACTGGTCCGGCCGGCAGCGGATGGTGGGCTGATGCTGGATGCAGCCTTGCGAAGCCGCCTTCGCCTGCCGCTGATCGCGGCGCCGATGCTGCGCGTGTCCGGCCCCGCGCTGGTGGCGGCCGCGTGCCGCGCCGGTGTGGTCGGCGCGTTCCCGACCGCGAATGCCCGCAGCGTCGCGGAGCTGGATGCCTGGCTCTCCGGGATCGCCACGACGGTTCGCGCCGACCGAGAGACCTATGCGCCGTGGTGCCCGAATCTCATCATCCGCCAGCCGCGCATGGCGGACGATCTGGCCTGCCTGGTGCGCCACAAGGTCGAGATGGTCATCACCAGCGTCGGCTCGCCGGCGGCTGTGGTCGGCCCGCTGCACGATGTCGGCGCGCTGGTGTTGGCGGATGTCGCCACCCTCAGGCACGCCGAGAAGGCGGTTCAGGCCGGCGCCGACGGCCTCGTGCTGCTGACGGCGGGCGCGGGCGGGC
>JAGRLZ010000062.1 GCA_020441545.1 Xanthobacteraceae bacterium | reverse complement strand
TTCAAATCCCCATTTCGTTGAAATGCGCTATAGCGAAACTCGGCGGCGCGGCGTTACTCAAAAATTATTTCGAATTGCCACAGGGTTAAGCCACCTTCAACGCGGCCGCGCTCACCCTCGCTCGGCCTTGGCCGCGGCCTTCATGTCGCGAAAACGGGCAGCCCAGTTCTCGCGCGCGCTCTGCTGGTTGCGCTCCAGCGCCAGCGCATTGTCGGCGACGTCCCTGGTGATGACGGAGCCGGAGCCGATATAGGCCCCCTTGCCGATAGTGACCGGCGCCACCAGCGACGAGTTCGAGCCGATGAAGGCCCCGGCGCCGATCGTCGTCTTGTGCTTGTCGAAGCCGTCATAGTTGCAGGTGATGGTGCCGGCGCCGATGTTCGACTTCGCGCCGATATGGGCGTCGCCGATATAGGTCAGGTGATTGACCTTGACCCCGGCCTCCAGCACCGCCGCCTTGGTCTCGACGAAGTTACCGACGCGCGCGCCCTCGCCCAGCGAGGTGCCGGGCCGCAGCCGCGCATAAGGCCCGACCGAGGCATCGCGGCCGACGCTGGCCTGCGCGAGGTGCGAGAAGGCATGGATCACGGCACCGTCACCGATGCTGACGCCGGGGCCGAACACCACATAGGGCTCGACGGTGACATCCCGGCCGAAGCTGGTGTCCGGCGACAGGAACACCGTTTCCGGGGCGATCATGGTGACGCCGGCATCGAGCGCCGCCTGCCGCAGCCGTGCCTGCATCACCTGCTCGGCCTGCGCCAGCTGCGCCTTGGTGTTGATACCGCGCACCTCGTCCTCGCCGGTTTCGATCACCGCCGCGTCGCGCCCCATCCCGCGGACGATACCGACCGCATCGGTCAGGTAGTATTCGCCCTTGCTGTTGGCATTGCCGATCCGCCCGAGCACATCCAGCGCGGCCCGGCCGTCGAAGGCCATCACGCCGGCATTGCACAGATCGATCCCGCGCTCGGCGTCGCTGGCATCGGCCTGCTCGCGGATGGCCAGCAGGCGGCCGTCCTCGACCAGCAGCCGCCCGTATCCGGTCGGATCGGCGGCGCGGAATCCGAGCACGGCCAGCGCCGCCCCGTTCGCCAGCGGCGCGCGCAGCCGCGCGAACGTCTCCGGGGAGATCAGCGGCGTGTCGCCGAACGCCACCAGGATGTCGTCGGCGCCCTTCGCGATCGCCTCCCTCGCCGCCAGCACGGCATGGGCGGTGCCGAGCCGTTCGGCCTGGGTGAAGATCGCGGCATCGGGCCGGGCCCGGCGCGCCTCATCCGCAACGGCCTGGTGATCGGGGCCCACCACCACCGCGAGCGCGGTGCCCGGTCCCTGCGGCGCGGCGGCCAGCACATGGGCCAGCAGCGACCGCCCCGCCACCGGGTGCATCACCTTCGGCAGCGCGGACCGCATCCGCGTGCCTTCGCCGGCTGCAAGTACGATGGTAAGGATGGATCGTCCGGTCATGACGGCGCCTGCCTGTTCCCGCGAAAACTCTCGATGGATGCCCGTCAATAAGCGTTTTCCCCCAAAGATCAAATCCACCGCTCCGGCCTGCTCGCTCCGGTTCCGGGGGCGATCGGCCAAATCCTGATAGTGTCTGTTGCGTGATTCGCGGTGTGGGGGGCCCGGTCAGATCCGATGGCGGCAAGGCGCAAGACGAACAACGTCACGTCCGACGGCGGCGATGACGGCCGCTGGGTGGCGGGGTTCCTGGCGGAGGAGAACCATTCCGACCGGCGCACATTCTGGCGGCTGGGCGCATGGGGCGTCGCAGCGGTGGCGGCCGTCGCGCTGGCGGCGACGGCGAACCGCTTCCATCCGCTGCGGCAGCGCGACCCGCTTGCCGCCACCGACCTTGCCGCGCAATCCCGCCAGTGGCGGCATCTTGCCCAGGACGCCCAGTCCGAGGTGCGGCGGCTGTCGTCGGCGGTCGACACCCTGAATGCCGACCGCGACCGGCTTTACGCCCGCGTCACCAGCCTCGAACAGAACCTCGATTCCGTCACCGGATCGATCGCACGGCGGGCGACCGCGCCGGAGCCGCCGCCCGCCTCCCCCGCCGGCAACCCGCCCGCGGCCATGTCAGGCGCCGATGGGACGAGCCACGTCGATACGGCGACCGCCGGCAAGCCGGTGGATGCCACGGCCGTGGCATCGCCGACGCCCGAGATCGCAGCGCCGGCCACCACCGTCGAAACGCCGCAACCGCAAACGGCCGCGCTGGCGCCGCCATCGCCCCCGCTGCTGCCGAAGCTCGCCATTCTTGCGCCGCCCGATGCTTCCGCGATGCGGCTCGAGCCGCCGGACTCCGCACCCACCGCCGGGCCGGGCCACGGTCCCGCGGGCCGCGCGGCGGAAATCGCCGTACCCCGGACCACGTTCGGCATCGATCTCGGCGGCGCCACGACGCTGTCCGGGCTGCGGGCGCTGTGGCGGCGGACCGCGAAAGCCAACAAGGAACTGGCCGACCTGCACCCCATCGTCGCCATCCAGGAACGCGCCCGTGGCAGGCGGCTGAATCTGCGGCTGCTGGCGGGCCCGTTCGGCGACGCCGCCGAGGCCGCGAAACTCTGCGCGATCCTGACCGCGCGCCGGCAGCCCTGCGCGACATCGGTGTTCGACGGGCAACGGCTGGCGCTGGACGTTGCGCCGGCTCCACCCCGCGCGGCCCCGCATCGCCGTGCGGCGCCCCGACCGCATCCGGAGCCGCCGAAGCCGGCCCGCCCCGCGGTCGTCCAGCGCGCGCGATAAGGCAGGCACGCCGCCCCCGACGATCGTCCACCGAAGCATCCGTCCATTGCACGCCGCGCCTTGCTCCGGCACGCGATCCGCACCATAGTCCCGGCATGATCATGAAAAAGGATCCGTTCCGCCTCACCCCGTATCAGGTGCAGTGGCTGATGGCCGTCGGCTTCGTCAGCGTCGGCTATGCGATATATCTGCGCTATCTCGCCATCGAGATGTCGACGGTGACGCTGGCCTGCGACGCCGGGCTGCAATCCTATCTTTGCACGGCGCGGCAGGTCGCGACCTACCTGTTCCGCAACTCGGTGTTCGGCATCGTCGCGCTGGTGATCGCGGCGCTCAACCTGATGCGGCCGTCGATCGTGCTGCTCACCGGGGGCGTGGCCGCCGCCGGGCTCGGCATCGTGCTCTACAATGTCGGGCTGTCGGGCATCGCGATCGCCCTGCTCATCCTCGGCTTTGCACGGCCCGCGCCCGCCACAATGTGACGGCGAGCAGCAGATAGATCGCGCAGCTCCACATCGCCTGCCAGTTCCTTGGCCCCTCGTTGAAGGCGATGAAGATCGCCGACATCGCCAGCAGCGCCGCGAACACCGCTTCGGCGATCGGGCGCGCGCCGTCGCGCGGCCGGTTGAACATCATCAGCGTCCAGAACGGCACCACCGCCATGGTCAGCGACGCGAACGGGAAATCCCGATAGCGCGGATCGAACACGAAGCCGAGGGCGGTCTCCGCGGCGATCACCGTCGTCACCGCCAGGGTCAGTCCCAGCAGGATATGCGGCAGCATGGTCACCCTGCTCCCGCGCGGGCCGATCAGGTCGAGGAACGTCGGCAGCGGCCGGCCGGACATCAGCGCGCTGGCCGAGAGCAGCGGCGCCAGTACCCCGGCCGCCAATAGTGCGCCCCAGCGCAGCCAGCCGCCGACGCCGAGGCTTTCGTGGATCATCTTGTCGTACGCCACGCCGAGCAGGCAGCCGGCCACGGTCGCCGACAGGAACACCCCCAGCCACCACACCAGCCGCGGCGCCCACGGACGCCGGCGCGCCCGCCAGAGCGCCACCGCGAAGATCAGCACGCTCAGACCCATTCCGGCGGCCATCTCCTGCTTCCAGAGCGGGAAGTTGATGATCGGCTGGCCGATCGGATATTTCAGCGCGCGGGTCCGCGCGTCGAACAGTCCCCAATAGCCGCCGACCGTGCCCTCGAGCCGCCGTTTCCACGGCTGGTCGTAAGCCTCGATCAGGTTGACCCGGAAGTGCTCGCGCTTCGCCAGTTGCAGGATTTCCGACACCACCCGCGCCTGATTGGCCCGCGACGGCAGGGCGCCCTCGCGCATCCGCCCCATGCTGGGCCAGCCGGTTTCGCCGATCAGGATTTCCTTGCCCGGAAACGCGACCGCGACCCGCTTGCGGATGGTGTCGACATGGGTCGCGGCATAGCGGGCCGGAATCGGGAGGTCTTCCCAATACGGCAGGATGTGAATCGTGACGAAATCGACCGCGTCGTAGATGGCGCGGTTGCGCAGCCAGTATTCCCAGACGTCGGCATAGGTCACCGGCACCTTCACCCGCGCCTTGACCTGCCGAATGGTCGCCGCCAGGTCGGCGGCCGTCATCTCGCCGCGCAGCAGCACCTCGTTGCCGACCACGATGCCGGAGATGACGTCCGGATAGGCTTTCGCCAGTTCCGACGCCGTTATGATCTCGTTCTGGTTGTCGACGCGGTTGCCGCCGAGCCAGATTCCCAACAGCAGCTTCAGGCCCGCCTTGCGCGCCAGCTCGGGCGCCTTGTCGAGACCGTTCTGGACCGAATAGGTCCGCACGCATTTCGAGATTTTCGCGAGCTGGGCGAAATCCTGGGCGATCTGCTCGGGCGGAATCTCGGTGCCCTTGACCAGCGGGCTCTGCCCATCGCGGAACGGCGCGTAGGACACGCATTCCAGCTTGGCATCCTTTTCCAGCGGCGCGTGCGCAAGGCGGATCGGCATCGCCAGCCACCACCAGATGCCGGCGATGATACCGAGCGACAGCAGCAGAAGCGCGAGGGGTGTGCGAATGGAAATCGGACCGTTCCTTCTGCTGCATTGACGCAGGCGCCGGATGGATCGCCGCGGCATTCGGGCCGCGACAGCGCCCCCGCCCGATCGGCCGGACGCATCGGAACGGCTCGATTAGCGGGTCGTCGGCGATCTGCCAAGTGCTCCGGCAACCGCTCGGGCAAGGGTGCCATCGTCCATGCGCGGGGCCGGACGCGCGAAAATCAAGGCCCTTACTGGACAAAAAGTATTTTGTGCTTCATGGGATTCTAAATTGCGCCTCGCCGCATTCGGGACCAATTTGCGCGGCATCTGGGCAATGATTTTGCCACGGGCGGGCATCACGATCGGGGATGGTATGCGTCAAATCTTGGTTGAGTTCCGAAACACGGTCCTGCGCAGAATGGCCGTGCCGGGGTTGGCATTGCTGCTGGGCATCGGCGGCGCCATCGCACAGAGCGGCGACCTGCGGGCCCAGGACCAGGCCGCCAAGCCGGCGCAGCAGCAACAGAATGCGAATCCCGCAAATGCCGCCGAAGCGGCGGCGCGGGAGAACAAGCGCCGGACCGACGAATTTGCCGAGGCCGCCAAGGCCATCAACGGCCCCGCCGGCAACCCGGAATGCGTCTGGCTGGGCCGGCGCGTGGTGGTGCTGATGTGGCGCGACGACCTCGATACGGCCTTCCGCCATCTTGATCTGTACGATCGGTTCGGCTGCCCCGGCGGCCATGTGCAGGCGACGTTCCGCTGCCTGGTCCGCTTCGGCGGCGCGATCGATCCCAAGATCCCCGACAGCCTGAACAGCCGGGTGCATGCCTGCTGGGTGAATCCGAGCGCGCAGCCCGAAACCGCAGCCGCCAATCCGCCGGCATCCGGCGCGGCACCGTCGGGCGGGCAGCAACCCGCAGCCGCGCCCCAGCAGCCGGCAAACGCGCCTGCGCCGTCAAAATGACGCCCTTCCGGCGCGGGAACTTTTCCCGCGGCTCGCGCGTTGCGTTCGATTGGGCTTCCTTGAGGCCGGCGGCGTCATTTCAGTGACTCAATCAGGTGGCAGAGATATGCGCGCAGGTGGCCGAGATATGCTCGATTTGCCGCGATCCCGGTCGGACCCAGGGGACAGGTTCGCGTTGCTGGCACACCCGCCCCGCATGGTCTAGTCGCGATGCGCGCCGTCATTGCCGTCCTGCTTATCATCACCGCTGCGCATGCCGCCCTCTGGGCTGCGCTGCGCGAGGAACGTGCCGCACCGGACTTCCGGGGCGTGTTGCCGAGCGTTTCCTACGCGCCGTTCGATGGCACCGGCCATCCCGACATCGACAATATCCCGACCGTCGAAAAGATCCGGTCCGACATGAAGGTGCTGGCGCCGCTGACCCGCGCCGTCCGCCTGTATTCGTCCACCGGCGGGGTCGAGCTGGTGCCGCCGATCGCCAACGAGGCCGGCCTCAAGGTGACCGTGGGCGCCTGGATCGACAAGCATGCCGACCGCAACGAGCGCGAACTCCAGGCGGCGGTGGAGCTGGCCAGGCGCAACGGCAACGTCAACGGCGTCGTGGTCGGCAACGAAACCATCTATCGCGCCGACCAGAAGGTCGACGACCTCATCAAGCTCATTCAGCGTGTCAAAAGCCAGGTCAATGTCCCTGTCACGACAGGCGAAATCTGGAATATCTGGCTCGAGCATCCGGAGCTGGCATCGTCGGTCGACTTCATCGCGGCGCACATCCTGCCGTACTGGGAAGGCTTTTCCGCGCAGCAGGCCGTCGACCAGGCGCTCATCATCTACCAGAAACTCCGCGATGCCTTCCCGGGCAAGCGCATCGTGATCGCCGAATTCGGCTGGCCGTCGGGCGGCTACAACCTCAAGGGCGCCGTGCCGGGGCCGCTCGAGCAAGCGGAGGTGTTGCGCAATTTCGTCTCCCGCGCCCAGTCGATCGGGATGGAATACAACATCGTCGAAGCGATCGATCAGCCCTGGAAATATTTCGAAGGCGGCGTCGGACCCTATTGGGGCGTCCTGAACGCCAGCCGCGAGCCGAAGTTTAACTGGACCGGCCCGGTCGTCGATCCGAACTACTGGAAGCTGGCGGTCATCGCGCTGCTGGTCGGCATTCTGCTGTCGCTGCCGATCCTCCGCCTGCATCGGCCGACCATGCTTCAGGCGGCCATGCTGTCGATCGCCGCCAACGGCGTCGGGGCATGGGTGGCGACGGTGTTCTCCTACTGGACCACGCACTATTTCGTCTGGGGTTCCGCCTTCGCACTGTCGCTCGGCCTGTCGCTGCTGATCCCGCTGGTCCTGATCGCGATGGCGCGGATCGAGGAAATCGCCACCGTGGCGTTCGGCCATCGGCCCGAGCGGCTGATTACCGCGCACAAGGCGCATGAGGCGGCCTCGGCGGCGGCCGCCGATCCGGACCGCAGATTCCCCAAGGTCTCGATCCACGTCCCGGCCTATTTCGAGCCGCCGGAGATGCTGAAGCAGACGCTCGATGCGGTGGCGCGGCTCGACTATCCGAATTTCGAATGCGTGGTCATCATCAACAACACG
Organism: Xanthobacteraceae bacterium; assembly: GCA_020441545.1. Lineage (GTDB taxonomy): Bacteria > Pseudomonadota > Alphaproteobacteria > Rhizobiales > Xanthobacteraceae > 62-47. The sequence goes on along the minus strand of JAGRLZ010000062.1, from coordinate 16,122 downwards.
CCCGACCCGGCGTTCTGGCAACCGATCCAGGATCATTGCCGCACGCTCGGCGAACGCTTCAAGTTCATCAATGCCGAGAAGGTGACCGGCTTCAAGGCCGGCGCATTGCGCATCGCCATGGAGCGCACCGCGGCCGACGCCGAAATCATCGGCATCATCGACGCCGACTACGTGGTCGAGCCGAACTGGCTGAAGGACCTCGTCCCGGCCTTCGACGATCCGCGCGTCGGCCTGGTCCAGGCGCCGCAGGACCACCGCGACGAAGACCTGTCGCTGATGCACTATGTCATGAACGGCGAATATGCCGGCTTCTTCGACATCGGCATGGTCCAGCGCAACGAGGCCAATGCGATCATCGTCCACGGCACCATGTGCCTGATCCGCCGCGAAGCCATGGACAAGGCCGGCGGCTGGGCCGGCGATACCATCTGCGAGGATACCGACCTCGGCCTTGCCATCATCGAGCAGGGCTGGCTGACGCATTACACCAACAAGCGCTACGGCCACGGCCTGCTGCCGGACACCTATGAAGCCTTCAAGAAGCAGCGCCACCGCTGGGCCTATGGCGGCTTCCAGATCGTCAAGAAGCACTGGCGCCGCTTCCTGCCCGGCGCCAGCCGCCTCAGCCCGGACCAGAAGCGCGAATTCGCGCTCGGCTGGCTCAACTGGCTCGGCGCCGAAAGCCTTGGCGTCGTCGTGGCGCTTCTCAACCTGGTCTGGGTGCCGATCGTCGCCTTCGCCGACATCGCCATCCCCGACAAGATCCTGACGCTGCCGATCATCGCCGCCTTCGTCGTCTCGCTGATGCACTTCCTGACGCTCTACAAGCTGCGGGTCTCGATCAAGGGCGGCCAGATGTTCGGCGCGATGATCGCGGCCATGTCGGTGCAGTGGACGGTGTCGCGCGCGGTCGCCAACGGCCTCATCACCGAGCACCTGCCGTTCGCGCGCACCTCCAAGGGCGGCCTGTCGCGGATGTCGATCGAATTCCAGGCGTTCTGGGAGGCCGTGATCGGCGTGCTGCTGCTGCTCGGCGCGGTCGTGCTGGTGGCCTCGAACAGCTTCCGGCAGATCACCGAGATCTACATCTTCGCCGGTGTGCTGGTGCTGCAAAGCCTGCCGTTCCTCTCGGCGGTGGCGCTGGCCACCCTGGAACTGTCGCGGATCAACTCCTTTGCCTTCTGGCGCCACGCCCGGACCCGCTCGGCCGAACTGATCGGCCTGCGCCCGGCGCCGATGCCCTCGATCGGCGCGCAACAGCAGGTGCGGTCGGAGGCGCCGCGCCAGAATTGACGCGGTGATGCGGATATCGGCCGGGATACCGGCGCCGGCACCGGGCCCTCGCGCCCGCCCGATCGAGTCGAAGGAGAAGGGCATGACCGCCGGAATCCGAACGGGAAACGATATTTCCCCCGATCGGACGCGCGCCGTCGGGCGCCGGCTATTGACCCGGACCGGCCCGTTTCTTACACAGCGCGACACGTGAGCGCGTAGCTCAGTTGGTAGAGCACGTGACTTTTAATCATGGGGTCGAGGGTTCGAGTCCCTCCGCGCTCACCACTGTTGTTTTTCATCAATGCAATCGCCCGCGGCAACGGCGGACGTTAAAGAGGAAACGCGATGTTCTCCCATGTGATGATCGGCACCAACGACCTCGACCGGGCGAAGGAGTTCTACGACAAGCTGCTCGGCACGCTTGGCATCGCGCCGGCGGTGGTCGATCGGCACCGCATTTTCTATCGTACCAAGACCGGCACGTTCTCGGTGTCCAAGCCGATCAACGGCGAGCCCGCCACATCCGCGAATGGCGGCACCCTCGGTTTTCTGGCGAAGACGCAGGAAGATGTCGATGCGTGGCACGCAGCCGGCGTCGCCAACGGCGGCACGACCTGCGAGGATCCGCCCGGCGTTCGCGAAGGCGGCGGCGTGAAGCTTTACCTCGCCTATCTGCGCGACCCCGACGGCAACAAGATCTGCGCGCTGCATCGCGTCGCATAGCGATTGCCGCGAGCGTCCGGCGTCGGGACACGACGCCTTTCGCGCAAGCGCCCTTTCCGCTCAAGCGTTCCAAATACGCGGTCCCGGGACCGCGTATTTCGATTCAGGCGCCCCGCCGCGACGTTTTCCGCCCGCGCGTCCGGGCCGATGCGTTGTTCGCAGCACCTTCCGACGCCGGTTACGGCCTGACGGGCGCGGCCTCACGCACGACGCCGGTCGCCGGCCGGGCCGCCGTATCGGACGGCATCGCCGGCAACTGCAGCACCTTCGCCCGCTGGCCGGTCGTCAGATCGGTGACCAGCACGATCGTGCCATTGGCGAATTCGAGAGCGTCGTGATGGCGTTGAGGTTGATCGGTTTCGATCTGGCGGAAACGGGCCAGCCGATCCCCAACCTTGCGATGGAACACCAGGCCATCACGCATCACCTCGTCTTCGAACGCAACCTCGGTCCCGGGACGAAGGCAGACGGCGACATTCGGATCGCCCTCGCTGGCGAAGCCGCGCGTGGTGGTAAGAGGGAAAGTGGTCGAGACCAGCGTCTCTCCCAGCTCGGCGGGTCGCGATGCGACGGCATGTAGGCTGTAATCGCACATGGTGCGCTCCTGGGAATAAGCTCACCCCCAGCTTCGGCCGAAACGCCGGACGACGGTAAAAGTTGCATGGACAAGCGAATAAATTTCGAGGCAACGGGCAACGCACTGCCGCGCCGCGCGCCGCCGCGCCTCATGAACCCCGGCACGACAATCGGTCGACAAACCCGTAAAAAAGTCGGAGCAAGCGGATCGCAGGACAGTTATGCGGCAGCGCAGCAAATTTTTGTCACATTGCTCGGGAATAAGCCCGCACATCATCACGAAGGGGAATTGATTTCATGCGTTTTGGCCGCGTTTCCGCATTGCTTTGTGCTTTCTCTGCCATCTCGGTTGGTCTGGCGACGTTTCCGGCTCATGCCGGCACGGAGTATGACGGACTGTGGAATGTCACCATCGTGACGAATTCGGGAAGCTGCGAAAAGCGCTCCCAGTACCCGCTTACCGTCACCAACGGGAAGATCACGGCGCCGGGCGCCGAGGTTTCCGGACGGGTCGGTCCGGCCGGCCTCGTCAAGGTTTCCATCCAGGGCGCCTACGCCAATGGCCAGCTGAACGGCAAGGTCGGTTCCGGCAAGTGGAACGGCGCCTCGGGCGGCATTCCGTGCAGCGGCCGCTGGGAAGCTTCCCGCCAATAAGCCGTAAACAAGGATCCCGAATAATGCCTCGGGCCGCCATCCCTTCCTTCGTCGCGCTGTGCCGGCATGCCGTCGTCGCTGGTGCCCTGCTCGCACTGACGGCTCCCGCGATGGTCCAGCCGGCAATGGCCCAGTCGAAGGCCCCGTTCGCGGGCATGGCGGGCGTGTGGTCGGGACGCGGCACGGTGTCGCTGGACAATGGCCAGAGCGAGCGGATCCGCTGCCGCGCCACTTATGCCGTCAGCCGCGACGGCACCGGCATGAACCAGACGCTGACCTGCGCCAGCGACAGCTACAAGTTCGACCTCAAGAGCAACGTGCTCGCCAGGGGCGACAGGATCGTCGGCACCTGGAGCGAGCGGAGCCGCAACGTCGCCGGCAACCTGTCGGGCCGCTCCAGCAATGGCCACTTCGACGTCACGGTCGGCGCGCCGACCTTCACGGCGCAACTGACGCTGACCACGCGCGGCAACCGGCAGCAGGTCTCGATCCGTTCGCAGGGCGCCTTCCGCAGCGCAAACATCTCGCTGCACCGATCGTAGCCCACGGTTCGGCCGCAGGACCGGCGCGTCTCAGGCCGCCGGCACGAAGGCCGTCACCTCGATTTCCACCTTGGCGCGCGGATCGACCAGTCCCGCGATATACAGCAGCGTGGACGGCGGGAAGTTGCGGCCGAGCGTATCGCGCCATGCCGCGCCGATCGCCGCTCCCGCCGCCTCGTAGTCCACCCGGCTGGTGAGATACCAGGTCAGCCGGACGATGTGGTCGGGCTTCGCACCTGCTTCATCGAGCAACCTCACGATCCGGCGCAGCGCCGCCCCGACCTGCTCCCCCATGTCATCCGACTGGTAGACCCCTTCCGCGTCGCTGCCGGTCTGGCCGGCGAGCACGACCCATCGGCCAGGACCATCGACCGCGACGCCGTGCGAAAAGCCGCGCGGCTTGCGCCAGTCGGCCGGCTGCAATGTCTGCATCGAATTCCCCCCTCGTTATCGTCGCGACGCCAGCTTGGCACGATCCGCCGCCTTCGCCCACCGCGAAAGCCGCAGCCGGAACGCGACCTCCGGGCGCAGCATCCGGACACGAAGCCGGGCCTCCGCATGCGGCACCCGCAAACTTGAGCATTGCCACGCGGCGGCAGCGCCGATACCAGCAAAGGGCCTATGCCGGCCTGCCGGTCATCCTTCGCATTTCGAAAGAAGTCCTGCGCCCGTCATGAATCGCACACCCTCCAAGGCCCGCGCGGCGATCTGGATGTCGGGCTGGCTGTTGCAGCTCCTCATCATCGCCATCGCAGGCCGCGAAGCGACGCGCGAACTGAACGTGTTCCAGCTGATGGAGCTGCGGTCCAGCATCGGCTTCCTGATGCTATGTCCGCTGGTACTGCGGGCCGGCGGCTTCGCGGCCATGGCGACGACGCGGCCGCGGCTGCAGATCGGCCGCAACGTCTCGCACTATGTCGCGCAGCTCGGCTGGTTCTTCGCGCTGACGCTGATCCCGATCGGCGAAGTGGTGGCGATCGAATTTACCATGCCGATCTGGACCGCGATCCTTGCGGCGGGCTTCCTCGGCGAACGGATGAACACCGGCAAGGTGCTCGCGATCCTGCTCGGCCTGATCGGCGTCATCATGATCGTGCGTCCGGGCGTCTCGAGCGCCAATCCGGGCCAGTTGATCGCGCTCGGCGCCGCTGTCCTGTTCGGCGCATCAATCGCGATGGTGAAGTCGCTGACGCTGACCGACAGTTCGCTGAAGATCATCTTCTGGATGACGGTGATCCAGTCCGCATTCGGTCTGGTCCCGGCGCTCTATGTATGGGTCTGGCCATCGCTCCATATCTGGGGATGGATCGTCGTAATCGCCTTCTGCGGCACCTTCTCGCACTACTGCATGGCGCGCGCGATGCTCTATGCCGACGCCACCATCGTGGTGCCGATGGACTTCCTGCGCGTTCCGCTGACCGCGCTGGCGGGCTGGCTGCTCTACAACGAGCAGATCGACCTGCTCACCGCGCTCGGCGCCGCGCTGATCCTGTCGGGCAACCTGCTGAACCTGCGCAGTCCGTCGGCCTCGCCGCCCCGCGTCAGGATGTCGGCCTGACGCGGCGGGCGGTCGCGGTCAAATCCCCTCGAACAGCGCGGTCGACAGATAGCGTTCGGAGAACGACGGCACGATGGCGAGGATCACCTTGCCGGCGCTGTCGGCCCGCTTGCCGATCTCGAGCGCCGCGGCGATGGCCGCCCCTGACGAGATGCCGCCCGGAATGCCCTCCTGCCGCGCCAGCGCGCGGGAGGTGGCGATCGCGGTGGCGCTGTCGACCTGGACGATCTCGTCGATCACGCCGCGATCCAGCACGTCCGGCACGAATCCCGCGCCGATGCCCTGGATCTTGTGCGGACTGTGCTTGCCGCCGGACAGCACCGGGCTTTCCACCGGCTCCACCGCCACCATGCGCAGCGACGACCTGCGCGGCTTGAGCACCTGGCCGACGCCGGTGATGGTGCCGCCGGTGCCGACCCCGGCGACGATGACGTCGACATTGCCCTGGGTGTCGTTCCAGATTTCCTCCGCCGTGGTGCGGCGATGGATTTCGGGATTGGCGAGGTTCTTGAACTGCTGCGGCATCACCGAGTTCGGCGTGGTGCGCAGCAATTCCTCCGCGGCGGCGATGGCGCCCTTCATGCCCTCCGCCGCCGGCGTCAGCACGATCTCCGCGCCGAGGAACGCCAGCATCTTGCGGCGCTCGATCGACATCGATTCCGGCATCACCAGCTTGAGCCGATAGCCGCGCGAGGCCGCGACGAAGGCCAGCGCGATGCCCGTGTTGCCCGAGGTCGGCTCGATCAGCACGGTGTCGGCATTGATGATGCCCTCGCGCTCCATCGCCGAGATCATCGCAGCCCCGATGCGGTCCTTCACGCTGGCCGCCGGATTGAAGTATTCCAGCTTGGCGAGGACGGTCGCCTTGACGCCGTGCTGCTGCGGCAATCTGACTAGCCTGACGATCGGCGTGTCGCCGATCGCCTCGACAATGCTGTCGAACACGCGGCCGCGCCCCGGCTTGCGTCGCTGCGTTGCACTGTTGTTCGCCGTGTCGCTCATGATGCTGCTCCTCGCCGCGGATAGATCGTCGCCGACCATTGAGATTGGGGTTTCGCTCGCGCGCGCGCAAGCGCGAACACGTCGCGATCACAAATCGCTGCACCGCACGCCGCCGGATTGGAAATCGTAAAAGAAACGCATTTGTGTTGCGACATCGTCAAACAAATCGGTGTATCTTCCGCCCTGCCAATCCGATGCAGAGGAGGAGGTCACGATGCCAGCACTTGCTGAAGTCCTGTCGACCCGAACGCCGCATCTGGCTCCGCGCAGCGAGTTGCCGACCTGTCCTGTCTGCGCGGATTCCATGGTCGCCGCCGAAGCATCCGCATGGGTCGCCGACAATCTCGTGACCTATCTGTGGAGCTGCGATACCTGCGGCTACGGCTTCGTCACGCGGCATTCGTTCAAGGCGGTGGCCTGCAACTAGAGCCATTTCCGTTCCGATAGGACCGGAACAGGGCTCCATATCCTTATTTTAACATTTTAACGCGGTGCGATGTCGCCGCCCGCCCAGCCGGCCTGAACCGCGGCGCTGAAATCCGCGAAGCGTCCTTGCGCAATGGCCTCGCGGGTGCCGGCCATCAAATGCTGATAGTAGGCGATATTGATCTCCGACAGCAGCATCGCGCCCAGCGTTTCGTTCGACCGGATCAGATGATGCAGGTAGGCGCGCGCATAGGTTCGCGCGGCGGGCCACGTGCTGTCCTCGTCGAGCGGGCGCGGATCGTCGGCATGGCGCGCATTGCGCAGGTTGACCGGACCGCGCCGCGTGAAGGCGAGACCATGGCGGCCGTTGCGCGTCGGCATCACGCAGTCGAACATGTCGATGCCGCGCGCCACCGCCTTGAGCAGGTCGTCCGGCGTGCCGACGCCCATCAGGTAGCGCGGCCGATCCGCCGGCAGGTGCGGTGCGGTCGCCTCCAGCATCGCCAGCATCACCTCCTGCGGTTCGCCGACCGCAAGCCCGCCGATCGCATAGCCGTGAAAGCCGATCTCGACCAGCCGCCGCGCGCTGGCCTCCCGCAAGGCCACCACGTCCCCGCCCTGCACGATGCCGAACAGCATGTAGCCCGGCGGTGCCGTCTCGAAGGCGCGCTTGCTGCGCTCCGCCCAACGCAACGACAATTGCATCGCGCGCTCGATCTCGCCACGATCGGCCGGCAGCCGCACGCATTCGTCGAGCTGCATCGCGATGTCGGAGCCGAGCAGCCGTTGCACCTCGATCGAGCGTTCCGGCGACAGTTCGACACTGGCGCCGTCGATGTGCGAGCGGAACGTGACGGCGTGCTCGGTCACCTTGCGCAACTGCGCCAGCGACATCACCTGGAAGCCGCCGGAATCCGTCAGCATCGGGCCGTTCCAGGTGGTGAATGCCTGCAAGCCGCCGAGCGCCGCGATGCGCTCCGCGCCCGGCCGCAGCATCAGGTGGTAGGTGTTGCCGAGCACGATGTCGGCGCCCGCCTCGCGAATCTCGCGCCAGTGGACGCCCTTCATCGCGCCTGCCGTGCCCACCGGCATGAAGGCCGGCGTCCGCACCACGCCATGCGGCGTCGTGACTACGCCGGTGCGCGCGGCGCCATCGCGGCCCTTGAGTTCGAAATGATTGGGAACGCTCATCGGCTGGCGGAATCCGGAAACAGCAGGCAGGCGTCGCCATAGGAATAGAAGCGGTAGCCGCCCGCGATGGCGTGGGCATAGGCCCGCTGCATCGCCTCGAGACCGCTGAATGCCGCCACCAGCATGAACAGCGTCGAGCGCGGCAGGTGGAAGTTGGTCATCAGCAGGTCGACCGCGCGGAAGCGATAGCCCGGCGTGATGAAGATATCGGTGTCGCCGGAAAACGGCTCGAGGGTGCCGTCCGCGCCCGCGGCGCTTTCGAGCAGCCGCAGCGAGGTGGTGCCGACGGCGACGACGCGGCCGCCATTCGCGCGCGCGGCATTCAATGCGGCGGCCGTGTCCGCCGACAGGTGACCCCATTCCGAATGCATCCTGTGCCCGGCGGTGTCTTCGGATTTCACCGGCAGGAACGTTCCCGCCCCGACATGCAGCGTCAGGCGATGGATCGCGATGCCCTTGGCGGCGAGCGCGGCCTCGAGCGCGGGCGTGAAATGCAGCCCCGCCGTCGGCGCCGCGACGGCGCCCTCGTTGGCGGCGAACATGGTCTGGTAGTCGGTCGTGTCGCGCTCGTCCGGCGCGCGCTTGCCGGCGATATAGGGCGGCAGCGGCGGCGCCCCGACATCGGCGATGGCCTGGTCGAGGGTCGGGCCATGGAAGGCGAAAGCCAGCGTCACCTCGCCATTGTCGCCCTTCGCCTCCACCTGCGCGTCGAGATTGCCGAGCAGGCAGACCCGCCCTTCGTTGCCGAACCGCACGACATCGCCGGCGGCGAGCTTCTTCGCCGGCTTGACCAGCGCCTGCCAGCGCGAGCCGTCGATCCGCCTGATGAGCGTGGCCTCGATCCTCGGTTCGGTCTCGCGGCCGATGCGGCGCCCGGTCAGTTGCGCCGGGATCACCCGGGTATCGTTGACGACGAGTTGATCGCCCTCGCGCAGCAAGCCGGGCAGGTCGGACACGATCCGGTCCTGCAACGCCGCCCCGGGACCGACGACCAGCATCCGCGCGCTGTCGCGCGGCGACGCGGGTCGCAACGCGATGCAATCCATCGGCAGGTCGAAATCGAACAGGTCGGTGCGCATGATCTCGCTCGTCATTGCCGGGCACAGCCGTGTGAAGAACGGCGTCGCTTCGCTCGCCTGTGCCGGCAATCCATCCTTCTTCATGAAGATGGATGCCCGGATCAAGTCCGGGCATGACGTGTCATGTCAGGGTCAGGCGTCGGACGCCATCCGCGCCTTGACGATCTTGTCCGGATCCTGCACCGGCTCGCCGCGCTTGATCTTGTCGACGTTCTCCATGCCCTCGGTCACCTTGCCCCAGACGGTGTATTGCTTGTCGAGGAAGCGGGCGTCGTCGAAGCAGATAAAGAACTGGCTGTCGCCGGAATCCGGATTGGCCGCGCGCGCCATCGAGGCGGTGCCGCGCACATGCGGCTCGGCGTTGAACTCGGCCTTCAGCTTCTGCCCGGAGCCGCCAGTGCCGGTGCCGTGCGGGCAGCCGGTCTGCGCCATGAAGCCGTCGATGACGCGGTGAAACACGATGCCGTCGTAGAAGCCCTCGCGCACCAGTTCCTTGATCCGCGCGACGTGGTTCGGCGCGAGATCGGGCCGCATCTCGATGGTCACGGGGCCCTGGGTGGTTTCGAGGATCAAGGTGTTGTCGTTGTCAGCCATGCTCGTTTCTCGTCCTGTTGGGGTGGAATTCGGCGATCGTCACATCGCGGCGTCAGCGGCCGGCCGGCGATGGCGCCGCCCATACCCTGAAATAAATGGCACCGGCACGCGGCGCCGCAATGACCGCATCACTTGATGTCGGAAGCGACCCGCACCTTCACCATCTTGTCGGGATCGGTGACGGTGCCGCTCTGCGAGCCCGCGGGCGCCTTCTTCAGCTTGTCGACCACGTCCATGCCCTGCACGACATTGCCGATCACGGTGTACTTGCCGTTCAGGAAGGAGGCATCGGCAAAGCAGATGAAGAACTGCGAATTGGCCGAGTCGGGACTGGCCGCGCGGGCCATGCCGACGACACCGCGGGTGAACGGCACGTTGGAGAACTCGGCCTTGAGGTTGGGATATTTCGAACCGCCGGTGCCGTTGAAATTCTGGCCGTCGCCGGTCTGCGCCATGAAGCCGGCCATCACGCGATGGAACGGCACGTTGTTGTAATAGCCGTCACGCGCGAGCTGCTTGATCCGCTCGGCGTGCTTCGGCGCGATGTCGGGGCGCAACTGGATCACCACCCGGCCCTTGGTGGTGTCGATGACGATGGCGTTGGCCTTGTCGAGCTTGGCCGGCAGCGGCTGCGCCAGGGCGGGAACCGCGCAGACCAGCGCGGCGATGACGGCAAGAATTCGGATCATGAGAACTCCGGATCAGGAATGAGACGACCGACCGGCCCCTTGCGGCCGGCGGATCGGTCAGGCGGGCTTTCCGCCGAACTTGGCCTTGAGGCTGTCGGCAACCGAGGGCGGCACGAAGGCCGAGACATCGCCGCCCATGGCTGCGATCTGCCGCACCAGTGTGGCCGTGATCGGGCGGACCGCGACCGAGGCCGGCACGAACACGGTCTGCACGCCGGGCGCCATGGTCTCGTTCATCCCGGCGATCTGCATCTCGTAGTCGAGGTCGGTGCCGTCGCGCAGGCCCCGGATCATGATGCCGGCGCCATGCTGGGCCGCCGACGTCACGGTCAACCCGTCATAGGTGGTGGCGTCGAACGCGCAGCCCGCTTTGGCGGCGACCGGCTCGAACACCTCGCGCACCATCGCCAGCCGTTCTTCCGTGGAGAACAGCGGCTTCTTGCCGGGATGAATGCCGATGGCGACGATCAGCTTGTCGCAGAGGCCGACAGCCTGCCGCACCACGTCGAGGTGGCCGTTGCTGACGGGGTCGAAGGAGCCTGGATAAAGAGCAATGCGGGTCATGGTCCCCGTCTAGCCTGCCCGCCCGCCCCCCGCAAGCCGCCCGGTTCCATCCAAGCCGAACGAAAACACGGATTTTGTTTGCCGGCCGGCATCGAGCCGAATCCCGCCCGTCGGCGTCTCCTGCCCTGCTGTGTGAGCTGGCTCACTGTTTCGTCGCGGCGATGCGACGAAACATTCCGGAAGCCGGACGAAGCCGTTTTCCGCTTGCCGCGAAAACCGGATGAAACCGGCGCCGGGTATCAAGCCAGCAACCAATCAGATCGGCCACAAGGCCGGAAACGACAGGGGACCGTCCATGATCAAGGCTCTTTCCGCCGTCACGATCGCCGCTTTCATCGCCGCCGCCCTCACCGTGCTGCCCGGCTTCGCGCCGGAAGTCGAAGCCGGCGTCAGCAGCGCGCCGCTGGCCAAGAGCGACCGGCTCGACCTTCGCGCCGAAGGCCGCGATTGCGCCCAGCAGACATGGCCGAACATCGACGCCGCCTGCCTGAAGAAGGCCGGTGCGCGCGGTGCGATCAGCCAGGCCCGGATCATCCGCGGATAACGGGTCGTCCGCGGATAAAACGGCTCACAGCGGTCGCCCGCGCCTCAGGCCGCCGCAGGAGCCGCCGGCCGTCTCAGTCGCCGTTGCCGCCGTCCGCCTCTTCCGAGATGTGCTCGACCGACACCACCCGCTCACCCTCGGCGGTGTTGAAGACGCGGACGCCCTTCGAGGCGCGGCTGGTAATGCGGATGCCTTCCACCGGCACCCGGATCAACTGGCCGCCGTCGCTGACCAGCATGATCTGGTCCGACATTTCGACCGGGAACGCCGCCACGAGGTGGCCGATCTCGGCGAGCTTGGTCGGATCGCTGGCGCGGATGCCCTTGCCGCCGCGTCCCGACACCCGGAACTCGAACGACGACGACCGCTTGCCGTAGCCCTGCGCGGTGACGGTGAGCACGAACTGCTCGGCCCCGCCCAACTCGGCATAGCGCTCCGGCGGCAGCGACACCTCGGTATGCACCGCCTCGTCGGCCTCCGGCGTCGCCTCCTCCGGCTCGATGTCCTCGCCGGTGGCGGCACGGCGGATCGCGCCCGATTGCTTCAGGTAGGCGGCGCGCTCGGCCGGCGTCGCCTCGAAATGATGCAGGATCGACAGCGAGATCACCTGGTCGCCCGATGCCAGCGCGATGCCGCGCACCCCCATCGAGGTGCGGCCCGAAAACACCCGCACGTCGGCGACCGGGAAGCGGATGCACTGGCCGCCGGCGGCCGTCAGCAGCACATCGTCGTGCTCGGTGCAGATCTGCACGTCGACGATCGCCTCGCCCTCCGCCAGCTTCATCGCGATAATGCCGGAGCGGCGCACATCGACGAAATCCGACAGCTTGTTGCGGCGGACATTGCCGCCGGTGGTGGCGAACATCACGTCGAAATCGCCCCACGAGGATTCGTCCTCGGGCAGCGGCATGATGGTGGTGATGCGCTCGCCCTGCTCAAGCGGCAGGATGTTGATGAGCGCCTTGCCGCGGCCGTTCGGCGGCGCCAGCGGCAGCCGCCACACCTTCTGCTTGTAGACCTGGCCGCGTGACGAGAAGAACAGCACCGGCGTATGCGTGGACGCCACGAACAGGCGGCTGACGAAATCCTCGTCGCGGGTCTGCATCCCCGAGCGGCCCTTGCCGCCGCGCTTCTGCGCCCGATAGGTCGACAGCGGCACGCGCTTGACGTAGCCGAGATGCGAGACGGTGACGACCATGTCCTCGCGCTGGATCAGATCCTCGTCCTCGACCTCGCCTTCCTGCTCGACGATCACGGTGCGGCGCGGGGTTGCGAACTCCGCCTTCACCGCGTTCAACTCATCCTTGACGATGGTCTGCACCCGTGCCCGCGACCGCAGGATATCGAGGTAGTCGGCGATCTCGACGGCGAGCTTGTCGAGTTCCTCGGAGATTTCCTCGCGGCCCAGCGCGGTGAGCCGCTGCAGGCGCAGGTCGAGAATCGCCCTCGCCTGCTCCAGCGACAGCCGCGCGGTGCCGTCCGGATTGATGCGATGGCGCGGATCGTCGATCAGCGTGATCATTGCCGCGACATCGGCCGCTGGCCAGTCGCGCGACATCAGGGTGTCGCGTGCGGTGCCGGGATCGGGCGAGGTGCGGATGACGCGGATGATCTCGTCGATATTGGCCACTGCGATCGCGAGGCCGACCAGGATGTGCGCGCGGTCGCGCGCCTTGTTGAGCAGGAACTTGGTCCGCCGCGTCACCACCTGTTCGCGGAACGCGACGAACAGCGTCAGCAGATCCTTCAGGTTCATCAGCTGCGGGCGACCCGCGTCCAGCGCCACCATGTTGGCGCCGAAATTGGTCTGCAGCGGCGTGTAGCGGTAGAGCTGGTTGAGCACCACCTCCGGCACCGCATCGCGCTTCAGTTCGACGACGACGCGAAAACCTTCGCGGTCGGATTCGTCGCGCAGATCGGCGATGCCTTCGATCTTCTTCTCGCGCACCAGTTCGGCGATGCGCTCGACCATGCTGGCCTTGTTCACCTGGTACGGAATTTCCGAGACGATGATCGCCTCGCGGTCCTTGCGGATGGTGTCGATCGACACCTTGCCGCGCATCACGATCGAGCCGCGCCCGAGGTGATAGGCGGAGCGGATGCCCTGCCGTCCGAGGATGATGCCGCCGGTCGGGAAATCCGGTCCCGGAACGATGTTGATGAGATCGTCGATGCCGAGGCCCGGCTCGTCGATCAGCGCGACGCAGGCGTCGATCACCTCGCCGAGATTGTGCGGCGGGATGTTGGTCGCCATGCCGACCGCGATGCCGCCGGCGCCGTTGACCAGGAGATTGGGAAACTTCGCGGGAAGAACCGATGGCTCTCTCTCGCTGTTGTCGTAGTTCGGCTGGAAATCGACGGTGTCCTTGTCGATGTCGTCGAGCAGCGACTGGGCGATCTTGGTGAGGCGCGATTCCGTGTAGCGCATCGCCGCCGGCATATCGCCATCGACCGAGCCGAAATTGCCCTGCCCGTCGATCAGCGGCACGCGCATGGAGAAGTCCTGCGCCATACGCACCAGCGCGTCGTAGACCGACTGGTCGCCGTGCGGATGATATTTACCGATGACATCGCCGACCGTGCGCGCCGACTTGCGATACGGCTTGTTCCACTCGAAGCCGTTCTCGTACATGCCGTAGAGGATGCGGCGATGCACCGGCTTGAGGCCGTCGCGCGCATCCGGCAGCGCGCGCGCCACGATCACGCTCATCGCGTAATCGAGGTAGGAGCGCTTCATCTCGTCGAGAATGGATACGGGACGAATGTCGGAGGGCGCCGGCGGCGGCCCGTCCGGGGTGTTGTCGTCGTTATCGGCCAAGGGTGGATTCCGGTCGGTTCCTGCTCAGAATCATATAGCGCATCCGCGCTGCGGAAACCATCCCCGACGCCGTCTCCCCGGGCCTTTTTCCCTTCGTTTCTCCAGATACTTAGAGGACGATCGGAAACGATCGCGCACGGGCAGGAAACAGCACGCAGGAGGGTCGGTTTCCGGCAACGCCCGTTTCCCGGCAGCCGCGCCTGGCGACCTATGCGAGGTCATTGAAAGCGGGCGCGTAATCGATCCGGCCCGTCATCGCGGGAAGCCTGTCGAAAAGCGGCAGGACCATGAAATGCGCCCCCGCGTAAGGCGATGAAAAACCGTTGGCGAGATCGGCGCGAAAACCGAAACGAACGTAGTAAACGGGGTCGCCCAGCACGAAGATGGCGGCCCATTCGCTCTGCCGTGCCGATGCGATGGCGGCCCTCGTCAGCGCCGCGCCGGCTCCCAGCTTTTGATGCTCCGGCGCGACGGACAACGGCGCCAGGCCCAACGCGCGAAACGGAGCGGACATCGGCGACAGCACGACGTGCCCGATCACGGCACGGCCGACGACGGCGACAAGCGAAATCGCCGCATCGCCGTCCCGGCGCAACCGGGCGACCAGCCGCATCTCGTCATCGCGACCGAAAGCGCGGACGACCACATCATGTATGGCATCGACGTCATCGCCCCGCTCGGGCCGAACCGTCACCGCGTCCATCGTGCGACTGGCCTCCGCCGGATCGTCTCAGAACGGAATGTCGTCGTCCATGTCGCTGTTGCGGCCGCCGCCGCCCGCGACCGCCGCGCGACGCGGCGCGCCGCCCATCGGGGCGCCCGAACCGAATCCGCCGCCGGCATCGTCGGCGCCGAAGCTGCTGCCGCCGCCGCCGCCGCGACCGTCGAGCATCGTCAGCTGCGAGTTGAAGCCCTGCAGCACGACCTCGGTCGAATAGCGTTCGGCGCCGCTCTGATCGGTCCATTTGCGGGTCTGCAACTGGCCTTCGATGTAAACCTTCGCGCCCTTCCGCAAATATTGCTCCGCGATCCGGCACAGACCTTCATTGAAGATCACCACGCGGTGCCACTCGGTCTTTTCCTTGCGCTCGCCGGTCGCCTTGTCGCGCCAGCTCTCCGAGGTGGCGATACGCAGGTTGGCGATCGGACGCCCGTCCTGGGTCCGCTTGATTTCCGGGTCGGCTCCGAGGTTGCCGATCAGAATGACCTTGTTGATGCTTCCAGCCATCGGCTCAATCTCCCATCCTAAAGACCGGGCGGGCGTTACCCACTCGCTACGCTCCAACTTCGACACATCGCATCAGGCTGGCACTGGAGGCTGACACCGGCCGTCTCAATCCGTGCCGACCTATACCCCGTCTGCGCGACGACGAGGCGAGGCGCGGCATGGTTATCCACGACGGGATTATGTTTACTTTTTGTTCTCATTCAAGACCGCAAGACGATAACAAGGCGGTAAATCGATAACGATCGGGGAATGAAAGTCCGTGCAAGGGGCCAAGCCGGCAATGAAATTCCCTTGTCCGCGCGCCTTAACCCCTTCTCGGCCCGCCTGATTTCAGGCGCGAGTGTTGCAATTGGGCGACGGCCATTCGCGCCGGATGCGGCTATATTGGGTGCAGGAATTCGGGATCGACTCGATGGTTGGCGCTCTCGGGCGGATCCTGTGGAAGACTTGGGACGGAGATAGAGTGATGAAGACGTTTCTGATGGGCACCGTGGCGCTGATCGCGTTGGGCATGGCGGTTCCCGCCAACGCCGCCGATATGGCTGCCCGCCCCTACACCAAGGCCCCGGCCTACGTCCCGGCCCCGGTCTACAACTGGACCGGCTTCTACATCGGCGGTCACGTCGGTGGCGCCTTCGGCGGCAACAACAACATCCTCG
>JAGRLZ010000002.1 GCA_020441545.1 Xanthobacteraceae bacterium | reverse complement strand
GCCGCTCATAACGGTCTGGTTGCAGGTTCGAGTCCTGCCGGGCCCACCACGCACGCTCGGTTTGATGCCGAAACGTGGAAACCGGCTTTCGGACCGGATCGTGCCAAACGAGAAGATAAGCGGCGGGTCTGATTCAACGCAAGTGGATCGGACCCTGGAGGCTTGCTCATAGAGTTTCGGCGCTGGCGTTTCGGCTGCTGCCTGCAGGGCAGGATGCGCTCACATCTCCGTCGGATCGCTCGCCAGCGTTTGCTCGACGAGCGTGGCGAAATAGCCGGCGCCGACCGGCAGCAGATCGTCATTGAAGTCGTAATGCGGGTTGTGAAGCGCCACGCCGCCCCGTTCCTGTGTGCGCTGCCCGAAGAAGGCATAGGCGCCGGGGCTGCGCTCCAGCATGAAGGCAAAGTCGTCACCGGCCATGAAGGACGGCTGGTTCGGCAGAATGTTGGCCGCGCCGACCGTGTCACGCGCCGCACGGGTCGCGATATCCGCCTCCGCTGGCGTGTTGATCGTCGGCGGATAGGCGCGCTGGTAGGAAATATCGGCGGCTGCCCCCTGCGAGGCGACGGCACCCTCGACCGCCGCGCGGAACCACGCTTCGGCCTGATCTCTGGTCTCCCGCTTCAGCGTCCGCACCGATCCGCGCAAGGTGACATGCTCGGGGATGACGATGTTCGATGACCCCCCATTGATCTGGCCGATGCTGACCACCACCGTATCGGTGGGATTGGTGCGCCGGGACGCGATCGACTGGATCGCCAGAACGACCTGCGCGGTGGCGACGACCGGATCGATGCCGAGATGAGGCTGGGCGCCATGGCATCCCTTGCCGCGGATCGTCACCTCGAAATAGTCGACGGCGGCGAGCATCCCGCCGGCACGGATATTGACCTGGCCGAGTTCGGTGTCGGGATCGTTGTGAATCGTATAGACGCCGTCGCAGGGGAAGCGTTCGAGCAGTCCATCGTCAAGCATCGCCTTGGCGCCGGCGAGACCTTCCTCGGCCGGCTGGAAGAAGAAGTTGACGGTGCCGGCGAAGCGGCGCGTCTCGGCGAGATACTTGGCGGCGCCAAGCAGCATGGCCGTATGGCCGTCATGGCCGCAGGCGTGCATGCGGTTGGGCGTGCGGCTGCGGTGAGGCATGTCGTTCGCCTCTTCCATGGCCAGCGCGTCCATATCGGCTCGCAGCCCGATGGCGCGGTTGCCGGGCCGCCCCCGCAGCACGCCGACGACGCCGGTTCGGCCGATGCCGCGATGGACTTCGAGCCCCCACGCTTCGAGCTTGCGGGCGACGATGTCGCTCGTTCGCACTTCCTCGTAGCCGAGTTCCGGATGAGCATGGAGATCGCGCCGCCACATTGTCATCTCTTCGGCAAGTTCGGCGATTCCGGATGGCACGGTTGCTTTCTGCGAATGATCCATGGCGTTTCCTGACTAAGTTCGGTGAACGGGTTATACGGCGCGGGGCCAACCATCGGGCTTCATGCGGATCCCGCCGACGGCGAGGATATCGAACGCCGACAGCGCGGCGGTTCAGGGAGACGATCCCGCGAACAACAGCGGTCTAAGGACGAAAGCCGCTGCGAGGCCGCGGATGTGGAAATCGGACCGCACGATCGTCGCGCCGAGGAACGATCCGGCTGCGGCATTCTTCGATTGTGAATCAACTGCCGCCATCGTTCTCCGTCGTCGACGCGGCTCATCGGTGCGGCATTTCGCAACGATCGCGGATTGGTCCCGGCTTGCGCGGGATGTCCCCATGTATCGGTGAAGCTGCTTCATGCAGGCTCACACGCTCAGGCAGAGATACTTGATCTCGAGATAGTCCTCGATTCCATATTTCGAGCCTTCGCGGCCCAGTCCCGACTGCTTGATTCCGCCGAAGGGCGCGACCTCGGTCGAAATCAGGCCGGTGTTGATTCCCACCATGCCGTATTCCAGCGCCTCGGAGACGCGGAAGATAGTCGAGATGTCGCGCGAGTAGAGATAGGAGGCGAGGCCGAACTCGGTGTCGTTGGCCATCGCGATCGCCTCCTCGACGGTCTCGAACCTGAACAGCGGCGCGACCGGGCCAAAAGTTTCCTCGCGCGCCACTTTCATCGCCGCCGTCGCGCCCGTCAGCACCGTCGGTTCGAAGAACAGCCCGCCACGGGAATCGCGGTTTCCGCCGGTCAGGATGCGAGCGCCGTGCGCGGTCGCATCCCTGATGTGCTCCTCGACCTTGGCGACGGCCTTCTCCGAGATCAGCGGGCCGGCGGCGACATCGGCCTCGAATCCGTCTCCGACCTTGAGCTGCTTCACGCGCTCCGCCAGCTTGTCCGCGAAGGCGTCGTAGATGCCGGACTGGATGTAAAGACGGTTGGCGCAAACGCAGGTCTGCCCGTTGTTGCGGTATTTCGAAATGATCGCGCCTTCGACGGCGGCGTCGAGATCGGCATCATCGAAGACGATGAAGGGGGCATTGCCGCCAAGCTCGAGGCCGAGCTTGAGAATGTGGTTGGCGGCCTGGCGCATCAGGATTTTGCCGGTGTTGGTCGAGCCGGTGAAGGTCAGTTTGCGAATCTTCGGATTCTCGCAGAACTCGAGTCCGATGGACGCGGCGTCCGTCGAGGTCACGATATTGAACAGTCCCGCCGGCAGGCCGGCGCGGTCGGCAAGCACCGCGAGCGCGAGCGCCGAAAGCGGCGTCTCCGAGGCCGGTTTCGCGACCACGGCGCAGCCTGCCGCCAGAGCCGGTGCCACCTTGCGGGCGAGCATCGCATTGGGGAAGTTCCACGGCGTGATCGCCGCGACCACGCCGACCGGCTGCTTGATGACCATGATGCGCTTGTCGCGCTGGTGGCCCGGAATGGTGTCGCCATAGACCCGCTTGGCTTCCTCGCCGAACCATTCGACATAGGCCGCGCCATAAAGGATTTCGCCCTTCGCCTCGGCCAGCGGCTTTCCCATTTCAGCGGTCAGAATGGCGGCGAGATCGTCGGCATTGGCGACCATCAGGTCGTAGAGCCCGCGCAGCACGGCCGCGCGTTCCTTGCCGGTGCGCGCCGCCCAGCTTTTCTGGGCCGCCTCGGCCGCGTCGATGACCCCGGCCGCCTCCGAGCGTGTGAAATCCGGCAGCGTGACCAGCCGTTCGCCGGTCGAGGGATTGCTGACGTCGAAGCGCGCGCCGCTCGTGCTTTCCGCCACGGCGCGCCCGCCGATGAAGCCGCCCTCGACGATCAGCGTCGGATCCTTGAGCCGGCCAAGCAGGCTTTTTGCACAAACCATGAAATCAGACCTCTCCGGCGCATTCGCGCAAGCTGGCCTCGAGAATGTCGAGACCTTCCGAGAAAATATCGTCGCCGATGGTCAGTGGCGACAGGAAGCGGATCACGTTGCCATGGATCCCGCAAGTCAGGAGGATCAATCCCTTTTCCAGCGCGCGCAAGCGGACTTTGTTGGCGAAGTCGGGCGCGGGCGTTGCGGAGCCCGGCAGGTTGAATTCGACCGCGTTCATGAAGCCGGGGCCGCGGATATCGGCGATCTGCGGCACGTCCTCCACCTGCGATTGCAGCCGCTGCTTGAGCCGGGAGCCGAGTGCTTCCGCGCGGGCGCACAGATTCTCCTCCGCGATCACGTCGAGCACTGCATTGCCGGCCGCGATGCCGATCGGGCTGCCTCCGTAGGTGCCGCCGAGGCCGCCGGCGCCGGGCGCATCCATGAGTTCGGCGCGTCCCGTCACCGCCGCGATCGGGAAGCCGCCGCCGAGACCCTTGGCCATCGTGGTGAGGTCGGCGACGACCCCGGCACGCTCCATCGCGAACATCCGGCCGGTCCGGGCGAAGCCGGTCTGGACCTCGTCGGCAATCAGCACGATGCCATGACGGTCGGCGAGCGCGCGCAGTTCGGCCATGAAGGCGCGCGGCGCTTCGTAGAAGCCGCCTTCGCCCTGGACCGGCTCGATGATGAAGGCTGCGACGCGCGACGGGTCGACATCGGCCTTGAACAGCTTGTCGAGTGCCGCGAGCGAGACTTCGGCCGTCACGCCGTGCAGTTCGACCGGGAAGGGAAGGTGATAGACTTCCGGCATCATCGGGCCGAAGCCGACCTTGTAGGGCGCGACCTTGCCGGTCATCGACATGCCCATGAAGGTCCGGCCGTGAAAACCGCCGGCGAAGGCGATCACCGCCGAACGTCCCGTGGCCGCGCGCGCGATCTTCACGGCGTTCTCGGTGGCCTCGGCGCCCGTCGTGACGAAGACGGTCTTCTTGGCGAAATCGCCGGGCACGAGCTGGTTCAGCCGCTCCGCGAGCCGGACGTAGTTCTCGTAAGGCACGACCTGGTGGCAGGTGTGGGTGAAGCGGTCGATCTGGTCTTTCACCGCCGCGATCACCTTGGGGTGGCGGTGGCCGGTGTTCACCACGGCAATGCCGGCGGTGAAATCGATGTAGCGTCGGCCCTCGACGTCCCAGATTTCCGCATTCTCGGCGCGTGCCGCGTAGATCTGCGTCGTCACGCCGACGCCGCGTGAGATCGCGGTGCCCCGGCGGGCCTCGATGGCCGAATTCGAAACAGCGGCATTCGACATGGCAGTCTCCCGATTTTGATCCGGCGTGCGGTTTCCATTGACGAAAAATATTCTTACATTTTTTCTGTAAGAAAACAAGATGGCCGCCGATGCTTTTGATCGGGTTAGTCTGTGGGTATGATCGTGTGCGCAGGATAGGACCGGATTTGAGACTAGTTCGATTTCGCATAGCAGAGGCGGCGAGGATGGCCGGCGTCTCATCCTCGACCCTGCGGCTCTGGGAGGCGCAGGGCCTTATCGAACCGGATCGGACGGCCTCCGGCCAGCGGCTCTACAGCCGCGAGCAGCTCGACCGGCTTCGGGAGATCGCCTGGCTCCGGCGCGAGAAGGGGCTGAATCCTCCGGCGATCGCGGACCGCATCCACCAGAGCGAGGCCGATGGCGCGCCGCTTCCGGCCGCACCCGCCGTGACGGCGGCTGGGACGGATATTCCCGTCGGGCACAAGATCCGGCGTCTGCGGCAGGCAGCCCGCCAGTCGCTGGAGGAGGTCGCCCGGGCGACGGCGATTCCCATCTCGGTCCTGTCGACGTTCGAGCGCACCTCGGTCGGGCTTTCCTTCAAGTCATTGCATGAAGTGGCGCGTCATTTCGGCACCACCGTCGCGGCGCTGAGCGGGCAGGAGGATCATGCGGGATGCGAATCCCTCGTCCGCGCGGGCGAATGGACGACCTGGCCGCCGACTTCGCCGGGCGTCATCGTGCAGGCGCTGGCGCGCGGGCCGACCGCGATGGAATGTCACCGTTTCGAACTCGCGCCCGGCGCGTCGAGCGAGGGCACCTACCAGCACGACGGCGAGGAGTTCATCCATGTCCTTTTCGGCAGCCTCGAGATCGTCATGGACGGCGACCGATTCTTCGTCCTCAACGCCGGCGACAGCTTTTATTTCGAGAGCCGCCGGCCGCATGCCTGGCGCAATGCCGCGGACCAGGAGACCGTCGTGATCTGGATCAACACGCCGCCGACGTTCTGATGAAACCCTGTGCCGCCATGTGATGACGTGGCCGCCTGTCGCAACGCGCATTGCGCTTTCGGCTGGCCGATACGAGGTTGTCCCGGGTGCGCGCCGTTCCGGACCGGCCATTGATCGTCGCCCGCCATCGGATCGATCTCAGGCGCCTCGGCGGCGCGGTCGCTTGCTCCTGGCGGGCGTGCAGAAGGCCGAATGCAGTGCGCCGACAACGGTGCGAACCTCGGGCCGCACGATCGAATAATGGACGGTCGTGCCCTCGCGGCGGGCTTCGACAAGCCCGTCCGACCGGAGCCGCATGAGCTGCTGCGACATCGGCACCTGATCGATTTCGAGTTGCTGACGCAGCTCGGCGACCGATTTCTCCCCGTCGACCAGCGCGCATAGCACCAGCAGGCGCTGCGGATGGGACAGGCTGCGCATCAGCACGGCGGCCGATTCCGCGGCCGGGATCATATCTTTTACATTCATAGTCTTGAATTTATATCCTTTGAATGTTATGTGCAAGCAACGGAGTTTGAAAAAGCTCAATCCCCAGCTCAGCGCCTCTTGGCAAACAGGGCCTGGGAGGGTGGAGCGGGTCGGAGAAGCCCGCCTCGGAAGTTGGCATCTGGCGTCGGCTGCCTCAATCAAATGGAGAATACCATGTCTCATATCGTGGTTCTCGGCGCAGGTCTCGGGGGAGTCATCATGGCCTATGAGATGAAGGCCAGGCTCCGGCGCGACGACCGCCTCACGGTTGTCAATCTCGGTTCGACCTATTCGTTCGTGCCGTCCAATCCCTGGGTCGCGGTGGGCTGGAGGCAGCCGGAGGAAATCTCCGTCGATCTCGCGTCGGTCCTGGGGCAGAGGGAGATCGCATTGCGACCCGAGGGCGCCAGGCGCATCCATCCGCGGGACAATCGTGTCGAGCTCAACGACGGCTCCTTCGTCGATTACGATTATCTGATCGTCGCGACGGGGCCGGATCTCGCCTTCGACGAGATTCCCGGACTCGGGCCCCAGGCCCACACGCAATCGGTCTGCCAGACCGACCATGCGGTCCAGGCCAGGGCGGCATTCGACAGACTGGTGAAGGCGCCGGGGCCGGTGGTGATCGGCGCCGTGCAGGGCGCGTCCTGCTTTGGCCCGGCATACGAGTTCGCCTTTATCCTCGAGACGGCACTGCGCAACGCCCGCGTTCGCGACCGGGTGCCGATGACCTTCGTCACGCCGGAACCCTATATCGGGCACCTCGGCCTCGACGGTGTCGGCGACACCAGGGGGCTGATCGAAAGCGCCATGCGGGATCGTCACATCAAATGGATCACCAATGCGCGGACGACGCGGATCGAGGCCGACAGGATATTTGTCGAGGAGGTGAACGGCGACGGGACGGTGAAGGCCGCGCACGAATTGCCGTTCGCGTTCTCGATGCTGCTGCCGGCTTTCCGGGGCGTGCCGGCGGTGCATGGCATCGAGGGCCTGACCAATCCGCGCGGATTCATCGCCATCGACAAGCACCAGCGCAATCCGGCGTTTCCGAACGTGTTCGCGATCGGCGTGTGCGTCGCCATTCCGCCGGTCGGCAAGACGCCGCTCGCGGTCGGCGTGCCGAAGACGGGTTTCATGATCGAATCGATGGCCAGCGCGACGGCGGAGAACATCGCGTCGCTGCTGAAGGGCGAACAGCCGAAGGCGGTCGCCACCTGGAACGCGGTCTGCCTCGCCGATTTCGGCGACGACGGAATCGCTTTCGTAGCCCAGCCGCAGATTCCGCCGCGCAACGTCAACTGGTCGTCGCAGGGGCTCTGGGTGCATGCCGCGAAAGTCGGATTCGAGAAATATTTTCTGCACAAGGTTCGGCAGGGCAAGGCCGAGACGTTCTACGAGAATCTGGTGCTCGACATGCTCGGCATCCGGAAACTGAAAGACATTCACATGGAGACGGCCGGGTAGCGGCCATTGAAAAACTGGAAGGAGAACGACAATGACGATCGATCGCGCCGTGCTGATGTTTGCCGGCTTCATGGTCCTCGCATCGCTGGGCCTCGGATTCTACGTGTCGGCCTGGTGGTATCTGCTCACGGCGTTCGTCGGGCTGAACCTGATGCAGGCGTCGATAACCGGCTTCTGCCCGGCGGCAATGATCTTCAGGAAGCTGGGTTGCCGGGCGGGCGTCGCGTTCAAGTAGCGCGGAACCCTCTTATTCATCCAATGTTCGGGCGGCCCCGGGGTCGCCCGGGAAAGCCGCGGGTCTCATGCATCGATCGATTTCGCACGCCTCGCTCATGGCGGCAGCCCTTGCCGTGGCGGCATCTCTCGCCGTTGCGAAAGCGGGCGCGGCCGAATTCGTCGTGAAAGCCACGACGATCCCCGAAATGAAGGCGGTGTTCGGCCAGGTCGAAAGCCGCATCGTCATTCCGGCGCGCGCCCGCATCGGCGGATCGGTTCGCGAACTCCGCGTCAGCCAGGGCGACGAGGTTCGGCAGGGGCAGGCGATCGCCGTCATTGTCGACGACAAGCTGGCGCTGCAGCTCAATGCGGCCGATGCCAAGATCGAGGCGATCGCCTCGCAGCTCGCGAATGCGCGGATTCAACTGGATCGCGCCCAGCAGCTACGGGCCACGGGCACCGGCACGCAGGCGAGCCTCGACCAGGCCAGAATGCAGTTCGAGGTCGCGACGAACCAGGTCGCTGCGGCGAAGGCCGAGAAGACCGTCATCGAGCAGCGCGCGCGCGAGGGCACCGTTGTCGCGCCGGCGACGGGGCGGGTGCTCACCGTTCCGGTGACGCCCGGGTCCGTCATCCTGCCGGGTGAACAGATCGCGCGGATCGCGCCCGGTCCGTACTATCTGCGGCTGTCGCTCCCGGAGCGCCATGCCGCCGAGATCGTGCAGGGCTCCGATGTGCTCGTCGGCGAGCGGGGACTGGCGCAGGCACCCGGCCGGCTGCCGGCGGCGCGTCGGGGACGGATCGTGAAAGTCTATCCCGAGATCACCGACGGCCGGGTGACCGCCGATGTCGAGGTCGAGGGGCTCGGCGATTATTTCGTCAACGAGCGGACGCTGGTGTCGATCCCGGTCGGCAGGCGCACGGTGCTTGCGGTCCCGTCCGGGGCGGTGCGCACCCTGCACGGCGTCGACTATGTGCGGGTTGCGACCGCGGCGGGCGGCATGGACGTTGCCGTCATTCTCGGCGAAGCCTTCGAGGCGGATGGCCAGAAGCGCATTGAAATCCTCACCGGCCTGCATGACGGCGATCGGGTCGTGGTGCCATGAAACTCGGAATCGCCGGCCATCTCACCCGTGCCTTCATCGCGTCGCCCCTGACGCCGCTTTTCCTGCTCGCGTCGCTTGCGCTCGGGCTCGTCGCGCTGATCTCGCTGCCCCGCGAGGAGGAGCCGCAGATCTCGGTGCCGATGGTCGATATCCATGTCACCGCCAACGGGCTGAAGGCGGAGGATGCCGTCAAGCTCGTCACCGAGCCGCTGGAGACCATCGTCAAGAGCATCGACGGCGTCGAGCACGTCTATTCGCAGACCGAGGACGACGGCACCGTGGTGACGGCGCGGTTCAAGGTCGGCACCAATTCGGACGCGGCCATCCTGCGCGTGCACGAGAAGGTCCGCGCCAACATGAACCGGATTCCGGTCGGCGTTCCGGAGCCGCTCATCGTCGGCCGGGGGATCGACGACGTGGCGATCGTGGTGGTCACGCTGCGCCCCACGGCGGAGGCGGCGTCCCGGTGGACCGCGAACGGGCTGACGCGGCTCGCGCGCGAGTTGCAGGTCGAGGTCTCCAAGCTGCCGGACATCGGCCTCACCTACATCGTCGGCGAGCAGCCGGAGCAGTTCCGCGTCGAACCCGACTCCGAGAAGCTCTCGCTGTACGGCATCACCCTGCAGCAGCTTGCCGCCAAGATCGGCGGCGCCAACCGCGCCTTCCGCCTCGGCACCGTGCGCGACGATACGCAACAGCGTGCCATCGTCGCCGGGCAGACGCTGCAGGCGCTGCCGGAAATCGGCAACATTCTTCTCACGGCGCGGGACGGCCGCCCCGTCTATGTCCGCGACGTGGCCGACGTCGTGCTGGCGACGTCGCCTGCCGAAAACCGGGTGAACGATATCCGCAAGACGTCCACCGGGCTCCAGCGCGCGCCGGCGGTGTCGATCGCCATCGCCAAGCGTCCCGGCACCAATGCGGTGGTGATCGCGGACGACATCGTCCGGCGGCTCGAACAGGTGCGCGGGCAGATATTCCCGAAGGACGTCGAAATGACGGTCACGCGCAATTATGGCGAGACCGCCAACGAGAAGGCCAACGAGCTGCTGTTCCATCTCGGCCTGGCGACGGTCTCGATCGTGGCGCTTGTCGCCATCGCCATCGGATGGCGCGAGGCGCTGGTGGTGGCGGTGGTGATCCCGACCACCATCCTGCTGACGCTGTTCGCGTCGTGGATCATGGGCTACACGCTCAATCGCGTCAGCCTGTTCGCGCTGATCTTCTCGATCGGCATCCTGGTCGATGATGCCATCGTGGTGATCGAGAACATCGCGCGCCACTGGTCCATGCATGACGGACGCTCGCGCCTGCGGGCGGCGGTCGACGCGGTTGCGGAGGTCGGCAATCCCACCATCGTCGCCACCCTGACGGTGGTGGCCGCGCTGCTGCCGATGCTGTTCGTCTCGGGGATGATGGGCCCCTATATGAGCCCGATCCCGGCCAATGCCTCGGCCGCGATGCTGTTTTCGTTCTTCGTCGCCGTCATCCTGACGCCGTGGCTGATGATGAAGCTCGGCGGCGCTGATTCTGGTGGTGCCGGTTCCGGCAGTGCCCATGCCGGCGGCCATGAGGATGCGAGCGGCGGCCGCCTCGGCCGTCTCTACGTCGCGGTCGCCAGGCCGATCCTCGCGACTCGCGCGCGGACATGGACGTTCCTCCTGGTGGTCGGCGTCGCCACGCTGGCCTCGCTGGGCCTGCTTTACACCCGGCACGTCACGGTGAAGCTCCTGCCGTTCGACAACAAGGCCAACCTTCAGGTGGTGCTCGATCTGCCGAAGGGATCGTCGGTCGAAGATACCGACCGCGCGTTGCAGGCGATGGTGGACCGCCTGGCATCCGTTCCGGAGATCGTGTCGTTCCAGACCTATGCCGGCACCGCCGCGCCGTTCGATTTCAACGGCCTGGTGCGGCACTACTATCTGCGCGCGAATCCGGAGCAGGGTGATATCGCCGTCAACCTTCTGGCCAAGGGCGAGCGCCATCGGGCGAGCCACGCCATCGCGCTCGAACTCCGTGAACGCCTCAAGGATGTCCCGCTTCCGAAGGGGGCCGTCGTGAAGGTGGTCGAGCCGCCGCCGGGGCCGCCGGTGCTGGGCACGCTGCTCGCGGAAATCTATGGCCCGGACCCCGAAACCCGGCGCGCCGTGGCGAACAAGGTCCAGGCCGCGTTCAAGGCCGTCCCGTTCATCGTCGATGTCGACAACAGCTATCGCAACCGGCCGCGGCGCATGCGCGTCACCATCAATCAGGACAATCTCGAATATTACAAGGTCGAGCAGTCGGATGTGTACGATACGCTGCGCTATCTCTATGGCGGCGCCACGGTCGGCTATTCCCATCGCGGTGGCGGGCGTCATCCCATCGCCATCCGCCTCGCGCTTCCGAAGACGAAAGCGGTCGTGGATGCCCGCGCGCTGACGACGCCCGTGCCCGCCAATGCGCTGCCCGGGGGGCGCGGGGTGGTCGAACTCGGCGACGTGGTCAGCGTCGGCCAGGAGCCGGCATCCTATCCGATCTTCCGGCACAACGGCCGTGCCGCGGAAATGGTTCTGGCGGAACTGGCCGGCGCCTATGAAGCGCCGATCTACGGGATGCTGGCGGTGCGGGATGCGATCGACCGGATCGACTGGGGCAGCCTCCCGAAGCCTTTGATCGCGCTGCATGGCCAGCCCGATGACGAAACCCGCCCGACGCTGCTCTGGGACGGCGAATGGGAGGTGACCTGGGTGACGTTCCGCGACATGGGCGCCGCCTTCATGGTGGCGATCCTCGGAATCTACATCCTCGTTGTCGCCCAGTTCGGCTCGTTCAAGCTGCCGCTCGTCATCCTGACGCCGATCCCGCTCACGCTGATCGGCATCATGGTGGGCCACTGGCTGTTCGCCGCACCGTTCACGGCGACCTCGATGATCGGCTTCATCGCGCTTGCCGGAATCATCGTGCGCAATTCGATCCTGCTGGTCGATTTCATCCGCCATGCGCGCCGGCCCGATCGCCCGTTGACCGACGTGCTGCTGGAGGCCGGCGCCATCCGCTTCAAGCCGATCCTGTTGACCGCGATCGCGGCGATGATCGGCGCCGCCGTCATCCTGGCGGACCCGATCTTCCAGGGGCTCGCGATCTCGCTGCTGTTCGGCCTGGCATCCTCGACGGTGCTCACCGTACTGGTCATCCCGGCCATCTATGTCGTGCTGAGGGGCGAACGGCCGCGCGGCCAGGATCGTCCGCTGCCCCCGGAACCAACCGATGCCGATACGGCATCGATCTGAAGCCCGGAAAACCACGATGGAGACCACGATGACGTATTATTTCGCGAAAACGCTTGATTGTTCCTTCGACGAAGCCGTGCGGCGCACCACCGATGCGCTCAAGGAGGCTGGGTTCGGCGTCCTCACCGAAATCGACGTCAAGGCGACGCTCAGGAAGAAGCTCGATGTGGATTTTCGAAACTACCGCATTCTCGGCGCCTGCAATCCCGCCATGGCGCGCCAGGCCCTGGAGATCGAGGACAAGATCGGCACCATGTTGCCCTGCAATGTCGTCGTTCAGGATGCCGGCGGCGGCAGGATCGAGGTCGCCGCGATCGATCCGGTCGCCTCGATGGCCGCCGTCCCGAACCCGACGCTGCAACAGGTGGCAGGGCAGGTGCGCGATATGCTCAAGAAGGTCGTCGAGGGTCTGTGACCGCCGCCGCCGATTGCCCGGAGCACGATTGCCGGTCGCGGCGCGGTCTTGATCCGGATCAAGATCGTTGGGCCGGCCGATGATAGGCAAGGAAACGACGTATGAGAGGTTTGGCGATGCTGTGGCGGCGCACTGGCGGACTGGCTCGCGCGTTTTCGATTGCGGGGACGCTGCTCGGCGCAGTTGTTGCGAATGGCGGGATATCGCCTGTTCTCGCCGGCGATCGGGTCGCGTCGAACAACCATGTTCCGCGTCTGGCCGATCTCATGACCACCATGCAGATGCGGCACATCAAGCTCTGGTTTTCCGGCCGGGCGGGCAATTGGCCCCTGGCCGAATACGAGATGGAGCAGATGCTGGCGAACTTCGAGGATATCGCGCTGTTGTATCCGGGCATCCCGGCCGCGGACATGGCGAGCCTGATGCAACCCATCAATGAGATCAAGTCTGCGATTGCCGCCAGGAACGTATCGGACTTCAGCAAGGCGTTCGGGAGCATGACCGCCGTATGTAATGCGTGTCATCAGGAAATCGGAAAAGGTTATATCGTCATTCAGGTTCCGACCGCCTCGCCATTCAGCAACCAGGCGTTTCCACCGAGGTGATGGAAACGGGCTGACCGATCGTCCGAAGCAGGTGACTTGGCGGTGGCGCGCCAGATCGGGCTGCTCGCCGGTGCGCGCGGAAAACCGTCCCCCGCATTTTCTCGGCCCGCTCTATTCCAGCGACTTGAGAAACAGGATGAAGTCGCTGATCTGATCCGGATCGAAGCGGAACTGGGGCATGGTGGGATGCCCGGTCATGATGCCTTCGGCCAGCGACTCCTCGAGCGTCTCGACCGGATACATCAAGTGCAGGTCGCGGAACGGCGGCGCGATCCGGAGCGGACTCGGGCTCACTTTGTCGATGGCGTGGCACCGGGCGCAATAGAGCTTGGCGAGGTTTCGTCCCTGGATGGCGTTTGCTGCGAGCGCGGGAGACGTCGGGCCGGCGACCGTCAACGCGACGACGATCAAGGCCCGCATGTTGCCGAAGGTTGTCATGATGCAAAAATCCCGGACTCGTCCACGAGTTGCGAATGGCGCTCGGATTTAACCGTTCATGCCGCGCAGGCGCGGACGGTTCTGGAGCACGATCTGGCGGGCACCGGAGAAGGCGATGATGCCGAGGTCGTGGAGTTCCGAGAGCGCGCGGGAGACCGTTTCGATGGTCAGGCCCAGGTAGTCGCCGATGTCCCGCCGGCACATGGGCAGTGCCAGCATCCCGGCGCTCGACAGCCGACGGTCCATCTCCAGCAGGAATGCGGCGACACGCTCCATGGCCGTCTTGCGGCCCAGCAGAAGCATGTGATCCTCGGCATGGCGGAGATCGGAGGCGGTCATGGTCCAGAGGCGGCGGGTAATCTCGACGTCGGTGGAGGCGGCCTGTTCGAGGCTCTTCCGCTTGACGAGGTGAACGGCCGTGCCGGTGATGGCTTCCGCCGTCAACCGATGGCGGGACGTGGGCTCCAGGCCGAAGACATCGCCGGGCAGGTGAAATGCGCCGATCTGGCGCCGGCCATCGGAAAGCAGCTTGTATGAGCGAACCGCGCCCCGGGCAACCTGATAGACAAACTCCGCCGGCTCGTCCTCGCCGTAGATTTCCTCGTCCTTGCGATAGCTGAACTCCGTCAGCGGCAGGTAGGCGCGAGCGACGATCGAGCCAAGCCCGTCGTCGTTCGCGGCCAGATGCGGAGGCCGGGGGGCCTGGAGGGCGGGGACCGACTGCGTGAGCATCTGCCATCTCCTTGGTCAAGATGTCACGCATTTAGAGAAATTCTTGGTCGATCTGTATTCGGTTATCTATCTTAGGAGGGATCCCCTAAGGAAAGGACCGGAGTTGACGCGGGCAATCGAAATTCTCCGTACGAAGGGACTTTCAGGGCCGGGGGCTGTTCATGGCCACGGCGTTGCGGACGCATTTCACGAGGTTGTCCTCCAGAAGCGGCTTCAGCAGGACGTGGTTGACGCCCGCCGTTGCGGCTTTGACTTCAATCAGGTGGTCGGAATAGCCGGTTATGAGGATAATCGGCGTGGAAACGTTCCGCTGCCGAAGGCGGGTTGAAACGTCGAGGCCGTCCATATGGGGCATCTTGTAGTCGATCACGATGCAATCGGTCTGGTCCGGCTCGATCAGGCTGAGAAAGGTGGCGGCCGCGCTGAATGTCGAAACGTCGAAGCCGTGCGTTTCGAGCAGGAACCGCAGCGATTGAAGGACATCCGGCTCGTCATCCAGGACACAGACGTGGTGCATCGGAAAGAGCCCTGTGCGTCATTGAATCCGATCATTCGGAAAGGATTAGTCCTTCGAATTCCATATGCGTTGATCTGGCTCAATCCGCCTGAATGTTCGCCTTGACGGCAAGCCGGATAAGTTCGGAAAGGCTGCGGGCCTGCATCTTGGTCATGACGTTGGCGCGGTAGACTTCTATGGTCCGCGGGCTGATGCCGTGATCCCGGGCGATCTGCTTGTTGGACAGGCCGGCGAGCAATCCGTCGAGAACCTGCCGCTCGCGCAGGCTGAGGCTCGCGACGCGGGCGGCGATATCCCGGGTGAGAGCGTCGCCTTTGGTCTTGTCGCCCCCCTGCTGGAGGGCGGTGTTGATCGCCCCGATCAATCGCTCGTCCTCGAACGGCTTCTCGACGAAGTCGAACGCTCCGAGCTTCATCGCCTCGACCGCCAGCGGAATGTCCCCATGGCCGGTCATGATGATGACGGGGAGGGCGGATGCCTTGGCCTTGAGCTGGCGCAGGAGATCCATGCCGTCCATTCCCGGCATGCGGACATCGGATAGCACGCAACCGAATCCGAGATCCGTATGGGCCTTGAGGAAGCTCGTGGCGCCATCGAAAAGCGAGACGTCGAATCCGGCCGCGCCGAGCAGGAAGTCCAGCGAATCCCGCATCGAGGGATCGTCGTCGATCACATAGACGTGGGCGTTATGCGACATCTGGCAGGCCCTCATCCGGTGCCGCGGGCAAAGTCAGGCGGAATGTGGCGCCGCCAGATTCATTGGTCTCCGCCCACATGCGCCCGCCGTGGGCTTCCACGATCGATCGGCTGATGGAAAGCCCGACTCCCATTCCGGTTTCCTTTGTGGTGAAGAAGGTCTGGAACAAATTGCCGGCGGTCGTATCGCTGAACCCGTGGCCGGTATCCATGACCGATATCTCGATCATGTCGTCGGACGCATGGGTGCTGGCGGCGACGAGTTCTCGCCGGGGTGAATCGGCCATTGCCTCCAGGGCATTTCGAAACAGGTTGACGAGAACCTGCTGGATTTGCACCCGGTCGACAAGGACGCGGTCGCAGTCCGGATCGAGCTGGAACCGAAGCATCACGTTCTGCTCGCGCGCGCCGGACAAGCCGAGCGCGCCCGCTTCCTCCACCAGTTTCGCCAGGCTTTCAACGCGCTTCTCGGATTCGCGGCGGCTGACGAAGTCCCGCAGGCGACGGATGATCTGGCCGGCACGCAGCGCCTGCTCGGCGGCGCGATCCAGGGCCATTTCGACCCGAGGAATGTCGGGCGTGCCGTTGCTCTCGAGCAGGCGGCGTGATCCCTTCATGTAGTTGCTGATCGCGGCGAGCGGCTGGCTGAGTTCGTGGGCGAGCGCCGAGGCCATTTCGCCCATGGCGCTCAGGCGCGACACGTGGAAAAGCTCCGATTGCAGTTCCTGAAGCTTTGCCTGGGTTTTCTGATGTTCGGTCAGGTCGCGAACGAATCCGGTGAAGTATCGTTCGCCGCCGGCATTCATCTCGCCGACCGAAAGGTGCATGGGAAAGGTCGAGCCGTCCCGGCGCTTTCCGGTCACGATGCGGCCGATGCCGATGATGTGCCGCTCGCCGCTCGATTTGTAGCGCTGAAGGTAGCCATCGTGCCGGCCGCGGTCCGGCTCGGGCATGAGGGTGTTCACGTTCAGCCCGATCGCCTCGGATTCCGGAAGGCCGAACAGCCGCTCCGCCGCGGAGCTGAAACGCTGCATGATGCCGTGCTCGTCGATCACGATCATCGCATCCGGAATGGTTTCGAGAATCGAATGGAGATGGCTCTCGCGCGCGCGCAGGGCTGCCTCGAGCTGCTTCTGGTCGTCGATATCGAGAACCACGCCGCACACGCGAGCCGGGGCGCCGTCCGCGTTCCTGACGAGACCCCCGCGCGCCCGCACCCAGTGGCTGCCGCCCGACTGTTCGCCGATGCAATACTGAAAATCGAACTTGCTGCCGCCCTCGATCGTTCGCTGGAGCGCGGTCCTGGTCCGTTCACGGTCATCGGGCGCGAGCTTCGAAAGAAAAAGCTCGAGGCTGACGGCTTCATGCAAGGGAACGTCAAAAAGCCGGCGGGTGGCGTCCGACCAGAACAGGTCGCCGGTGGACAGATCGAGATCCCAGATTCCAATTCCGGACTCGTCCACCCCGCACTGCAGAAAAAGCCCGCCGAATCGCGCGGAGTTGCCGTCGACTTCAGTCAAGTTGCTCCCTCGAAGCATGACAGGGCACGAGATGAGACGAATATATCTCAGGCCGCAACATATCGCCGGAACGGCGGGCGAGTCCAATATTTGTGGCTGTCGCACGGGGCGCCGATCGCGCCGAAGCGCTCGCGGGTGGCGGGCTGCCTCGAACCCGGATCGCCCGCCGGGGCCGGCCGTCCGACCGGCGGCGCCGTTGGTGGGCGCCGTTTTGCGGCCGGCCCTCCAACAGGCTTGTTCGCCGGGAGATTGATGCAGCTCAAGGAGCCGTTCGAGATAGGCCGCATTCTGTCCGGCAGTCCGCGAAAGGTGAATTTGCCATGTTGAACGCTGACAAGACGGCATCGGCCGGAAACGCCCTTGGTTCCGATGTCGTCACTTATCTGAACTGGCTCGATTTTCGCGCCCTTGGTCTTGTGCTCGGCGCGCACAGCGTCCTCTTGAGCGAGATGCAGAGGGCCGCCCTGGAGCTGGCTGAACAGATGCAAACGGAAATGCATATCTCGAACGAACTGGTGCGGCACATGTCCGAAGCCCATTCGGTCGATGACCTGAAGGTGGCATGGCTGACCTGCTGCCAGCACCAGTTCGATGCGTTCCGGCAGTTCAACCGCTGGTCGTTCGGCCATGGCGAGCGCATGACGACCATGGCCGCGCGCCTGTTCACGCCGCCGCCGATGAGCTGACGAGGTTTGGTCTTGTCGGTCGAAATCCATGATGCCGGGCCATTGCCGTCCGTGATCGTCACCTAGGGGTTTCCCGGGCCGTGTCCGGCTTGAGACAGGTCAACGTCTTTCCGGGCCGGGATCCTAAACAGGAGGATGAACGAGGAGACTCAATTGGCATCCGCGCCGCAGCTCATCAGACTGTTCTCCGGAAATGCGGTCGAACTCCGCCCGAGCGGCGCCTGGATCGCGGCGAATGCGGGAGCGCTCGAGGCGCTGACGGATGCGGCCGCATTGGAGCTTCGGCAATCGGCCTCGCTGAGAATCAACATGGCGGGTGTCGCCGAGATCGATACGCTCGGCGCGTGGCTGCTGGAAAAGCTGACCCGGCAGATGACGTCGCGCGACCGGCATGTCGATGTCGTCGGCGTTTCCGAAAAGGACGAGGGCCTGATCGCGGAGATCCGCGAGGTCAACCGTAGTGTCCCGCTTGCGGTCGAACGGCCGGGCCTGGTCGCGGACAAGCTCGAGCATGTCGGCCGCGCGGCATGGAAGGCGGCCGAAGACATCGCGGTTTTCCTGCAGATGCTCGGTGCGCTGTGTTCGGCGCTTCTAAGCGTGTTCCGCAGGCCGCGGTCCCTCCGCCTGACGTCGTTGACCTATCAGTTGTACAAGGTTGGCTGGCAGGCCATTCCGATCGTCCTGCTGATTACGTTCCTGATCGGCGCGATCATCGCCCAGCAGGGATTTTTCCATTTCCGCAAGTTCGGCGCGGATTCCTACGTGGTCGACATGGTCGGCATCCTCGTGGTGCGGGAACTCGGCGTGCTGATCGTCGCCATCATGGTGGCGGGCCGGTCCGGCAGCGCCTACACGGCCGAACTCGGCTCGATGAAGATGCGCGAGGAAATCGATGCGCTGTCGACCATGGGCATCGATCCGATATCGGTGCTGGTCCTGCCGCGCATCCTGGCGCTGGTCTGCGCGCTTCCGATCCTGACATTCTTCGGGTCGATGGCGGCGCTTTACGGCGGCGGGCTGGTGGCGTGGCTGTATGGAAACATGAGCCCGCCGATCTTCATCGAGCGGTTGCATGATGCGATTTCCGTGACCCATTTCGAGGTCGGCATGATCAAGGCGCCGTTCATGGCGCTGGTCATCGGCATCGTCGCATGCAGCGAAGGTCTGCGCGTCAAGGGCAGCGCCGAATCGCTGGGCCGCCAGACCACGACCTCGGTGGTGAAGTCGATCTTTCTCGTCATCGTCCTGGATGGACTGTTCGCGGTCTTCTTCGCGTCGATCGGAATGTAGATGGACAAGGCAGCTCCGCGCGTGGCGATCCGCGTCACCGATCTGGTCGTCGGCTTCGGGCGCCGCGTCGTGATCGATCATCTGTCGCTCGACGTGGTCCAGGGAGAAATCCTCGGGCTGGTCGGCGCCTCCGGAAGCGGAAAATCGGTGCTCATGCGCAGCATCATCGGTCTTCTGCCGCCGCAGGGCGGCACCATAGAGGTGATGGGAACGCCGATCGGATCGGCATCGGACCGCCGGACCCGGGCGATCGCCGGCCGATGGGGAATCCTGTTCCAGCGCGGGGCGCTGTTTTCGTCGCTGACCGCGCGTCAGAACGTCCAGTTTCCGCTCCGCGAGGCGCTCACCATTTCGGACCGGCTGCTGGACGAGATCGCCAACGCCAAGCTGGAGATGGTCGGGCTGAGCGCGGAGGATGGCGACAAGTTTCCGGCCGAACTGTCCGGCGGCATGACCAAGCGTGTTGCGCTTGCGCGGGCACTCGCGCTCGATCCCGCGATCGTCTTTCTCGACGAGCCGACGTCGGGGCTCGATCCGATCTCCGCCGGGGACTTCGATGCCCTCATCAAGACCCTGCAGAAGACGCTGGGACTGACGGTGTTCATGGTGACGCACGACCTCGCCAGCCTCAATACCGTGTGCGACCGCATCGCCGCGCTGGCCGACGGCAGGATTGCGGCGCTCGGCACCATGCACGACGTGCTGCGGTCCGAGCATCCATGGGTGAGGGCCTACTTCCGCGGCAAGCGCTCGCTGATGCTGCAACCAAAGGGGAGTTGAACGATGGAGACGCGGGCTCCTTTCGTGATCGTTGGCGGATTCGTGCTTGCCGCGATCGTCGCCGTGTTCGGGTTCGTCTTCTGGCTGCACAATTCCGGCGGCCTCGGCCCGCGGGTAAGCTACGAGGTTCGGTTCGAGGGGCCGGTGCCGGGGCTGCTGGTCGGCGCGGCCGTGCTGTTCAACGGCATCCGCGTCGGCGAGGTGACCGACCTGGCGCTGGCGCCCAGGGATCCCAGGCGCGTCAATGTGAAGATCGCGGTGTCGTCGGACACGCCGGTCCGGGCTGATACCAGGGTCGGTCTCGAGTTCCAGGGACTGACCGGCGTGCCGGTGGTGGCGCTCGAGGGCGGCACCCGGCTTGACGGCGGCCCGGTGACGACGCTGACGGCCGAGGCCGGGGCGGGGCAGAGCATGACGCAGGCCGCCCGCGACGCGCTTCGAAAGGTCGATGCCGTCCTGACGGACAATGCGGACCCGCTGAAGGCGACCATCGCCAACTTTCAGACCTTCTCCGAAACTTTGGCGAAGAACAGCGGAAAGCTCGACGATATCGTCGCCGGGCTGGGGCGGATGATGGGAGGCGGCCAGCCGGTCCGCAAGGTGACGTATGACATCCCTGCGGCGAAAGGATTCCCGTCCGTGCCGGCCAAGGCGCTCACGGGCAGTCTTGCCATACCCGAACCGACCGTCATCGCGATGCTGGATACCCAGCGCCTTCTGATCTCGCCGCCCGGAGATCATCCGGAGTTCGCCGAGGCGATGTGGGCGGACAGCATCCCGAAGCTGCTACAGGCGCGGTTGATCGAGAGCTTCGAGAACTACGATATCGACCATGCTCCCCTGCGCCCGATGGACGGAGTCCAGCCGGATACCCAGCTTGCGCTGGACATTCGCCGTTTCCAGATCAATGCGGATGACAAGCCGGTTGCGGATATCGAATTGTCGGCGCGGATTATCGACAAGGACGGGAAAGTGGTGGCGGCGCGTCTGTTCCACGAGATTCAGGCATTCGATCACCTTGATCCGAAGAGCGCGGCTGCCGCGTTCGGCGCCGCGTTCGAGCGATTGGCGCAGGCGATGGTGAAGTGGGTCGTTCAGGCGCCATGAGGTTTCACGGCGAGCGGAATCACCGACAGGTCATTCGATGCCGATGACGGATCGCGCCGCGGCCAGGGCGGCTTCCGGCGTTCCCGATGCATCGATGGCGTGCCAGTCGAGGCGCCCGATCTCGTAGCCCTCCTGCTGCGCGACGATCTGCGATGTCGCATCGGATGCGTCCATCGCGCGGTCGCCGACCCGCTGCAGGCGGGTCCGGAGATCCGCCGTGAGGAACAGGCCGTGGAACGGCACGTTCAGGCGCGCGGCAAGGGCGGCAATGGCGGTTCGCTCGTCTTCCTTCGAGCAGACCGCATCGAGGACCACCGCGTGATTTTCCGCGAGGATTCGTTCGGCGCGCTCCATCAATCGCCGATAGACATCCTGTGTCACCTCGGGCCGATATGCCGCGCTGGACAATCGCTCGGTTGCCGGAACGCCGAACCGCTGCTTGCGCGCGACATCCGAGCGCAGCACGAGCGCGCCGGGGGCCGGCCCGACCAATGGAGCCAGTTGGCGCGCCAGCGTGGATTTCCCGGTGCCGGAAAGGCCGCCCACGGCAATCAGCGCCGGGGTGGCTGGCGCCATGAGGTGAAGTGCCAGTTCGAAATAGGCGTGGGCGGCGTCCCATGCCGCGCCCTTCGCCCGCGGATCCGTATCGCGCCTCGCCAGCAGGACATTGGCGCGGATCGCGGCGCGCATGGACATGAAAAGCGATAGTGCCGACAGGCCCTCAAGCTCGGCCAATGCCGCCGTTTCGAGATAGCGGTTCAGGACGATGTTGGCGGCCTCCGTTCGTCCGAAATGGCACAGGTCCATCAGGATGAAGGCGAGATCGTACAGGATATCCGTCGTGGCGATCTCCGGATCGAATTCGACCGCATCGAAGGGCATCGGCTTTCCATCGATCAGCGCGACATTGGCGAGATGCAGGTCGCCGTGGCAGTGGCGGACGAGGCCACAGCGTTCGCGCTGCTCCAGGGCGGGGCGAACGTTCCGGAACGCATCATGGCTTGCGCGGTCGAGAAGCATGACGCGCTGCCGATCGAAATGACCGGCGAAGGCTGTGGAATTGGCCTCGATCAGCAAGGGGATCGATTCGATCCAGGACGATTCGTCGGCGACGGACGCTTGGTCGTGAGCCTGCGAGATCGCATCGGCCAGTTCCTCGGCCAGCCTGCGGTCGATGGAATCCGCCTGCGCCAGCCTGTCGAGCGTCAGGTTCTCGTCGAACCGGACCATGTCGACGGCCCATTCGACGACGTCGCCGGGGCCGGCGATGTCCAGCCCGCCGCCGGCGCGCCGCGTGATGGCCGTGCAGCCGCGATAGATTTGCGGCGCGAACCGGCGATTGATCTCGATCTCGCGCTCGCAGGCATTCTTGCGTTTGGCCAGCGTTGAATAGTCGAGGAAGGGAAACCTGACGGCGCGCTTGATCTTGAGCGCGCGCGGACCAGCCAGAAATACCATGGCCGCATGGGTATCGATCCGCCGGACGGGCTGCCCGCCGTGCGTTTGCGGATTGCTCAGGAAGGCAATCACCGGCTGTTGGTCGTCGGTTGCCTGCATCGGCGAGACGTCGGACATCTCAGGGCCTCGATAGGGCGGCGCCAACGACAGCGCCGTTCGGCAGCCGCCCGGGATGTGGTTCGCTTCACCCGGCGGATGGGGGGATCATATTCTCTTATTGCCTATGCGCGGCCAATGCACGGGGCAATCCCGTGAAAGCCGGCGCCGCGACGCCGGCGGAATTCGCGGGCCTGACACGTACGAGCCCGACACGCAAATGCCAGATGCCGATTGCATGGACTCGGCCTTTCCCATTATTAGGTCCACAGCGCCGCGCTCTCGGAGGTCGCGCGACAACGGGCGAAATCGGGACGAGATGCCGCCGCTCGAGCGGACACGGTCGGAGCGAACAGCGTGAATAGCAATATGGGACTCGTTCTCGTTTCGGCTCTGGCCGCCTGCCTGTTCTTCTACCCCCGCGTTCTGCATTCACGGCCCTGGCGCGCCACGGTCACCCCGCTCGCCTCGATCATTGGCTCGGGCTTTCTTGTTGTCGGACCGATCCTGGCGAGCACGTTCGGCCATGCGGCCTGGATGGCAATGCTTGCGCTTTGCGCGATCGGCTACCTCTACGGCGCGGTCATACGTCACAATATTCGTTATGTCGAACCACGCCTGGGCACGTTGCCGAAGACCGGCGTCCTGGTCGAGCGCGCCTCCGATTTCACGCTCTCACTCGCCTATTTCGTATCGGTCGCGTACTACCTGAATCTCTTTGCGGCCTTCGGCCTGCGCATTTTCGGCGTCGAGAGCCGACTTGCCATCCAGGTTGTCGCCACGGTGGCGATCGCCGGCGCGGGCCTGCTCGGGCTGACCGGCGGGCTGCGGGCGCTCGAGCGTTTCGAGGTCGGCGCGGTCGGCCTGAAGCTCTCCGTCATATCCGGACTGATTGTGGTGCTCGTGTTTCTTGCCGCGGGCGCACATGGCGCTTCCCCTTCCGTCGAGGCGCCGCAAGGCTTCGCGTCCATTCAGGTTCTGCTCGGTCTGGTCATCCTCGTGCAGGGGTTCGAGACATCGCGATATTTGGGCCATGAATACGATGGCGCGACGCGCATCCGGACGATGCGCCACGCGCAATGGATATCGAGCGTCATCTACGTCGTATTCGTGCTGCTGGTGACGTTCCTTTTCCACGAGAGCCTGCCCATGACCGGCGGTGAGACCGCAATCATCGACATGCTTCGCCCGGTCGGCGGAGCCGTGGCGCCGCTTCTCATCGTTGCCGCACTTGCGTCCCAATCGTCTGCGGCGGTCGCCGACATGAACGGTGCGGGCGGTCTGCTTTCCGAAACGACGAAAAGCCGGTTGTCGGTCAATGCCGGGAATCTGGCGACGGCGCTCGTGGCGATCGGGATAACGTGGAGTGCCAATATCTACGAAATCATCGCCTACGCCTCGAAGGCGTTTCTTGGCTACTACGCGCTGCAGTCCGTGCAGGCCGTCCGCTCCTCGATCGAACATCGCCAGTTCGGTCGGGCGCTGTTGTTTGCCGTCGCCGTGCTTCTCGCCATCGCCGCCATAGTGCTCGGCACGCCCGCCGCCGCCTAACAGGCCGTTGAAAAAAGCGCTGTTGTCATTCCGGACGCCGCGCAAGCGGCGATCCGGAATCCGAAAAGATGTGAAGAAAATCAGTGAGGCCGGATTCCGGGTTCACACCGGAGTCTGCGCCTGGACGGCACTATCGCGTGTCGAAGACGCGCGGGAACGCGCTTCCGGCGCCGATCCGGGTGGTGTGCCCCGGAATGACTGCTGGGGCTTTTTCAGCATCCTGCTGGAGCGCCATTCCGAAACGGGGAAGCCGGCTTTTGCAAAAAGATCATGGTCAAACAGAAAGATGAACGGCGGGTCTGCTTCAACGTAAGCGGATCAGACCCGCGGCAACCGCCAGGTTCGAATCTTCTCCGGTGAAGGGAAATGGCGCGCTCGGAAGGATTCGAACCTCCGACCCTCGGAATCGAAATCCGATGCTCTATCCAGCTGAGCTACGAGCGCGCGGGGTGGGTTCGCTTATCAGACATCGGCCGGTTGCGCCACTCCCGGCAGGGAAACGTTCGGGATGGCGAAGTCAGGGCGGCGAGTTCGCCGCACAAAAAAGAGGGCCGCAGGGGGCCCTCTTTCAGTGGTGAGCGAGTTGCCGCAGCTCACCAGCGATGGCGATGATGCCTGTGGCGGCCGTGCCAACCGGGGCCGTAGAATCGCGGTCCGTAATAGCGGGGCGGTCCGTAATAGCGCGGCGGTCCGTAGTAGCGGCGATAGTTCGGGCGCCACCAGCAACGGCC
Source organism: Xanthobacteraceae bacterium (assembly GCA_020441545.1). Taxonomy (GTDB): domain Bacteria; phylum Pseudomonadota; class Alphaproteobacteria; order Rhizobiales; family Xanthobacteraceae; genus 62-47. The sequence continues at coordinate 16,018 of JAGRLZ010000002.1, read as the reverse complement.
CCAGGCGTTACAGACGTAGCGGATCTGGTCCACGTTCGACGCCTGGTTGGCGCTCGGCAATCCGTTTGGCATCGCGGCAGATGCGGCGCCGGCGCTCAAGGCCAGCCCACCGGCAGCCGCCAGGGCGATCAGTGCTGCTTTCAGTTTCATGAAAACCCTCCTGTCGTGAATGGAAACGCCGGCAAAGGCGATCGGTTGCGGTGGACCATTCGAAAAGAACGCAGATGAACCTGCGGTGAACGGCGGATCGAGCATCGACGAGGCCGGTTGCCTTGTTCACGGTTTGTAGCTTCGGGTGTCTTTCCATTCTGCCGGTTGCGGCGATGCTTAACGGATTCCAAACACAGTCTGGCCAGAATCCTGTTGCTTGGTGCCATCGCCGATATGTCGTCGGTCGCGCACCGGCAGGCTGGTTCCGGTTCTCGATTGCCCTATGCGCATGACCCGATTTCTTCTCCCGCTGCTCGTTCTGGTCGCCGCGACGCCTGCGCGGGCGGATTTGCGCATCACCCGCGATCACGGCGGCTATGTCACGGAATACAAGGCGAAGTACGAGCGGATTCGCGCCCGCCACGAGCGCGTCATCATCGACGGCATCTGCAACTCCGCCTGCACGATGGTGTTCGGGATCGTGCCGATGAACAGGATCTGCGTCACGCCGCGCGCCAGCCTCGGCTTCCACCAGGCCTATTACGACAAGGCATTCACCTTCGGCATCAAGGTTGCCAGCCCGGAGGGGACGTCGGACCTGATGTCCTATTATCCGAACTCGGTGAAGGACTGGATCCGCCGCCATGGCGGCCTGACGCCGCAGATGAAGAAGATCAGGAACGGGCCGGAGCTGTGGAAGATCGTCGATCCGTGCCCGGAGGATTTTTGAGCCGGGCAGGGCGATTGCGCCGGCCGCGCGGCGGCTGCTACAGGTATTCGCGCATGTTTGGATCGCGCCGGGTGTCGCCTTGCCGAGTTTGACCGTCATCGTCATTACCAAGAACGAGGAGGCGATGATCGAGCGCTGCTTGCGCTCGGTTGCGTTTGCCGATGCGCTTGTCGTCGTCGACAGCGGCAGCACCGACGATACCGTCAAAGTGGCGGAAGCCTGCGGCGCGCGGGTGGTGACCACGGTGGACTGGCCGGGTTTTGGCGCGCAGAAGAATCGCGCACTGGCGCTGGCTGAAAGCGACTGGGTGCTTTCGCTCGATGCCGATGAGTGGCTGGAGACCGAGGCCGCCTCCGAGGTCCGTGCGGCGATCGCGCGTGGCGACGCGGATGCCTACGAACTGCCGCGCCGTTCCCGTTTTTGCGGACAGGTGGTCAGGCATTGTGGCTGGTCGCCGGATTATGTCTGCCGCCTGTTCCGCCGCGGCCGGGCGCGCTTCTCCGACGATCTCGTGCATGAGCGGCTGATCGTCGATGGCCGTGTCGCGCGGCTCAAGCGGCCGATCGACCATGACTCCATCGAGTCGTGGGCTGAGGCCGAGGACAAGATCAGGCGCTATTCACAGGCCGCCGCGCAGCAGATGGCGGCACGCGGTCGCCGCGGTTCACGCCTGCGCGCCGCCCTGCACGGCTGGAGCGCGTTCGTCAAAACGCTGGTCCTGCGCGCCGGCATCCTCGATGGCGCGACCGGCTGGCAGGTGGCGCGATACAACCGCCACTCCACCGAGGCGAAGTGGCGGCGGCTTGCCGAGCTGACAAGGCCGGACAAGACCTGATGCGCCGCGAGGGCATGATCCCGAAAGGCGGAAGCCGGTTTTCGGGATCATGTTCTAAGTCATCGTATCGCGGGCGCTGTCCCCCCTCAGAACGTCACCACGCTTCGGATCGATTCGCCCTTGTGCATCAGCTCGAACGCCTTGTTGATGTCGGTGAGCGGCATGATGTGGGTAATCATCGGGTCGATCTCGATCTTGCCCTGCATGTACCAGTCGACGATCTTCGGCACGTCGGTGCGGCCGCGCGCGCCGCCGAAGGCGGTGCCCTTCCACACCCGCCCGGTGACGAGCTGGAACGGCCGCGTCGCGATCTCGGCGCCGGCGGGCGCGACGCCGATCACGATCGACTGGCCCCAGCCGCGGTGGCAGGCTTCCAGCGCCTGCCGCATCACGGTGACGTTGCCGGTGCAGTCGAAGGTGTAGTCGGCGCCGCCGATCTGGTCCGCGCCGCTTTTGGTCAGGTCGACCAGGTAGGGGACGATATCCTTGCCGACCTCCTTCGGATTGACAAAGTGGGTCATGCCGAAGCGTTCACCCCATGCCTTGCGGTCGTTGTTGATATCGACGCCGATAATCATGTCGGCGCCGGCAAGCCGCAGGCCCTGCAGCACGTTCAGCCCGATGCCGCCGAGACCGAACACGATCGCCTTGGCGCCGGGCTCGACCTTGGCGGTGTTGATGACCGCGCCGATGCCGGTGGTGACGCCGCAGCCGATGTAGCAGACCTTGTCGAACGGCGCGTCCTCGCGGATCTTCGCCACCGCGATCTCGGGCAGCACGGTGTAGTTCGCGAAGGTCGATGTGCCCATGTAGTGGTGGATCGGCTTGCCGCCGAGCGAGAAGCGGGAGGTGCCGTCCGGCATCAGGCCCTGGCCTTGCGTGGCGCGGATCGCGGTGCAGAGATTGGTCTTGCGCGACAGGCAGGACGGACACTGCCGGCATTCCGGCGTGTAAAGCGGAATGACGTGATCGCCCTTCCTGAGGCTGGTCACGCCGGGGCCGACCTCGACCACGACGCCCGCGCCTTCATGGCCGAGAATGGCCGGAAACAGGCCCTCGGGATCGGCGCCGGACAGAGTGAATTCATCGGTATGGCAGACGCCGGTCGCCTTGATCTCGACCATCACCTCGCCTTCGCGCGGCCCTTCGAGCTGCACGGTGGTGATCTCGAGAGGCTTTCCCGCGGCGACGGCGACGGCAGCACGAACATCCATGTCTGTTTCCCACTGGTGTATTTCAGGCAACGATATGTTTTGGCGCGCGAGCCACCCCGCGCAAACGCGCCTTGCCGCTTACCATAGGATCGGGCAGTCAGAGCGGCAAATGAATCGTGATCTGGAAAATCTGGCGTCGCGGTCCGCGCCTGCGGTCTTCGTCCTGTTGTGGAGCACCGGCTTCATCGGCACGAAATACGCGCTGAGCGGTGCCGCGCCACTGACCTATCTGGCGATCCGGATGGCGGTGGTGGTCGTGCTGATGGCGCTGATCGTCGCGATCTGGCGGCCGAAATGGCCGTCGCTTCCGGGCATCGGCCACAGCATCGTCGCCGCGATCCTGGTTCACGGATTCTATCTCGGCGGCACGGCGGTGGCGATCGCGCATTCGGTGCCGGTCGGGCTGTCCGCCCTGATTCCGGGATTGCAGCCGATCCTGACATCGACGATCGCCAATCGCTGGCTCGGCGAGCGCGTCACATGGCCGCAATGGATCGGGCTGGGGCTCGGCCTGGTCGGCGTGGTCCTGATCCTGCACGGCCGCCCGATGACCGGGGAGGTCGGCTGGGGCTGGCTCGCCTCCGGCGTTTCGCTGGTCAGCATCACCCTCGGCGCGCTGTACCAGAAACGGTTCTGCGGCAACATCGATTGGCGCTCCGGCAATCTGGTGCAGTACATCGCGGTGGTGGTGTTCTTCGCCATCGGCTCGCTGCTGTTCGAAGACGGCAGCGTCGACTGGTCGCTCGAATTCGTTCTCGCGGTGGCGTGGCTTGCGGTCGTGCTGTCGATCGGTTCGATTGGCGTGCTGTACTGGCTGATCCGCCATCGCGGGGCGACGCAGGTTGCGAGCTTCTTCTACCTCGTGCCGGCGGTCACAGCCCTCATGGCCTTTGTGCTGTTCGGCGAGAGGCTCGACCTGCTGTCGATCTTCGGCATCGCCGTGTGCGCGATGGCGGTGCTGCTGGTGAACCGCAGGTAACGGCTATTCGCGCGTCTTCGCGTAGGCCGCGAGCGCGCGCCCGCGCGCTCGTTTGTGGGCGACGATCGGCTCGGGATAGGTCTTGCCCAGCACCACGCCTGCGCCGGCCAGTTCGACCGGCGTCGCGGTCCAGGGTTGATGGATCAGCCTGGCGGGAAGCCCGGCCAGCTCCGGCACCCAGCGCCTGACATAATCGCCATCGGGATCGAATGTCTCGCCCTGCAGGATCGGATTGAAGATGCGGAAGTAGGGCGCGGCGTCCGCGCCCGAGCCCGCGACCCATTGCCAGTTCGCCGGATTGCTGCCGGGGTCCGCATCCACCAGCGTATCCCAGAACCAGCTCTCGCCGTCACGCCAGTCGATCAGCAGGTGCTTGACCAGGAAGGACGCCGCCACCATGCGGACGCGATTATGCATGGTGCCGGTATGCCAAAGCTGGCGCATCCCGGCATCGACGATGGGATAGCCTGTCAGGCCGCTTTGCCATTGCCGCAGCGCGGCTTGGTCGTCGCGCCAGGGGAAGCCGTCGAACGACGATTGCAGGTTGCGTGCCGCGATCTCCGGTTCGTCGAGCAGGAGATGGCGGCAGAATTCGCGCCAGCCGAGCTCGCTCAGGAATTTGTCGATGTCCCGTGCTATCTCGGGCCGCCGATGGGCCGCGAAGTGCGCTGCGTGCCAGACCTGGCGCGGACCGATCTCGCCAAATCCGAGATGCGGCGACAGGCGCGAGGTGCCGTCGAGGTCGGGGCGGTCGCGGTTGTCGGCATAGCCGTGGATGCGGGTATCGAGAAAGCCGGCCAGCATCGCCTGCGCCGAGGCTTCGCCGGGCGTCCAGGTCTCCCGCAAGCCGCCCGCCCAGTCGGGATGGGTCGGCTCCAGGTGCCGGTCCTCCAGCCTGCCGCCATCGGGCACATCGGCCGGCAGCAACGCGGCGGGGGCGGGCAGGGGCGCGGCGGGCGCCGTCGCCAGCAGGCGTTTCCAGAACGGGGTAAAAACGCGCAGGGCTCGTCCGTCCTTGTTGCGGATCGACTCCGGGGCCGCCAGCAGGTCGCCGGGGAAAATCCGCGACGGAATGCCGAGGCGGTCGAGCGCGCCGACCAGGTCGTTGCCGATCCGCCGGTGCGGCTGCATCGCGATATCGTTCCAGGTGACGGTGTCCGCGCCGACATCCTCGGCAAGCCGCGCGATCACCGCAGCGGCCGGTCCCTTGCGCAGCAACAGCGTGGCGCCGCGTCCGGCAAGGTCGGATTGCAGGCAGCGGAGCGACTGCGCGAGCCACCAGCGGGCCGCGCCGCCGAGCGGCCGCCATGACGGCGCGCGAAGCGGGGCGCTCTCCTCGTCGAAGACGTAGACGCAGATGGTCGGCGTGCCGCGCGTCGCGGCGAAGTGAAGGGCCGGGTTATCGGAAAGACGAAGGTCGTCGCGAAACCAGACGATGCAGGGACGAGAGGAGGGAGCCATCGCTATCCATTAACATCCGAACGGCGTTCCGGTTCGCGCCACCGGCGATTTGTGGATCGCTTCATGCGGTGGCGATGGCCGGCCATTGCCGGCATGTGGTCCGGCATATGGGGTCGCGCCGTCCAAATGAAAAAGGGGATGCCAAGGCATCCCCTTTTTCACGAGATATTTTCACGCCTTGCTCGGCAAGCCGACTCAGTTCGGCTGCGGCACGATGCGGATATACGGCTTCGGCGCCTTCCAGCCCTGCGGATAGAGCTGCTTCGCCTCGTCGTCGCTGATCGCGCCGCCGAGGATGACGTCCTCGCCCTGTTGCCAGTCGGCCGGCGTGGAGACGCGGTGCTTGGCGCCGAGCTGCAGCGAGTCGATCACGCGCAGGATTTCCTGGAAGTTCCGGCCGGTGGACATCGGATAGACCAGCACCAGCTTGATCTTCTTGTCGGGGCCGATGATGAAGACGTTGCGGACCGTCGCATTGTCGTTCGGCGTACGCGAGGCGGCGTCGCCGGAGGCGTCGGCGGGCAGCATGCCGTAGAGCTTGGACACCTTCAGGTCGGGATCGCCGATCATCGGGAAGTTGGGAGCGTGGCCCTGGGTTTCCTCGATGTCCTTGGCCCACAGCGAGTGCCGGTCGATCGGATCGACGCTGAGGCCGATCGGCTTGACGCCGCGCTTGTCGAATTCCGGCTTCAGCCGGGCGACCGCGCCGAGTTCGGTGGTGCAGACCGGCGTGAAATCCTTCGGGTGAGAAAACAGCAGGCCCCAGTTGTCGCCGAGCCAGTTGTGAAAGCTGATCTGCCCTTCGGTGGTTTCGGCCTCGAAGTCGGGCGCAGTCGCGTTGATAGGCAATGCCATATCGGTACCTCATGTCATTTGGTGAAGTATGAGCGGATGGCCGCCTTATAGGCGCGGCACAGGTCGAACGGAACCGCTCTGAGAAAAAGGACAAATCCTTTCTCGCCGCGCGCCGTTTGGGGATTTTCCTGCCGGTGCGCGACCCGTGCGTCGAATTAACGACTACGGCGGCAGTGTGATGGTCCGGGCATTCGCGGGCGTCGCGACCGCGAGTCCTTAGGGCCGGATTTCCGAACCGGACCCGGCTGCCGTGCCAGGCACAAGTGCCCGGCCTGCCGTTGCTTCCCGAGGTTCGCATCCGAACCCGCGGCGCGGGCACGCGCGCTGCCGGAATCGGGACGCCGGCATCCAAAGATGCCGCGATATTGCCGTGGCCGCGCCCTACCGCCGCCGGGACGGTCTGCGATGACTTGAACCGTGATGCACGTCACAGCGACAAACGGGTCACAGGTTAAAACAGTCGTGTTTCGATTGTCGCTTCCTTAACCGAGGATTCACGCCCGCATGAAATTGCTGGGCCTTCCAAGAGAATGAGTAAGTCCATGTCTTTCGCTCAAGCCGCACCTGCCGATCAGTCGTCCGCGCTGCAAACCGCGGACATTGCCAGTCTCGATGCCGCCGTCAGGGCGCTCGCGATTGTCCGGGATGGCGTCATCACCGGCGAGGGACCGACCGCATGTGGCCGGATTCATTTTTCACGATCGCTTGATGCCGACGATGTCGCCTGGTGTGCCCGCATCCTGACGGCGGCCGCGGTGGCCGATGAACCGATCAGCCGGGCCGAGGCCGAGGCGCTGTTCGAGATCAACGACGCCGGCGCCGATCGTGACGACAATGGTCTCTTCGATGACCTGCTGGCCAAGGCGGTGGTTCACCACGCCGCCGCCGCCTCCGGATTGCCGGTGCCGCCGCGGGCCATCGCCCTGTCGCCGGATACGCCGATCGAGAACTGGGCGCCCACCCGGGCGGTCGGCGTCAATGTCGAAGTCCTCGAATGGATCGCGAGCCAGATGCGCGGCAAGCGCCGCTACAACCGCACGCTCATGACCCTGGCCGCGATGCTCGTCGGCGCGGCGACGCTGCCGATGGTGCAGCAGATTCCCACCGTGCTCGATCTCGGCATGTGATCGGCGCCTGCGCGAATGCCTGAGCGGCGGGGTTCTTGCCCCGCCGTTTTTTGATGCTTGGCGCCGGGCCCGGCCGCGCATCCCGACAAGACCCCGCGGCTCTGTCGCCTCGGGATCGTTCCGATGACGGGCGCCACGATATTTCCGGCCCACGGAACGGCGTGGCCCGTTACCCGGTCAAAAGAGGGACTGGCGCTGAAAATGCGCCGGCGCGCGCGCAGCCGGGCAGGCGAAGGCTGGCAGGCTTCGCGGCACAGACCTGCCGGCAGACTTGCCAGCGGACTTGCCAGCGGACTTGCCGGCAGGCTTGCAGGGCGCATCTAAATCCCTCATGAAACATGACGCTGCCGGGTTCGGGCGACCGGCACGGTGGAGATTCCGGCTGCAACGGAATTGTTACAGCCCGCTGGCCGTGCCAGATTGTCCCCTCACGGTATGGTGAGCCGTCCTCGCCCGCTGGTTGAAATCCTTCGTTTTTGGTTGCAGTAAGCCTCTCATGTTCAAACGAATTCTGATCGCGAACCGCGGCGAGATCGCCTGCCGGATCATCAAGACCGCCCGCCGCATGGGGATCGAAACCGTCTCGGTGTATTCCGAGGCCGACCGCGACGCGCTTCATGTCGAGATGGCCGACGAGGCGGTCCTGATCGGCCCGCCGCCCGCCGCCGAGAGCTATCTGCTGATCGACCGGATCGTCGACGCCTGCCGCAAGACCGGCGCCGAGGCGGTGCATCCGGGCTACGGCTTCCTCTCCGAGCGCGAGGCGTTTCCCAAGGCGCTGGCGGATGCCGGCATCGTCTTCATCGGCCCCAATCCCGGGGCGATCGCCGCGATGGGCGACAAGATCGAATCGAAGAAGGCGGCCGCCAAGGCCAAGGTCTCGACCGTGCCGGGCTTCCTCGGCGTGATCGAGGACGACCAGCACGCGGTCCGGATCGCCGACGAGATCGGCTATCCGGTGATGATCAAGGCGTCCGCCGGGGGCGGCGGCAAGGGCATGCGCATTGCCCATTCACGGGCCGAGGTCGCCGAAGGCTTCAACCTCGCCAAGGCCGAAGCCAAGGCGTCGTTCGGCGACGACCGCGTCTTCGTCGAGAAGTTCATCGTCGATCCGCGTCACATCGAAATCCAGGTGCTGGGCGACAAGCACGGCAATGTCGTCTATCTCGGCGAACGCGAATGCTCGATCCAGCGCCGCAACCAGAAGGTGATCGAGGAGGCGCCGAGCCCGCTGCTCGACGAGGCCACGCGGCGCTCCATGGGCGAGCAGGCGGTGGCGCTGGCCAAGGCGGTGAATTACGACTCCGCCGGCACGGTGGAATTCGTCGCGGGGCAGGACAAGAGCTTCTACTTCCTCGAGATGAACACCCGTTTGCAGGTCGAGCATCCGGTCACCGAACTCGTCACCGGCATCGATCTGGTCGAGCAGATGATCCGCGTCGCCGCGGGCGAGAAGCTGGCCCTCGCGCAAAAGGACATCACGCTGACCGGCTGGGCGGTCGAGTCCCGTGTCTATGCCGAAGACCCGTTCCGCAACTTCCTGCCGTCGATCGGGCGGCTGGTGAAGTATCAGCCGCCGGCCGAGAGCACCGCCGACGGGATCACCATCCGCAACGACACCGGCGTCCAGGAGGGCGGCGAGATCTCGATGTTCTACGACCCGATGATCGCCAAGCTGGTGACCCACGGGCCGTCGCGGGCCGCCGCGATCGAGGCGCAGTCCCAGGCGCTGGATGCATTCTATGTCGACGGCATCCGCCACAACATTCCGTTCCTGTCGGCGCTGATGAGCCATCGGCGCTGGCGCGAGGGGCGGCTGTCGACCGGCTTCATTGCCGAGGAATTCCCCGACGGCTTCACCGGGCAGGTGCCGGAAGGCGAGATCGGCCGGCGGCTCGCCGCGGTCGCCGCCGCCGTCGATCACGTCTATGGCGAGCGCAAGCGGCAGATTTCCGGCCAGATGATCGGCCGTCCGGTGCGCCGGGAGCAGCGCCGCGCGGTCTGGCTCGACCGCGAGGAAATCGGGCTCGACATCGCCCGTGACGGTGACGAGGCGATCGTGATCCGCTTCGTCGGCGCCGACGGCGCGCTGGAAAGCCCCCATACCGTGGTCTCGGCATGGACGCCCGGAAAGCCGGTCTGGTTCGGAACCGTCGACGGCACCAGCGTGGTTGCGCAGATCCGGCCGACCTCCAATGGCATCCGCATCGCCCATCAGGGTTGCGAGGTGCTGGCCAACGTCTTCACCGAGACCGAAGCGGAGGCGGCGCGCCTGATGCCGCTGGAGAACAAGGCCGATACCGGCAAGAAACTGCTGTGCCCGATGCCCGGGCTCGTGGTCTCGATCGCGGTGACCGAGGGGCAGGAGGTCAAGGCCGGGGAGGCGCTGGCCGTGGTCGAGGCAATGAAGATGCAGAACGTGCTGCGCGCCGAGCGTGACGGCACGGTGAAGAAAATCCACGCCGCGCCGGGTGCGACGCTGGCGGTGGATGCGCTGATCCTCGAATTCGCCTGAGGGACGCCGATGGCCTGGCGCGAGCGTCGTGAGGCGTTGCGGGCGATCCTGGCCGGATCGCGCTGCGTGCGTCCGGCGTCGGTCTATGACGCCATCTCGATCCGCATCGCCGAGGATCTCGGCTTCGACGTCGGCATGTTCGGCGGCTCGGTGGCGTCGCTGGCGATCCTGGGCGATCCCGATCTGGCGCTGATTACGCTGACGGAACTGGCGGAGCAGGTCCGGCGGATGTCGCGCGCGGCGGCGCTGCCGGTGCTGGTGGATGCCGACCACGGTTACGGCAATGCGCTCAATGTGCGCCGGACCGTCGAGGAACTGGAAGCCGCGGGTGCGGCGGGCCTCACGATCGAGGACACGTTATTGCCGCAAGCCTTTGGACAGGTCGGCACCCAGCTTATTTCGCCGGATGAGGGCGTCGGCAAGATCAGGGCGGCGCTCAAGGCGCGCCGCGATCCGTCGCTGGTCGTCATCGGCCGCACCGGGGCGGCCGGCGTTACCGATCTGGCGGATGCGATGGCACGCGCGACGGCCTATGAGGCGGCCGGCGTGGATGCGCTGTTTTTCACCGGCCTGAAGCGCCGCGCCGACCTCGAGGCGGTGGCGGCGGAGACCCGGCTGCCGATCGTGCTCGGCGGCGTCACCGACGACCTCGCCGACCCGGACCATCTTGCCGCCAATCGGGTCCGGATCGCGGTGCAGGGTCACGCGCCGATCGCCGCCGCGACTCAGGCAGTGCATGAAACGCTTAAAGCGATTGTCGAAGGCGCCGGCCCCAGGGATTTGAAAAACATCGCATCTTCTGACTTGATGAATCGCGTCATGCGGGGCGACGCGGTTGCCGGACGGCAGTCGGCATTCTTGAAGATCGGGCGATAGGCGATGACGGCGGCCGTGTCCCATGTGACGATCCGCGGACGTGTCCAGGGTGTCGGCTATCGCGCATGGCTCGCCGGCGAGGCGATGCGGCGCGGATTGGCGGGCTGGGTGCGCAACCGGCGCGACGGCAGCGTCGAGGCGGTGCTGGCCGGGCCGGCCGCAACCGTGGCGGAGATGATCGAAGCCTGCCGGCGCGGGCCGGCGTCGGCGCGTGTCGAGGCCGTGGATGCGACGCCGGTCGGTGACGACATGCTCGGCCCCCGGCATCCGGGCGAGCGGTTTTCCGTTCTGTCGACGGTTTGAGGCACCGACCGGCGGGGCCGTCCTTCAGCTCGCGTCCGCCGGAAACGGTGCCGCCGCCGGGCCAAACACCTCTTCAAATGCCTTGCGCAACGCGATGTCGAGATCGGCCATCGAGGCGAGTTGGCCGAGATCGACCAGGCTGGTGATGCCGTAACGCGGATCGACGATGCCGCAAGGCACGATCGCCGCGAAGTGGCTGAGGTCGGGATCGACATTGATCGAGATGCCGTGCAGCGACACCCAGCGCTTCAGCCGCACGCCGATCGCGGCGATCTTGTCCTCGTGGCCCGGCCCCCTGTCAGGGCGGGCGACCCAGACCCCGACACGGTCCTCCCGCCGCTCGCCCTTGATGTTGAAGGCGGCGAGCGTGCGGATGATGAGCGCTTCGAGGCTGGCCACATAGGCGCGTACGTCGGGCCTGCGGCGCTTCAGGTCGAGCATCAGGTAGACCACCCGCTGGCCGGGGCCGTGATAGGTCACCTGGCCGCCGCGGCCGGTCTCGAACATGGGGAATGGCGTCGCCGGCGTGGTGCCCCCGGTGCTGGTGCCCGCGGTGTAAAGCGGCGGATGCTCGAGCAGCCAGACCAGTTCCGATGCCTCGCCGCGGGCGATGGCCGCCGCGCGCACCTCCATGGCGGCAAGCGCCTCCTCGTAACCGACCGGCGCGTCGGAGATCAGCCATTCGACAGGTCCGGCGGCGGGCGATGTGAACGGCGCCAGATCCAGGCTGTCGCGGCTGTTAACCATTGCCTAACCATAACGTGGCGTAGTGCAGGGATTGCAGGTTCCGCATATTGTGAGTTTGTAGCCCGGTGGCAACCCTCGATAAAGTCAGCGTTGATTTGATGGTGGTGCTTGGCACGACGACCATGCCGGTTCACCAGGTGCTGCGGCTCAGCCGTGGCGCCATCATCGAGCTCGATGCCACCGAGCAGGACGAGGTCAAGGTGCTCGCCAACAACCTGCCGATCGCCAGCGGCATGGTGACCGTGGATCGCAACCGGATTTCCGTCGAAGTCAAACGGATGCTGCCGAAGAATCCCGACCAGCGCTGACCGGCGCGGGGCCATCGCCTTGTCCGGATTCTTCAGGGATCGATCTGGCGTTCCGCAAGAACAAGCAGGCTGTTCGCAAAAACAAGCGGGCGTTTCGCAAAAACAAGAATGACGTCTTGCGGTGGTGCGCTCGGAGGGACTCGAACCCCCACGATGTTACTCACTGCCACCTCAAGGCAGCGCGTCTACCAATTCCGCCACGAGCGCTGGAAGACCGCCCGGGGCTTGTCTCCCGGACCGGATCACGGCGCTCGTGTAACAAATCGCCATCGGCGCGACAAGAGCCGCCATGGGCAAGATTCTACCGATTTGTGATCGGAGGAATCGCGGGTCGCCGGGCGGTGCATCGGGCCGCGGCCAGGGGCCGATCCGGCTGCGCTGAATCAGGTTCGCCGCTTGTCGTTTTGTTCGGGCACGGAACCTTGCGTGCCGGCCTGACGGGAATCCGCTCAGTTGGCGGCAGGGGCTGGCTGCCGGAGAGAAGGTCCGGCGATCGGCACGCTTCCGGGAAGGCGCGGTTGCGGCGCCACCGTGCCCGCGCTGCCGATGTCGGTCGAGATCATCCTGCCGATGCTGGCATCGTCGAGTGCCGGCTGCGCCACCGGCTTGGGTCGCGGAAGCGCCGCCACCCCGAAGTTCTGCGTATGCGTCTTGTCCAGCTGCGCAAAGATCGCCTGCCCGGGAGCCGGCAGCACCGGCGCCCGCAGCGCAACGCGGATCGTCGTCCGGCGCGGCCAGAGCGGGTCGATCCGCGAGCGGGCGGGCCCGCGGACCAGCCGGCGCGATCTCGGCGGCCGCAGCAGCCGGCCATCGTGAAGATCGGACGCCGTCAATTGCGGGATCGGCAGGGTGCCCGTGCCGACAAAGAGAAAGCGGGGCACCGCCGGCCAGTGCGCAAGCGCCACGGTCCGCGCCGGCGGATGCAGTTGCCATTGCCACGGCTGGGTCGGGGTCCGGGGCCGGGTCGGCGTTGCCGGAACGACATGGACGATCTTGTAGCCGCGCGCCTTCAGCGTCTGCAGGATGCGCGGAAGCGCCGCCACCGTGCGGGCCTGAATATCATGCAGCAGCAGGATGCCGCGGCGCTTCGCCTCGATCCGGGAGATCGCGTAGTTGTAGACCTGATCGGCCGAGATGTGCCGCCAGTCGTCGGCGGGAAAATCTGCGCTCCATAGCTGGATGCCCTTGGAGGCGAGATAGTCCTCCATCACCCGGCCGCGCCGCAGGCCCGGCACCCGGAAGAAGGGGGCGACCGCCGACGGATCGCCCAGCGCCTCGGCGGTATGGGCAATGCCGAGGTCGATCTCCTGTCTGATGCGCTCCGGCGTCATCTTGTTGAAATGCAGCGGATGATTCTCGCTGTGGGTGCCGATGGTGTGCCCGGCGGCACGGACCCTGCGCACGCCTTCCGGAAACTGATGCGCCATCCGGCCGATGATGAAGAAGGTCGCCTTCACGCATTCGGACGCAAGAATCTTGAGAACCTGGTTGCTGTGCGGCGGCAGCGGCCCATCGTCGAAGGTCAGCACCACCTCGTGATCGCGCAGCGGCAGCGTCTCGGCATACTGCATGGTGCCGATGCGCGGGTGCTCCATCGGATCGACCACCAGCGTCCGCGACGTGCCGAGCGCGTTGGGATTGCCCGGGCAGTTGGCGGCCCATGCCGGGGCGGCGAGCACCGTCGCCGCGACCATCGACGCACCGATGCCGAGAAACGATCGCCGCTGCGTGCGGCCTGAAACGGGACGCCGCGGCTTTCCGCCCGCATCCTGCTCCGGGATATCGGAATCGACGGCGTTGACGATTTCGGATCGATGCGATCCAAAATCGTCGCGATCTGGCCTGCCTGTGGGAGCGGTCGACAATTCAGCCCTCTGAGCAATTCGTTCGCAAACTAAATCCGTCCGATTAACGCGGGCTCAATTGCCGCGCGTGCCGGTCGATAGCCGGGATTGCCTGATCCCCGACGGCGGCACGATATGGACGACCTTGTAACCATGTTCCCGCAAATAGCGGAGAAAGGCGGGCAGCATTGCGGCGGTCTGGGCACGGGGGTCGTGAAGTAGAATAATACCTTTGCGATGGGCTTCCAGCCGGCCGACGAGAAGCTTGAGCTGCTGGTCGGGCGTCATCGGCTCCCAGTCGCTGGCCCAGAAATCCGCGCCGAACACCGCGATATGGCGCTTCTGCAGCATGTCCAGCAGAGCGGGCGTCGATTCGAAGAACGGAAAGCGGAAGAACGGGGTCGAGGGCACCGGGGTCGCGACCCCGTGCAGCGCCGCCTCGTCGGCGGTGATGCCGCGGTCGATCTCCTTGATCGCGGCCGCGTAGCCGATTCTGTTGAGGTGCTGGTGCGACCAGGTGTGGTGCCCGAGCGTATGTCCCGCGGCCGCGACCTTCCTGACCATCCCGGGCAGTCCTTGCGCGCCCTTGCCGACCATGAAGAAGGTCGCGTGGACGCATTCGGCCTGCAGCGCGGCGAGGATCTTCGGGGTGGTGGCCGCCGGCCCGTCGTCGAAGGTCAGCACGACCTCCTTGTCCGCTAGCGGCAGGGTTCCCGGAAAGCTCTTGGTGCCGACGCGGGGGTAGGTTGCGGGGTCGACGACCATGACCCGCGAGGTTCCGAGCGTGCCCGGGCGCGGGCATTCGGCCGCCTGGACCACGGCGGACGACCCGAGCAGGACGATGGCGAGCAGAACGATGGCGAGAAGACGGATCAGGGCGAGTCCGGAACGCATGAGGCGGGTCTCGTGAGGGCCACGGTTTTGAGCTTTACTGTGAAATCCGGCCGGTTCCAACACACATTCATCGGACCTTAACGCTGATTGCCGAGCATGTGGGCGGAACCAAGCGACGGGGAACGCAATGCGGCGGCTGCGCCTGAAAGCGGATGGACGGATCGTCGAATTGCGCGATGGCGGGGAATTTCCCCTGGCGCCGGTCGGGGAGGATCAGCCCGAGGCCCCTGCATCCGCACTGTCGTCGGCTTCACCGGAAGTTCGCGAATTGCGCCGGCGCGCGCAATTGACCCAGACCGAGTTCGCGGCCCGGCTCGGGGTGCCGGTCGAGACCATCCGCAACTGGGAGCAGGGCAAGCGCCTGCCGCGCGGACCGGCGCGTGCGCTGTTGACCGTCATCGCCCGGGCCCCGGATACGGTGTTCGCGGTGCTCGGGGAACGCGCCTCGTAGCTCACGGCCTCGAATGGCCATATTCTCCCGGCCAGATCGTCGCCAGCGCGCCCGGGTATCGCGGCGCGCGTTCGGCGAGGCGTGCGGTTCGGGGAGGCGGGCATGCAGGTCGTCGAGGCCAATGGCGCCAGGATTCCGTTGATCGGTCTTGGCACCTGGGAATTGCGCGGACGGGCCTGCGCCCGGCTGGTCGAGCAGGCGTTGCGCCTCGGCTATCGGCACATCGACACCGCTCAGGCTTATGACAACGAGCGCGAGGTGGGCGAGGGGCTGCGCGCCTCCGGCGTGCGGCGCGACGCGGTGTTCGTCACCACGAAAATCTGGCCGACGCATTTCGCGCCCCACGAACTGGAGAGATCGGCGAAGGAAAGCCTTGCCCGCCTGCGGCTCGGCGAGGTCGACCTGCTGCTGCTGCACTGGCCCAATCCGCAGGTTCCGCTGGCCGAAACGCTGGGCGCGCTGGTCCGCGTCAAGCAGGCCGGGCTTGCGCGCCATATCGGCGTCTCGAACTTCACCGTCGCGCTGATCGAGGAAGCGGTCGCGGCCGCCGGCGAGCCGCTGGTGTGCGACCAGATCGAGTATCATCCCTATCTCGACCAGTCGAAGGTGATCGAGGCGTGCCGGCGCCACGGCATGACGCCCGTCGCCTACAGTCCGGTGGCCAAGGGCCGCGTGAAGAGCGACCAGGCGCTGGAGCGGATCGGTGCATGTTACGGCAAGAGCGCGGCG
>JAGRLZ010000061.1 GCA_020441545.1 Xanthobacteraceae bacterium | reverse complement strand
CGTCGAATTCATCGGCGAGATCAGCGATCACGAGAAGTCGGACTTCCTGAGCGGCGCGCTCGGCCTCCTGTTGCCGATCGACTGGCCGGAGCCGTTCGGTCTCGTCATGATCGAGGCCATGGCGTGCGGAACGCCGGTGGTCGCCTTCAACCGCGGCTCGGTGCCGGAGATTATCGACGAGGGCCTCACCGGCTTCATCGTCGAGGATGTCATCAGCGCCGCGGGGGTGGTGAATCGCCTTCCGCAACTCGACCGCACCGCGATCCGCAAGCAGTTCGAGACGCGCTTCACCGCACGGCGCATGGCGCTGGATTATCTTGCGGCCTATCGCAGCCTGACCGAGGCACAGGCGCCGCGGATCAAGCTGGTGAGCAGCGCGGAGTAGAGCTTCTACATCGCCGTCAGTCGAAGTGCCCTCTTTCCTTGTGGGAGAGGGCTTCGAGAGCGGAGCGGCGTACTCACTTGGGTGAGGGGTTGCTTCCGCATGGGAACTCTCCCAGCGGAGCGATACCCCTCATCCGGCGCTTCGCGCCACCTCTCCCACAAGGGGAGAAGGGAAAGAAAAAGCGTCCTATCTGACGACGGCCCGCTTGGGCTCGACGATCTCGAACATGCGCGGGAATTCGTCCATCAGGCCCATCAGCTCGGCTAGCCGCATCGGATTGCCCGATAGCTTGATCTTGCCGGCGGCGACCGCTTCCGGAAAGCTCGTCAGCTTCGCGATCAGCTCGTCGAGCGTTGCGCGCGCGAGCGTGAAGCTGGCGTCTGCATTGTCCGCCTGCACGCCCTCGGTGTAGGTGAGCGCGCAATTCTCCAGATTGAGCACGAAGGTCTCGCCGGTGTCGGAAAAGCTCCAGTTCAAGACGATGTGCTTGCCTTCCGCCCTGGGACCGTTGAGGCGGATGCCGAGCACGTCCCAGAGCTGGGAGGTGCGCAGCGCGGCCAGTGTTTCGCGCGGCATCGGCGGGCGTGCCGGCACCTTCGGCATGCCCTGGCGTAATTCCTGCGCACCGAACAGATAGGCGTTGCGCCAGGTCGCGCTCTCGGCGGCATAACCGAGCTGCTCCAGCGCATCGGCCAAAAGTGCGCGCGCCACCGCATTGTCCGGCTCGGCAAAGACGAGATGGCCGAGCACCTGCGCGACGAAGCGGAATTCGCCCCTGTCGAAATCCGCCGCCGCCCGCGCGAGGATGGCGTCAGCCCCGCCCATGTACTCGACATACTTCCTGCCCGACTCGACCGGCGGCAGCGGATCGAGATTGACCGGATTGGCATCGTACCAGCCGAGATATTTCTGGTAGATCGCCTTCACATTATGCCGGATGTGGCCGTAATAGCCGCGGCCGTGCCAGGCGCCTTCCAGGCTCTTCGGCAGCTGGATCGTTTCAGCGATTTCGGCTGCGGTCAGGCCGTGGTTCATCAGGCGGATGGTCTGGTCATGCGCGAACTTGTAGAGGTCGCGCTGCTGCCGGATCATCGTGCCGATGCGCTCGCGTCCCCACACCGGCCAGTGATGCTGGCCGCACATCGCCTCGGCCTTGCCGTCCCAGAGCTGCAAAGCCTCGCCCAGATATTTCGACCAGGCCAGCGCGTCACGCACGTCGGCACCGCGGAACGGCAGCAGATTGTGGAAATTGTGCGTGCAGTTCTCGGCGAGGTTCAACAGCTTGTAGCGCGGGACGAAGAAGTGCATCTCCGCCGGCGCTTCGCTGTTCGGCGCCATCTGGAATTCGAATGCGACGCCATCGATCACGCGCGTATCGCCGGTCGCCATGATCAGATCCGTGGGGCGCAGCAGCGCGACCGAACCTGCGGCCATCGACTTGCCGAGGCCGCAATCGACCTGCCCGCGCACGCCCTTGGCGAGAAGGGGGCCGAACTGGTACTGCGCCCGGCGCAGCATCGCAGGTCCTGCGATGATGTTCTCGGAGACCGCATGCTCCATGAACAGGTTCGGCGCGATGATCGGCACGCTGCCCGTGGCGAGCGCATCGTCCTCCAGCACGCCGCGCGCGCCACCCCAATGATCGGTGTGGGTATGGGTGAAGACGATCGCCGCGACCGGCCGCGTGCCGCGGTGCTTGAAGTAGAGATCGAGCGCGGCGCGGGCACCTTCGATCGAGGTCAGGGTGTCCACGACGATGACGCCGCTGTCGCCCTCGATCAGCGTCATGTTGGCGATGTCGAGCCCGCGCACCTGGTAGACGCCGGGCACGACCTCGAACAAGCCGTGCTGCATGTTGAGGCGCGACTGCCGCCACAGGCTCGGATTGACCGTGGGCGGCGCCTGTTCAGCGGCGAGAAAGCCGTAAGGCTCGAGGCTCCAGACCGTCCGCCCTTGCGGATTCGTGATCGTCGCGCTCTCGATGGTGCCGAGAAAGCCGCGCGCGGCGTCGTCGAAATCCCGTGTGTCGGAAAACGGCAGTGCGTTCAGCATCGCATCATGCTGCGCGATGACAGACGGCGACGCGTCCTTCGGCTCGCTGCTGGATTCCGTCATGTTGCTCCTCCCCGCCTGATGCACGGCATCTAACCCGACATTCCCCAAGTGGCCTGCCGCTTGACTTCAAGATCGCCTGATTTTGCTCGCTGGGCAAGCGTTTTTCGCCCCGAGCGGTGTCTGTCGTCG
>JAGRLZ010000060.1 GCA_020441545.1 Xanthobacteraceae bacterium | reverse complement strand
GAACCGCACCACCTCGACGAAGCAGATGCTGAGGCCGAACGTTACCAGCAGCTGGTCCTCGTCGGGCCGGCTGTAGAAGTGCCGGATGATGATGCGTTCCATCAGGATTCCGACGGCCATCACGAACAGCGAGCCCGCGATGACCGCCAGCACGAAGGAATCCGTATAGGTGTAGGCGACATACCCGGCGTAGCCGCCGAGCATGAACATTGCGCCGTGCGCGAGGTTGAGGACACCAAGCGTCCCATAGATGATCGTCAGGCCGGATGAGATCAGCGCCAGCAGGGCGCCGAGCACCAGCCCGTTGAACATCTGCGAAATTAGGTTGGCCCAGTTTATCACCGTCGACCTCGCGCACGGATTGGAGTTTCAGGAGGCGATCAGGTGTAATTGCCGAGCTTGCAGCCGAACGCATCCGGCTTCTGCATCAGGCCGTCGCCCGGGACGACTTCGACGATGTCGTACCAGTCCTCCTTGTTCTTCATGTCCTTCTTGGCCTTGCCCTTGACGATGACCACCGGCCGCACGCACTGGTGATCCTCGGGGCGGTAGTGGACGTCGCCGACCAGCGAGGGAATCGTCGTGCCCTTCTCCCAGGTCTTGATGACGTCCGGCGGATAGAAGCTGCCGGTGTCCTCGACCATCCGCGCCCAGTGGGCGAAGCCGATATAGCTGTTCTCGGCGCCCCATTCCGGCTTGTAGCCGAATTTCTTCTCGAAGGCGTCGTTGAACATCTTGGCCAGCGGATACTTGTCCTCGAGGGTCCACCAGTAGTCGGTGGCGGCGTAGACGCCTTCCATCAGGCCGCCGGTCTCGCGCGCCAGGAACGGCACCTGATACGGCACCACCAGCTTCATCTTGTCGAGCACGCCGAACTGCTTGGCCTGCTGGATCGACAGCACGGCGTCGTGGCCCCAGTTGACGTTGATCAGCACGTCGGCGCCGGAGTTGGCGACGTTGAGCAGGTAGGACGAATAGTCCGGTGCGCCGAGCGGCGACACCTGGTTGGTCACCGTGGTCCAGCCGGCCTTGGCCAGCACGTCCTGCATCGACTTGGTGACGGTGTGGCCGTAGGTGTAGTCCGGCGTCATATACGCCGCCTTCTTGTTCTTGCCGAACTGCTTGATCATCACCGGCGCGATCGCCGCCGCCGCGGTCTGGCCGAAGAAGCACTGGCGGAAGCCGTAGCGGACGCAGTCCTTGCCGGTGGTGTCGTTGGAGCCGGAGATCGCCGCGACGTAGAGCACCTTCTCGCGCTGCGCCAGCTTGTTCAGCGCCACCGCGACCGCCGACGAGGTCGAGCCGGTCATCAGCACCACCTTGTTCTCGGTGATGAAGCGCTGCTGCGCCTGCACGGCTTCGTTCGGCTTGGCGGCCGAGTCGGCGACCAGCAGCTTCACCTGCTTGCCGAGCACGCCCTTCTTGGTCTTTGGCGAGATCTTCCTGATGAGCTCGTGGCCTTCGTTGATGTGCTCGACCGCGAGCTGCATGCCCTTCAGTTCGTCCTCGCCCTGCACCGCATAGGTGCCGGTGCGCGGCACCGCGGCGCCGATATTGACGGTGTCGCCGGACGAGCCCGCGGGCCAGGTCCCGATCGGCGGGTGGTCGGCGGCGAAGGCCGGTATCACCAGGCCGGAGGGAAGCAAGGTGCCGCCAACGAGGCCGGCACCTGCCTGCAGCAGCGTGCGCCGCGAGACAGCGGCCTTGAATTCACGATCGCCCTTTGAGCGTTTGTCCATGGGTCGTCCTCCGAATGCATTTTTTGGTGGTCTCGGCCGATCACAGTCGGTCCCGAAACCGAAATAAAGGGCCAAGGGATCGAAAGGGATCGAGTCGAGTGTCACGACTTTCAGCCCCGTGGTCCTTGTCTCTTTGGTTTCGTTCCTTGGGCTTTCTGTCAATTTCACTTTGGTCGAAAGCACGGCATTCGGATATTGGAAGAACGACTAATGCGGTGCGCGGGCTACGCGAATCGCGGCGATAGCGATGCTGCGACAACGATGCCGCGATCGCGCCGCTGCGCGGGTCGGATGGAGTTGAAGTCGGATGGAGTTGAATATGCGGGGTGCGCCGCGGCGGCGGCAGGCGATCAGCGGGCGTTGCGCACGCGGGCGATCATCCGTTCGACATGCGCGATCGGGGTTTGCGGCTGGATGCCGTGGCCGAGATTGAAGATCAGGCGGCCTTCGCCGTAGCTTTCGAGCACGTCGTCGACCGCGCGATCGAGCGCCGTGCCGCCGGCGATCAGCGCCAGCGGGTCGAGGTTTCCTTGCACTGCAACACGGCTCTGCACCTGCGCGCGGATCATCGACGGCTCGGCGGTCCAGTCGATGCTGACGGCATCGACGCCGGTGCGCTCGACGTAGCGCGGCAGCAGGCCGGCGGCGCCGCGTGGAAATCCGATGATCCTCGCATCGGGGACGTTGCGGCGCACGCCTTCGACGATGCGGCGGGTCGGTTCGATCGACCAGCGCTCGAATTCGCGCGGTGGCAGAACGCCGGCCCAGGTGTCGAAGATCTGCAGGACGTCGGCGCCGGCTTTGAGCTGGCCGGTGAGATAGACGATCGAGCTGTCCACCACCGCGTCGATGATTCGCTGGAAGGCGTCCGGATGCCGATAGGCCAGCAACCGTGCCGGCGCCTGGTCCGGCGTGCCGCGTCCCGCGACCATGTAGGTCGCGACCGTCCATGGCGCGCCGCAGAATCCGATCAGGGCGATCGCGGGATCGAGTTCGCCGCGCACCCGGCGCAGCGCTTCGTAGACCGGCGTGAGCTTGCTGTCGTCGCCGATCGCCGGCAGGGTCGCGATCGTCTCCGGGGTGTCGAGCGGATCGAGCCGCGGGCCTTCGCCGGCCTCGAAGCGCACCGCGCGGCCGAGCGCATGGGGCACCACCAGGATGTCGGAGAAAATGATCGCGGCGTCGAAATTGAATCGGCGGATCGGTTGCAGCGTCACCTCCGCCGCGTAGTCCGGCGTGAAGCAGAGATCGAGGAAGCTGCCGGCCTTCTCCCGCAGCGCGCGATATTCCGGCAGGTAGCGCCCGGCCTGCCGCATCATCCACAGCGGCGGCACCGCCTGCCGCCGGCCGGCGAGCACATCGAGGAACGGTTTGCGGGGAGCGGTCTGGGTCACGTCGTTGTCCGGCTGAGGCGATGCGGTCGCGGTTCTGAAACGGGGCGCGCAGGCGGACGATGTCCGGTCTGCGGGGCGGTCATTGGTCGGGCCCGGACCTGATCCGGGTATCGTCCCCTTAAGACGGGAGATGGAGTGCCGGGTCAAGTCCGGCAGTGACGTCGTCGAAATGCCTCCGCGGTGCTATGCCGATGCCGGCGCATCCGCCAGTCCGACGGCCCACAACGCGAAGGCGTAGACGATGGCGACCTCGTCCAGCCGGTCGAAGCGCCCCGATGCGCCGCCGTGCCCCGCGCCCATGTTGGTGCGCAGCAGCACCGGGCCGCCGCCATCCATGGTGGCGCGCAGCCGCGCGACCCATTTGGCGGGCTCCCAATAAGTGACGCGCGGATCGGTGAGGCCGCCCATGGCGAGGATCGCGGGGTAGTCCCTGGCCGCCACGTTCTCGTAAGGCGAATAGGACAGGATGGTGCGGAAGGCGGATTCGTCGGTGACCGGGTTGCCCCATTCGGGCCATTCCGGCGGCGTCAGCGGCAGGCTGGCGTCGCGCATGGTGTTGAGCACGTCGACGAACGGCACCTCCGCGACGATGCCGCCGAACAGCTCGCCGGCGCGGTTGGCCACCGCACCCATCAGCATGCCGCCGGCGCTGCCGCCATGGCCGACGATGCGTCTGGCGGAGGTGTAGCCGGCATCGATCAGGGCGCGGGCGCTGGCCGCGAAATCGTCGAAGGTGTTGATCTTCCTGTCGCGCTTGCCGTCGAGGTACCAGCCCCAGCCCTTGTCGGAGCCGCCGCGGATATGTGCGATGGCATAGACGAAGCCGCGATCGACCAGCGACAGCCGGCTGGTCGAGAACGAGGCCGACATGGCATGGCCGTAGGAGCCGTAGCCGTAGAGCAGCAGCGGCGCGCTGCCGTCGCGCGCGAGATCGCGCCGATGCAGGATCGACACCGGCACCTGCGCGCCGTCCTTCGCGGTCGCCATGATGCGGCGGGTGACGTAGCGCGCCGGATCGTGGCCCGACGGCACCTCCTGCCGCTTGCGCAGCACCCGCGCGCGGGTCACCATGTCGTAGTCGCAGACTTCCGATGGCGTCGTCATCGACGAATAGCCGAAGCGCAGCGTGGTGGTGTCGAATTCGTAGCTGCCGTGGGTGTCGAGCGAATAGGCTTCCTCGTCGAACGCGATGGCGTGCTCGTCGCCGCTTGCGAGGTCGCGGATGACGATGGACGGCAGTGCATTGGCGCGTTCCAGCCGCACCATGTGGCCGGCATAGATCTCGCAATCGATGATGTAGATGCCGGGCCGGTAGGGAATGAGATCGCGCCAGTTGGCGCGCTGCGGCGCGTCGAGCGGCGCGACGACGACCTTGAAGTCGATCGCGTCGTCGGCGTCGGTCAGGATGAAAAGCTCGCCGCCGCGATCGGCGATCGAATATTGCAGGCCGGGCTCGCGCGCGGCGACGAGGCGCGGTCTGGCGTCGGCATCGGCCAGATCGACCAGCCACTGTTCCGAGGTCTCGTGATCGCCGCCGGCGATGACGCAGAACCGTCCGCTGGTGCTCTCGTGGATATGGGTGAACCAGCCGGTGTCGGTTTCCTCATGGACCAGCCGGTCGTCGGCCTGCGCGGTGCCGAGCCGGTGATGATAGACCTGCATCGGGCGATGGTTGTCGTCGAGCCGGACGTAGTAGAAGGACCGCGAGTCGAGGCTCCACACCACGTCGCCGTCGGTGCGCTCGAGGATGTCGGGCAGGTCGTTGCCGGTGTCCCATTCGCGGACGCGGATGGTGAAATATTCGGAGCCGCGGGTGTCGGCGCTCCAGGCTTCGAGCTTGTGGTCGGGCGAGTGCCGCGCGTCGCCGAAACTGAAATAGTCGGATTGCTTCGCCAGCTCGTCGCCGTCGAGCACCACCTGCGTTGGGCCGCCGTCGCGCGGCATCCGCGAGATCAGTTCGTGCTGGCCGCCCTCGCGGTAACTGTCGAAATAGGCGAACGGGCCGTCGGCCAGCGGCACGCTGGAATCGTCTTCCTTGATGCGGCCGCGCATTTCCGCGACGAGCTTGCGCTGCAATGCCCTGGTGCCGCCGAGCACGCTGTCGGCATAGGCGTTTTCGGCGTCGAGATAGGCGCGGATGTCGGGCTTCAGCAAATGAGGGTCTTGCAGCACCTCCTGCCAGTTGTCGTCCTTCAGCCAGGCATAGTCATCGGTCAGCTCGACGCCATGCAGCGTGAAACGTTGCGGACGGCGCTCGGCCAGCGGCGGGGCGGGCGATTTCGGATTCGAAGGCGTGTGCATCTGGCTCCTGAATGACGGTTGTGCGGGATACGTTTAGGCGGGCACGTTGTCGCTCAGCGTGCGGATCGCGGCATCGCATCCGCCCCTGCCGTGGGGGATGCCGAGGGCGTTGAGCGCCATTTCCACCACGCCGAGCGTGCCGAGCACCATCGGCGCGTTGACGTGTCCCATATGGGCGATGCGGAAGGCTTTTCCAGAGAGGTCGCCGATTCCGGTGCCAAGCGCGACGCCGCATTTCTCGCTGCAATAGTGTTGCAGCGCGCGTGGATCATGCCCGCCATCGAGGCGGATCGTGGTCACGGTGTCGGCGCGCTCGGCCGGCGCGGTGATGTTGAATGCGATCGCGCCGCCTTCGGTCCACGTCGCCACCGCCTGGCGGACCGCCTGGGCCAGCAGGTGGTGACGGCGATAGGAATTTTCGAGCGTCTCGGCGGTCAGCAGGTCGATCGCGGCGCGCAGCGCATAGAGCAGATGCACCGGCGCGGTGCCGGAATATTTGCGGTAGTGCTCCTGGCCCTCGCGCAGGGTCCAGTCCCAGTAGGGCGTGCGCAGGCCGGCGTCCCTGTGGCGCCGCCGCGCGCGATCGTTGGCGGCGACGAAGGCCAGTCCGGGCGGCGTCATCAAGCCTTTCTGCGAAGCCGACATCGCGATATCGACGCCCCATGCGTCCATCTCGAACGGCATGCAGCCGAGGGACGCCACCGCGTCGACGGCGAACAGCGCGTCGTGACCGGCGGCGCGGATCGCCTTGCCGATCGCCGCGATATCGTTGACCACGCCGGAAGCGGTATCGACCTGCACCACGAGCACCAGCCGGATCCTGCGCTCGGTGTCCTGTCGCAGCCGCGCCTCGACTTCGGCAGGGCGCACGGCGCGGCGGATGTCGCCCTTCAGGACCTCGACATTGACGCCCATGGCGGTGGCGGCATCGCCCCAGCCGGTGGCGAAGCGCCCGCTCTCCAGCACCAGGATATCGTCGCCGCGCGACAGCGTGTTGCTCAGCACCGCCTCCCATGCGCCATGGCCGTTGGCGATGTAGATGTAGGCGTGGCCGGAGGTGCGAAACAGCCGGCGCATATCGACGTGCAGGCCGTCGGTCAGCCGCACCATGTCGGCGGAATAGATATCGAGCGCGGGGCGATGCATCGCCCGCAGCACCTCGTCGGGCATCGTGGTGGGGCCGGGGATGGCGAGGAATTCCCGGCCGGCGCGGACAACCATCGGTCGCGATCCTTGGATTTGCCTTTGGATTTGCGTGTCGGGTCGTGTTTGGCACGTCGGTGCGGCAAAGCAAAGCGCCGCGCGGGAGCGGCGTCGTCAGCGGCGGGTTTCGCGGCAGCCGGCCGCGATGGCCTCCTGCGCCGAGCAGAACCAGCGCGTGCCCTTGCTGACCTTCATCCTGATCTGGGCATACCATCGGCCGGTCGGACGATGGAAGATGCATTGCCCGGAGCGGTTGACGTTGCCCTTGATCCGGCATCCCGGCGACGGCGGCACCGGGCCCGATGCCGACGCCAGCAGCACGCGGCGGACGTTCTGCTTGGGCCTGACGGCGCCGAGGATCGGCGCGTGCCTCCTGCGCACGCGCCAGTCCGCCGGCGCGATGAATGCGCCGTGCCAGAGCCCGGCCTTGGCGCGCCGGGCGGCTTTCTGGTCGGCCGCATAGGCGCGCCCGCGCGGACCGGCGGCCATGGCCCATCCGTTGCGGACCAGCCATTGCTGGACATCCTCGCCATCGGCCTTGCAGGCGGCGAGGAACCGGCCGTGACGGTCGACGCGCGCGATGTGGCAATCCCACGCGCGCTTGCCGGCATGATGGACGAGGGCCTTGCGCGCTGCCTGGCCGCAGGTCCAGCGCGCGCCCCTGGCGTCGAGGCAAAGCTGCTGAAGCGACGGCACGTCGACGCCCGCCAGCCGGATGCGGGCATTGGCGATCGAGACCAACTCGGCATTCCGGATTTTCGGTACGCCGCGAATGTCGCGGGCGCTGGCGCCGGCCACGCCGGACACCATCGCGGCAAGGCCAACAACAAGGCCGACAACAAGGCCGACAGGAAGCATGCGCCTGATTATTTTCCGGGCCATTCGAGAATTGGTGCAAGCAGGCAGGAGGACAAAACCGATCGCGTGCAGCGACCGGCATGTGACAGCGCCATCGTGGCATTTTCAGGCGCATGGCGCGAGCCGCCGGCGCGGGATGGGCGATCACACATCCGCGACGTTCGTCACGGGCGCGGCCGCGTCATCGCGTGGCGCGCCAGCGCCAGGCCCATCAGCACGAAGGCGGAGGTGACCTCGGGCCCGCCGACCAGAATGCGGGTCGGCGTCTTCATCTTGTTCCATTCGTAGGCGCGGAACGGCCCGCGGCGTCCGCCTTCGCCGAGGTTTCGAACGATGACGTGCAGCGGCGCGTTGAAGCGGTCCGGATCGGCGCCGAGATGTCCCAGCGCCATCAGGGCCAGCGCGGCGTCGAACGGATTCATCTCGTTTGCGATCATGACGTCCTCGACGTAAGCGAGCACCTTGCGCCGCATGGCGGCAAAGGCGCCGTCGGGGTCGAGCGCGTCGCGGGCGGCTTGCGGCAGCGCCATGAATGCCGCATGGCAGCGCCCGAAATAGGCGCTGTAGAGTTCGGGCAGGTAGTAGATGTGCGCGCGCGGATCGGCGAAGGCGCCGCTTTCCACCAACCGGCGCTGGAATGCGATGATGCGCTTGAGCATGGCGAGACGCGACGGCGTTTCCAGGATTCGCCAGCGAGCGAGATTGCGGAACGAGACTTCCAGCACGTCGAGATTCAGGGTGGGATCGAGATCGTTGCCGTAGGGGCGTTCGCCCGCCAGATTGTCGATCCAGGTGACGATGGCGCCGTCGTAGTCGATGTTGTCGTTGAGCGGCACGGTGACCAGCGGTTCGTTGCTGCCGCCGTCGACCTGATAGCCGGCATAGAAATCGACCAGCGGCTGATCGAGGATCGGGTCGGTGGCGCCGGCCTGGGTCGCGGCCGAGAACGAGCAGGCAGTGGTGTCGCAGTCCGGCACGTAGATGCCGAAGCCGAGATCCTGCTTGATCTGCGCGAAGAAGCGGCTGAAACGCGGATGCGGCGCCGGCGCCAGGGCGGTGATGACATCGTAGTTGCGGCCGTCGCGGCCGGCCACCGTTTCGCGGCTCGGCCGCAGGCAGAAATCGACCATGGCGTCGATGGCGCGCCGCGCGGCCGGGGCTTCGTCGGGCGCCGCCAGCCCGCTGTCGAGATAGCCGAGCAGCGCTTCGGTGAAGAAGGCGTCGTAGTAGGCGGAGCGATGCCGGATCTGCACCGGCTCCCACATCGGCTCGGCGATGCCGGTCCATGGCGGATTGATGAGCCGGGCCGCCGGCGAGCGCGCGATGAACACGCGCGCGAGGTTGAACAGCAGCGTCGAGTTCTTGTAGCCGCGCGCGTTGAGGCCGGTCAGCGCCGCGAGGAAGTCCTTGCCGCGCAGGTCGGGGTCGCCGATCAGGTTGAAGGCGGCATAAGTGGGGATGAAGCCGTTGCGCTTGAACGACCCCAGCAGGTGGCGTCCGCAAACGCGGATCGCCTGCTCGATGTCCGGTAGCGGCGGCGCATGGCCGGGCGCGGCCGGGGCCGGCGGCGATGGGTGACGAAGCTCCACGGTATCGATCAATTGCGCCACGGGTCGGCCAATGGCCGACCAGTCCGGACTGTCGAGGTCGCGGGCCTGGGTGATCGCCGCGCGCAACGCGGCGAGCCGTTCGGGATCGCGTAATTCGGGCAGGCCCGCCCGCCGCAGCAGCGGGCGCAGCGCCATGTTGCCGAGCGCCGTGCGATAGAATTTGGCCAGATGGGCGTCGCCGCCGCGATGATGGCGCAGCAGCGGATCGCAGACGTCATAGAGCGACGGGCCGTCCTTGGTGGCCGTCAGGGCGCGACAGGTCGCGCCGGCCAAGTCACGAAGCCCCATCAACAGCCCTTCCGTCCATCCTCGCCGCGCGCGCCGCCATCCGGCGCCGCAGGCGATGTCCAAGCCTTTGAAAAACTGCACAAATCGATCGGTTTTTCAAGTGTGATGCTGATCACGGACCCCGAGCGTGGGACGCGGCATCATCCGGACATGTTCAACGGCTGATCGGCAAGCAGATCGGCAAGCCACGGGAGAGAGCCATGTCCAAGTTCAACACGAGCCGCTTCGCCATCCGCGCCGCCCTGTTCGGCGTCGCCACCGCGCTGTCGCTGACCGCGTTCGCGTCCGCCAGCCACGCCTATACCAACGAGCAGCGCATCGCCTGCACCCCGGATGCCTTCCGGCTGTGCAGCAGCGAGATCCCCAATATTCCGGGCATCACCGCCTGCATGCGCCGCCAGAAGGCCAATCTGAGCCCGGCCTGCAAAGCGGTCTTCGGCAAGTGAGCCGGGGGTGGTGGTTCAGGAATCCGCCTCCTGCGGCGTCAAGCCGTCCAGCGCGTTCCTGAACCAGAACCACCGGGAAATCATGGGCTTACGGACATTCCGCCGTATCCCGAAACCGCGATCGGAAACCCGGATGACGGGGCTGTCCTCGAAACCGGAACACGAGGTTGAGTCGCGAAGCGGCTTACGGTAACAGTTTGTTATATTGCACTGCCGCAAATCGAGCACAATTCAGCGGCAAGACCTGCGCAACCCTTCAAACCGAGATGTGTGCTGGCGCGACTGATTGGTCGTGACGGCATGACGATGGGAACCTGGTGATGAATATCCGGCAGTTTCGCGTATCACGCCGTACGGCAACGATCGGGGCCGTGGTCGCCGCCACGCTGTCGCTCGCCATCGGTGCCCATGCCGCCCTGTACAAGCGCGCGGCGGAGGCGACGCAATCGGCCGCAGCGACCGTCGAACCGATGCGGGGCCCGGCCAAGATCGCGCTGGTAATCGGCAACAGCCACTACCCGGACGCCAACAAGCCGCTGACGCAGCCGGTCAACGATGCCCGCGCGCTGAGCGCAGCGCTGCGCCGCGACGGGTTCAGCGTCGATCTCGTCGAAGATGCCGGCAAGGCCGAGATGCGGCGGGCGGTCGAGCGGCTGCGGGCCAGGATCCGTCCCGAGTCGGTCGTGATGCTGTTCTTTGCCGGCTATGGCGTCCAGGCCGGACGCGAGAGCTACATGATCCCGGTCGATGCCGCGATCTGGAAGGAAGCCGATGTCCGGCATGAGGGCACCAGCATCGAATCCGTGCTGGACATGATGAAGCAGCGCGGCGCCCGCGCCAAGCTCGTCGTGGTCGACGCCTCGCGCCGCAACCCCTATGAGCGCCGCTTCCGGTCCTATTCCCATGGCCTGGCGCCGATCAATGCGCCCGCCGAAGCCCTGGTCCTGTCGTCGTCGACGCCGGGCAAGGTGGTCGACGACGGCAGGGGCGACAACAGCCTGCTGGTCTCGGAACTGCTCGACAACCTGAATTCGCAGACGATGGGCGCCGAGGCCGTCTTCAGCAGGACGCGCGCCGGTGTGTTGCAGGCATCGGCGGGTCAGCAGGTTCCGTCGGTGTCGTCGTCGCTGTCCGAGGACGTCCAGTTCCGGCCCGAGATGCAGGCCTCGGCCCGCGCCCGCAACTGAGCCGAACCTCTCATCGTCCCAAGTGCCGATTTGAGAATTCGCGTCCGGCATGTCCCGGGCGCGTTGCGTCATGACGTAACGCTGCGCAGCCTAGGGGATTGCGCTCTAACGACCGCCGGTGTCGGCGGCGATCGGCCGGACCGGGTCGCCTTCGCGAAGCAGCGCGCCGGCCCGGGCCACCACGATCTCGCCTTCCGACAGTCCTTCGCGGATTTCCACCTTGCCGCCGGCCATCAGCCCGGTTTCGACGCGTCGGGTCTCGACCCGATCCCGGCGGATCACCTGGATCACGGTGCCCGCGCTGCTGTAGAGGATGGCGGTCAGCGGCACCGAGACCCCGCAGCTTTCGCCGGTCTTGATCGAGGCACGCCCCGGCGAGTTCGCCGGCAGGAATTTTCGCGACGTGGCCGAGATGAAGACCTGGCCGAGCTGGGTGTTCGGCTCCACCGTCGCGGCGACCCGCCGGACCTTGCCCTTGATGCTGCCGGTTCCGAGAATCTTGATGGTCGCGGGCTGATCGACCTTGAGCCGCGGCAGGCTTTCGGTCGGCACCTGCGCCGCCAGGTCGAAATCGGTGCCGGTGATGATGTTGAACAGGGCTTCGCCCTTGCCCGACGCGACGGCGCCGACGACGGCCGATGATGCGGCGACCAGGCCCGCCGCCGGCGCTTCCACCTGCGTGGTATCGCCGTTTGGCAATGCCAGCTTGGCCAGGATCTGTCCCTTGGTCACGGTTTCACCGGCGTCGGCCAGAACCTCGGCAACCTTCAGTCCCGGCCGATCCGGGCGAACCGCGATCTCGTCCCTGGGCAGGAGGATTCCGAACACGTCGACGGTGTCGGAGAAGCAGGCTTTTGTCGCGCGCAGCACGGTGACGGCCGCGGCATGGCCCGGCGTTTCCTCGGCCGCGGCGGCAACGGAGGCGGTCGCGGCGACGAATGCGAGGGCGAGACCAAGGCGGCGGGCAGCGGCCTGCCCGGCGCGGGGATGGGAGGCGCGGGGATGGGAAACGGGAGGGCGGGGCAATCCGGGCGCAGCCGAGGGAAATGTCATCAAACGTCCAGGTTGAAGCGTCGAGGTTGAAACATTGGAGTTGGTGGTCCGGGCTGGCAAGGCGCAAACGCGGTGCCTGGAGCCGATAGACTACGGGAGCCGTCGATCCGCGCCAAGACCCTTCGCGCCAAGACCCTTCGCGCCAAGACCCTTCGCGCCAAGACCCCTCGCGCCAAGACCCCTCGCGCCGAGCCCTCTCGCACCAAGACTCCCTGCACCAAGACTCCTTGTACCACGACCTCCACTTCGGGCGGCTGCGGGCGTCGGCCGATCGGGCGACCCCGATAGGTCGCCGTCGATCCATGCGCGGTTCAAGACGCCCGGGGATTTGCGGCCGCGGCCGCTTCCGCCGCCGGCACGCGCCAGCCGAGAATCTCCACGGCGGCGACCGGATGATGAAAGCCCTTGAGCTTCAGCGGTTCGATCGGCCGCGCCTCGACCCATTCCTCCACCATGCCATAGGCGCGCTGGCTGACGATGATCTGCCCCGCCTTGGCTTCATCGGACAGCCGCGAGGCGAGATTGGTGACGCTGCCGATCGCCGCATATTCCAGCCGCCGCTCGAAGCCGATCTGTCCCAACGTGGCATAGCCGACCGCGATGCCGACGCCGAAGCCGAGGCTGTGGCCACGGTTGCGCCATTTCGCGGTGAGCCGGCCGATGTTGTCGCGCATCTCCACCGCCATCTTCACCGCGCGGCGGGCGTGGTCCGGAAACGGGATCGGCGCGTTGAACAGCACCATCACGCCGTCGCCGGCGTAGCGGTCGAGCGTGCCCTCGTAGCGGAAGATCAGTTCGCCGAGGGCTGCGTGATATTCGCGCAGCACGTTCATGGCTTCTTCCGGCTCCGAGCTTTCGGTGAAGGCGGTGAAGCCGCGCAGATCGCAGAACACCACCGTCACCTCGCGGCGGTGGCTGTTGAGCAGCGAGTCGTGGCCGTCGGATGATGCGATCAGCTGCGCCACCTGCGGCGCCAGGAAGCGCTCCAGCCGGCGGATGCGCTCGATCTCGCCGAGCTGCTTCTGCACGCGCTCCTCCAGCGAGCGGTTCCAGTTGAGAAGCTGGTCGGTCTGCTCCTGCAGCTTGTCGGCCTGCTGCTGCACGGTATCGCGCGCCTGGGCGAGTTCGCGGCCCTTGTGGTCGACCTCGTGGAACAGCCGCGCGTTGCGCATCGCCAGCACCGACTGGTGCGCGAATGTCCGCATCAGGCCGGTGAGGCCCGGCGCGAATGGCCCTGCGGCCTTGCGCATCACCACCAGCGCGCCGAGGATGTCGCTCTGGTCGAGCAGCGGCACCACCAGGGCCGAGTGGAAGCCGGCGGCCAGCGCGACGTGCTTCAATTTGCGGTCGGCCGCCTCGCCGATATCGGGCACGGCGGTCGGCTGTCCCGATCGCGCGGCCTCGCCGAGGATGCTGTCGTCCAGCCCGGCGGACAGGTCGTCGCCGGTCAGGCCGAGCGCCCGATCGATGCCGGTCGATTCGGCAAGATGGAAGCAGCGGCCTGTCGGATCGAAACTGTAGATCAGCACCGCGTCGGCCTGCGTGATCTCCAGCGCGCGGGAGGCCACCGTCGGCAGAACGTCGTCGAGGTCGAGCGACGACACCACGGCGCGGCCGACTTCCTCGAGAACCTTCAGCTCGTTGACCGACCGCGCGAGATCGCGGGTCCGTTCCTCGACCTTGGTTTCGAGGTCGGAATAGGTCTCGTGGAGTTGCCCCGCCATGCTGTTGAACTGGTCGGCGAGTTCTTCCAGTTCGTCGTTGGTCTTGATGTCGATGCGATGGCTGAAATCGCCGCTGCCGAGCCGCCGCGCGCCGGAGCGCAGGGCGCTGATCGGAACCACCATCCGCCGGGCCAGCAGCATGCCGGCAAGGATCGCCACCACGAGGCCGAGCGCGACCAGGATGGCGATCCGGACCATCAGCTCATGCACCGGCGCCAATGCCTGGCTGGTCGGCTGTTCCAGCATCACGAACCAGCCGAGCCGCGGCACCGGCCGCGCCGCGGTCAGCACGGCCTGGCCGCCGATATCCGTGCCCTCGGCGGTTGTCGCGGTCGCGGTTTTGAGAAGCGAGGCAACCTGCGGCAGCCCGGCGACGTCGCGTCCGATGGTGCCGACCGCGCCGGCGCCGGCGATGATCCGCCCCGAGGGGGCGATGATATAGGCGGCGGTCACCTTGCCGACCCGCACCGCGTCGACGAAATCGCTCAGGAAGCGGAGGTTGATGTCGGCCACCGTGACGCCGGCGTCGCGTCCGGAATGGGCGACGGCGATCGACATGGTGGCGCGGCCATCGCGAAACTGAACCGGCCCGAACGATGCGCCCCGGCGGACGGTCTCGCGGAAGCTGGCGTCGCGGGAGAAGTTCGCGCCGCTGTCGAGGGTGATGGCGGAGCGCGTCACCCGCAATTGTTCGCGCCCGTCGCCGTCCAGCTTGAAGATCTGGTCGATCGCCGGCTGCTGCCCCAGCAGCAGCTTGTAGTCAGCCTGCCGCTGCGCCAGCGTCGTGGAGCTGGCGCGGGTCACCCAGCTGATCTGGCGCTCGAGATCGGACATCGACTGCGCGATGCGGCGCGATACCGTTTCCGCCTTCTCCGCCATGGCATCGGAGAGGCTGGTCCTGGTTTCCCGGTAGATGATGAGGGTTTCGAAGGCGCCGTTGACGGCGAGCACGAACAGCACCAGGCCGACCAGCGACAGCACGTATTTCGCGAACAGTCCGCCGCGGCGAAACCAGGGTTTGTCCTTGACGTCGACCATCCATCCGAAATCCGGTTGCGAGGTCCGGTTGCAATATCCGGTTGAACGAAGCGTCGATGCCGCGCGGATGCGGAAGCTTCGTCTCGGATGGCCTATAGCACAATTCGGCGCTCGCGACCGGCGTCGTGCCGCTTCATGGTTAGCGCGTTTTCGAGCGAAGTGGGTGCCGGTTCGCATAAAGAAAACGCGTTAAAACAAAAATATGGAGCCCCGTTCCGATAGAATCGGAACGGAAATGGCTCTGGCACGCGGCGGGTCAGTGGCGTCCGAACAACTGCTTGAGAATGCCGTCGATCGGCGAGGGGGCGTCCTTGGCGGGCGTGTCCTCCCCGGCCTCCGGATTCGCGGGCTGCGCGGGCTTGCCGTTGCCCAGCCCCTGCTGGATCATGGTGCCGAGCGTTCCACCAAGCGTTTCGCCGAGACTGCCACCGAGACCGCCGCCAAGCGCGCCACCGGAGGTGCCGTTGCCGAACAGGCCCTGGCCCAGCTCGCGCAGGCGCGCATAGGCCGCGTCGGGGTCGTTGAGGATGCCGGCCGCGTCGAGATAGATTCGCGGCTCGCTCCAGTTGCCCTCGATGGCGACCGGAACGCCGAGGCCGACCGGGGTCGCCGCGCTGCCCTGGCCCTCGGTGGTCATCACCAGCTTCGGCGCGACGCGCAGATCGAGCGATCGTGCCGCAAGGTCCACCGTGCCGCCGCCGGTGACGCGGACCAGGGGCCCGGCCAGCGCGATATCGGAGGTGGTCGCCTTGCCGTCCTTGACGCTGAACGAGGCGCTGAGCTGGGTGAGGTCGGTGGCCTGATCGGGGCCGGCCTGCCAGCCCGACAGCGAGCCCGAGGTCAAGGCGCGGATCATCTTGGCGAGGTTCAGCCCGCGGACCGAGCCGTCCTGGAAATTGACGAAGGCGGTGCCGGCCAGTCCGGCCATGATGGCGCGCGGGCTGGCGCCGTGCGACCGCATCGCCAGCTTGGCCCGCAGCTTGCCGTCGAGATGATCGAAATCCGCAAGCCCCGACAGCATCGGCAGCGCGCGAACGCCATCGAGGTCGGTGTTCATCGTGTAGGCCGGTTCGCCGCGCGACACGTCGATCGTCAGATTGCCGCTGGCATGTCCGTCATAGACGCCGAGATTCTGCACGCTGGTCTTGAGCACGCCGCGTTCCAGCGTCGCCTCGATCGCGACCGGCGCCAGCCGCAGATCGCCGATCAGCATCCGCGCCGCCGAGAGGCGGATATCGGCATCGACATAGTTGAGCCGATCGAACCCCAGCGGCGCGTCGCTCCATTGCACAACGGCGCGGGGGTTGGGACGCGGTGCCTCGCGGTTCGCGGGCTCGCCGACGGCAAGCTCCTGGAAGTCGAGGTCCAGCTTGACCAGCGGCTTGCCGGCGAGGTCGACCGACGCCCAGCCGTTGAACGGACGGCTCCCCAGCTTGCCGGAGAGGCCGTTGATCATCACCGTGGACTTCTTGAGCCGCACCTCGGCCGAGCTGGTGATGGTGTGGAGCAGCAGCGTCGGCGCTTCCAGCGTCAGTTGCACGGGAATGGTGCTGTGCCCGGTCGCCTGGGGCGGAACGGTGGCCCTGACGTCGAGCTTGAGCGCGTGATCTCCGGCCCGGGCCGATCCCGTCGCAGTGTATCCGTCGCCGCCATCGGCGTTCCCTTCGGCCTTGCCGTCCACCTTGGCTTCGAGATTGATCGCGGTGATGCGGTCCTCGACCTTGTCGCGCGGATTGGCGAAGACGATCGTGCCGTCGGTCACGACGACGCGGTCGATGGCCGGCATCGTGCCGTTCGACGGGCCGGCGGTGTCCTCCGCGGTTCCGGTCTGCTCCGGCGCGCGTTCACGCAGCAGCGGCAGGCGCAGCACCGGCCGGTCGAGCGTCACCGAGGTGATCTTCGGCTCGCGCGACAGCAATGCGCGAAGCGGCATTTCGATGCGCACCCGGTCGATGTCGGCGCGCTCGGTCATCGCATGCTCGCCCGGCGCCTCGACCGAGACGTCGTTCATGGTCAGCCGGAAGGCGGGCCACAGGCCGATGCGCGCGCGGCCGTCGATCGTCAGGCGGTAGCCGGTGTCGCGCGTGAACCGCGCCTGCAGCGCCGAGGTCGCGATGCCGCCCGGAACCCCCACCGTCCAGACCAGGCCGACGCACACCGCGATCGCGACGAGCAGGCCGACGGCAACGATCTTGAATAGCTTCATTCTGACGTCCTCATTCCGGGGCGCATCCGGCCGGTGATCTTTCCGGTTCCGTGCGCCGAGAGCGGCGCGACAAAACGACGGAATTCACCACGGGATGCTGCAATCGGATGTGACTTGTGCCACACTTGCGGCCATTGCGTGACATGCCGCGGCGCAGGAGCGCTCATCGTTCGATGCCCTTGATGATTCCCGCCGCGAAGCCGTCCGGATCCGGCGGCCGGGAGTGAGATTTTACTGCAATGAGCAAACAGGCTGAATTCGCCGTCATTCTGAAGATGAACCCGATGTTCGCGGAACTCGGCGCGGAAGAACTGCAGCGGATCTCGCAGCTCTGCCACACCCAGCAGCTTTCCGGCGGCGAGGTGCTGTTCCAGAAGGGCGACAGCGGCGATGCGCTGTTCGGGGTGCGGCGCGGCCAGGTCAGGATCGAGACCGGCGCGTCGGACGGCTCGCGGCTGACCCTGAATTTCCTCGGGCCGGGCGATCTGTTCGGCGAGGTCGCGGTGCTCGACGGCCAGCCACGGACCGCGGACGCGACGGCCGCCGAGCCGAGCGAACTGTTCGTGCTGCGCCGGGAGGATTTTCTGGCGCATCTGGAGCGTGAGCCGCGGGTCGCGGTCAAGCTGATCGAGCTGTTGTGCCAGCGCATCCGCTGGATGAGCGAGCGCATGGAGGAATCGATGTTGCAGCCGCTGCCGGTGCGGCTGGCGCGCCGGCTGTGCGCGCTGGCATCCGATTTCGGCTCCGAGGTCCATATCTCGCAGGAGCAGCTTGGCATCTTCGTCGGTGCCGCGCGCGAGAGCGTCAACCGGCAGCTCCAGCAATGGCGCCGCGACGGCATCCTCGACCTGCAACGCGGCCGTGTGCTGCTGCTCAACATCGGCAAGCTCTCGGCGGTGGCACGCAACGAGTAGTTTTTGGGATAACGCGTAGTTTTCGGGATCGGGATATTGCGTATCGCTACTCACGGCGTCGTCCTCGCGCGGGCTGAGACGACGTTTTTTGTGTTGTAGATCGGAGCGCAAAACGGATTCCCGATGATGCGCTCAGGATGACGTCTTCCAGGCGCTTGCGCGGTTGCTCACGTCGGCTGCTTGTGCTCGCCGGCCGGCGCCTCATCGCCGTCATGCGCGGCCTCGCCGGTCGAGGTCAGCAGGCGCCGGCCGAAGCGCCAGATCAGCCGGCCGAGGTCGTCCATCACCAGGAACATCGCCGGCACGAAGATCAGCGACAGCAGCGTCGAGAAGATCAATCCGCCGATCACCGCCAGCGCCATCGGCGAGCGGAACTCGCCGCCGGCGCCGAAGGCGAGCGCGCTCGGCATCATGCCGGCGGCCATCGCGATCGTCGTCATCACGATCGGGCGGGCGCGCTTCATGCCGGCATCGATGATGGCGTCGTCGCGCGCCATGCCGCCACGGATCGATTCGACCGCGAACTCCACCAGCATGATGGCGTTCTTGGTGACGATGCCCATCAGCATCAGGATGCCGATCCAGACCGGCGTCGTCAGTTGCTTGCCGGTCAGGAGCAGCGCGCCGATCGCGCCGCCGATCGACAGCGGCAGCGAGAACAGGATGGTGATCGGCTGCAGGAAGGTTCCGAACAACAGCACCAGAACCGCATAGACCATCATCAGGCCGGCGCTGATGGCTGTGGCGAAACCGGCCGACAGCTCGTTGAGGCTTTCGGCATCGCCGGACTGGTTGACCTGCACGTTCTTCGGCAGGCTCTTCATCACCGGCAGTTCGTAGATCCGCGTCAGGGCGTCGCCGAGCGCGGAGGTACCGACCAGATCGGCGGCGACGGTGGCCTGCCGCTGGCGGTCGTAGCGGTTGATGCTGGTCGGGCCCTGGTCGAGCTTGATATCGGCGACGACCGACAGGGGCACGCCGCCGCGGCCGCCGCCCAGCGGCACCCGCAATTGTTCCAGCATTCCCAGGTTGGCGCGGGCGCTGTCCTCGAGCTGGACGCGGATCGGCACCTGGCGGTCGCCGGCGTCGAACTTGGCGAGCGCCGGTCCGACGTCGCCGATGGTGGCGACGCGGATGGTCTCCGACAGGCTTTCGGTGGAGACGCCGAGCCGCGCGGCGAGATCGGCGCGCGGCTGGATGCGCAGTTCGGGCCGGTCGAGCGAGGTTTCCGAGATCACGTTGGCGATCAGCGGAATCCGCTTCATCTGGTTGCCGAGTTCGCTGGCGACGTTGCTGACGATGTTGCTGTCGGTGCCGGTGACCACCAGCGAGATCGCGCGCAGGCCGTTCTCGTCGAGGAACCAGTAGCGGATGTCGGGAACGTTGTTGAGTTCGTTGCTGATCGCAAGCTCAAGGGCGCGCTGGGTGATCTTGCGCTCGCCCTTCGGCGTATAGTTGATGATGAGCGCGGCGCGCCGGACCTCGTAGGTGCCGGGCGGCACATGGCCGCCATCGACGAAGACGCTCCTGACCTCGGGCCGCCGGCGCAGGCGCGCGACGATGTCCTCGGTCACCTTCTCGGTGAAGGCGAGCTGCGATCCCGGCGGCAGCTCGATGGCGAGCAGCGAGCGGGCGGTGTCCTGCGCCGGCAGGAAGCCCTGCGGCAACAGCTTGATGCTCCAGATCGAGGCCGCGAAGATCGCGAAGCCGAGCAGCACCGTGAGGAAATAGTGCTTCACCGACCAGGTGATGAGGCGTGTATAGGCGCGCAGCACGCGGCCCGGCGGCGGGTCTTCGTGGGGATGGTCCTTCAGGAAATAGGCGGCGAGCACCGGGGTGACGAATCGCGCCGCCAGCAGCGAGAAGAACACCTGCACCGAGACGGTGATGCCGAACTGCTTGAAGAACTGCCCGGCGATGCCGGACATGAAGCTTGCGGGTGCGAAGATCGCGATGATGGTGAGGCTGATGGCGATCACCGCCAGGCCGATCTCGTCGGCGGCTTCCAGCGCCGCGCGGTAGGGCGACTTGCCCATCCGCATGTGGCGCACGATGTTCTCGATCTCGACGATGGCGTCGTCGACGAGAATGCCGGTGGAGAGCGTGATGGCAAGGAAGCTGACCAGGTTCAGCGAGAAGCCGAGCAGGTCCATCGCCCAGAACGCCGGAAAGATCGACAGCGGCAGCGACACCGCGGCGATCACGGTGGCGCGGAAGTCGCGCAGGAACAGGAACACCACGATGACGGCGAGGATCGCGCCCTCGAACAGGGTCGAGATCGCGGCTTCGTAGTTGCCCTTGGTGAAATCGACCGAGGTATCGATCAGTTTCAGGTCGACGTCGGGATAGGCGGCTTTCAGCGCGTCGATGCGCTTCTGCACGGCTTCGGCGACCACCACGTCGCTGGCGCCCTTGGAGCGCTTGATGCCGAGCGCAACCACCGGCTCGCCGTTGAAGCGGGCGAAGGTGCGGCGGTCGGCGATGGTGTCGGTGACGGTGCCGAGGTCGTCGAGGCGCAC
This sequence comes from Xanthobacteraceae bacterium, assembly GCA_020441545.1. Taxonomy (GTDB): domain Bacteria; phylum Pseudomonadota; class Alphaproteobacteria; order Rhizobiales; family Xanthobacteraceae; genus 62-47. The sequence goes on along the minus strand of JAGRLZ010000060.1, from coordinate 11,662 downwards.
CTCGCCGCCGGCCGGCAGGCTTATCATGGTGCCGGCGAGATCGTTCAGTGTCTTGGCGCCGGCCAGCGTGCGGATCGCCTGGTCGTTCTTGCCGATCTCGGCGCGTCCGCCGGCCAGATCGACATTGGTGCCGCGCAGCCGCCGGCTGACATCGACGGCGGTGAGCCCGGCGGCCTGCAGCCGGTCCGGGTCCAGCGAGACCAGGATCTCGCGCTCGACGCCGCCGATGCGCTCGACCTGGGCGACGCCGCGCACGCCCTGCAGCGCGCGCTTCACCACGTCGTCGACGAAGTAGGACAGCTGTTCGGGCGTCTTGCCCGGCGAGATCGCGGCGTAGGTGACGATCGGCAGGCCGATCACGTCGACGCGCTGGATCAGCGGTTCGTTGACGTTCTGCGGCAGGTTGGCGCGCACGCGCGTCACCGCGTCCTTGACGTCGTTCAGCGCGCGGTCGGTGTTGGTTTCCAGGTTGAACTGGATGGTGGTCACCGACAGGCCGTCGGTGATCGAGGAGGCGATATGGCGCACGCCCTCGACGCCCGACACGCCGTCCTCGATGGTCTTCGTCACCTGCGATTCGAGTTCTGCCGGCGCGGCGCCGAACTGGGATACCGCGACCGAGATCACCGGAATGTCGGCGCTGGGCAGGCGGGTGATGGCGAGCTTGGTGAAGCTCATCCAGCCGAGCACCAGCAGGATGATCGAGAAGACCACCGAGGGCAGCGGGTGACGGATGGACCAGGCCGAGATGTTCAGTGCCATTTAGCGTGCTCGCGATCGGTCGAGGTCGTCGGCAAACATGATCTTGACGCGATCGCCGTCGTGCAGCGAGGTGCCCGCGTTGGCGACGACGATTTCATCTTTCTTCAGGCCGTCGAGAATTTCGATGCGGGTGTCGGAGACCAGTCCGACGCGCACGCGCCGCGTCTCCACCACATTGTCGGTGACGACCTGAATCGTGGAGTGATCGATGGCCGAGCGTGGAATCGCGACGCCGCAGCTTCGCTTGGCGTCGATCGCCACCCGCGCGAACAATCCGACCTTCAGCGAGGCGCGCGCGGGCAGGGAAATCCGGACATGGCCGAGCTGGGTGCGGCGGTCGATCTCCGGCGAGATCAGGCGCACCTGCCCGATCAGGTCGGGGGTATCGTCGCGGCTGATCCGGGCCGACGCGCCCGGCAACAGCTTGAGAAGCTGGATGCTCGGCACCTCGGCGTTGAGCTCGAAGGCGTTGTCGATCGCGATGCGGAACATCGGCTTGGCCTGCGGCGAGGCCGGCGCGCCGACCATGGTGTGGACCTTGGTGACGAGGCCGGCGGCCGGCGCGCGCAGCGTGATCGGGGTGCGCGACCCCCCCGCCGGCGGCGGCGTCAGCCGGGCGAGGTCCTGGTTGTGTTTGACGAGGTCGCCCTCGCGGACGAGGATTTCGGTGACGCGGGAGCCCTCGGTGTCGACATTGACCACCGCCTCGCGGCGCGGCACGACGAAGCCGGTGACGCGCACCATGTCGGAGAAGCAGGCATTGGTGGCGCGCACCACCACGACCGACGCGCCCTGCGCCGGCTTGGTCTCGGCGTCGCTCTTTGCATCCGCCGCGCGGGCCGCGGCAAGGCTCCCGGCAAGGCTCCCGGCAAGGCTTAAGCCGGTCCCGACCAGCGCGAGCATCATCGCAAGGGATATTCCGCCGCGACGCCATCCGGCATCGCAGCGGGTGGAACGGCGACCGCGAACCCCCTTCACCTGCGCCGGCTCACTTCGACGCGGTGGTCTTGTTCTGCATGTTCACCACCTGGACGCGGCGGTTCGCCGGATCGTTGGGGGCGTCAGGCAGCTTGAGCCGGCTCTCGCCATAGCCGACGGTCACGAGGTCGGTCGCCGGAATGCCGAACTGGCTGACGAGGTAGCCCTTGACGGCGTCGGCGCGCCGCTCCGACAACTCCTGGTTGTAGGCGTCGCTGCCGGCCGCATCGGTATGGCCGGCGACCAGGAAGGTCGAACCCTTGAGTTCGGGATTGGTCAGCGCCTTGCCCAGCGCCTCGACGGCGGGGCGGGCTTTCCTGCCGATCTTCGCCGAATTGTACTCGAAGGTGATTTCGAGATCGATGTTCGGCTTGTCCTTGACGATGGCTGCGATCTGCTGGCGCTCGCCGGTGGAGAGCGAACGGGTCGGCCGGTTGCGCAGGCTGTCGACGAAGCGGGTCTCGGCCGCCGACGGGGCCGCCTCGGCGGGCGGCGTCATCGACAGGCTGCGGGTCAGCGGCTTCTTCGGCGCCAGCGCCCGAAGGATCTGCCCTTCGGTCACGTCGTCGGCGGCCCGGACCGCCGTGACCGACATCGCCGCCACCGCGCCGATCGCGAGAACGGCCCGGATCGTGTTGAAAGACCTGTTGAAATAGCTGTGCTTCCCCAGTCCCGACATCGTCATTTCCTCCTGCGGCGCGGTCCGCCTGCAATCATCATCAATAAACAGGGCCCGACAGACGGGCTGATTGGTCCGTCGCATCGACGGAGATGTTCGTTCAAATGGCGGGGCGAAACCCGCCCCCGTCGAAACCCTCAATTCTGCCGCACCCGGCTCCGGCCGCCCCGGATGGAGGGGCCCGACAGGCAGGTTTTCACGGCCGGCGCATCCTGCCAATCCCGCGAATCGGTGATGAACTCCTCAGTACACGCCGTAGCCGGCGAACTCCTTGACGATGTTCGGGTCCATCGCCTTGGCGTTGTTGATGTCGACGTCGGCTTCGGTGGTCTTGCCGATGCGCTGCCTGGCCAGGCCGCGGCCATAGAGCGACGAGGTCAGACGCGGATTGACCTTCAGGGCGGCATCGAAATCGGCGATGGCATTCCTGGCCTCGCCGCGCTTCAGGTGCAGCAGGCCGCGGCTGTCGAGGGCATCGACAAAGCCGGGCCGCAACCGCAGCGCCGTGTTGCAGTCCTTCTCGGCGGCGGCGAGATCGCCGATCACGGTGCGGGTCCAGCAGCGATTGTTCAGCGCCTCGACATCCTTCGGATTGAGCCTGAGCGTGGCGTCGAAATCCTTGATCGCATGAACATAGGCGCCGCGGCTGGCATAGACCTGGCCGCGCCGGTACAGCGCGTTGCCGTCCTTCGGGTTGCTGGCGATCTTGCCGTTCAGGGTCTTCACCGTCGGGTCGTCGGCCAGCGCCACCAGCAGCGCCTTGTCGTCATGCGTGCGCACGGCGACGGGTTTCGCGGGCGGAGTCTCGGGTTTCGTCTCAGGTTTCGTCTCGGGCCTCGCTGCCGATGCTTTTTCGCCGGACGACGCTGGGGATGGTTTCGCGGATGGCTTCTCCGCCGGCTTCGGCTTTGACGCCTCGGCCGGTTCGACCTTGGCGGTCTCGGCGGGCTGCCCCGGCTTGGCTTCCGGCTGCGGTGCGGCCTCCTTTTTGGTGTCTTTCGGCGTCTCGGTTTTCGCCGACTCGGTGGCCGGCGAAGGCTCGGCCGGCTTCGTCGTGGCGGCCGGCGAGGTGGGTTTCGGCTTCTCCGGCTCGATCGGTCCGGCGCTCTTCCGGCCGTCCGGCACGAAGGAGAAGTCCTCGGCCAGCGACGATGAGATCCAGGGCACCTGCTCGCCGCGCGAGGCGCGGGTGACGCCGACGCGGGTGCGGTTCAGTGTTTCCTCCGCCGTCAGGTCGGGGACGCGGATCTCCTTGAGCAGTTCGCCGACGAACAGGCTGCGGTCGGCGCCGGTGTCGCTGATGACCGAACTCAGCGCCGCGGAATACATCACCAGCGATCCGCTCGGTGCGATCACCGGCGCAAGGCCCGCCGAGAAGCTGCGGAAGCGGCGCTCGAACGGATTGCGGCGCGAGGCATCGAGCAGCGCGATCTTGACGCCGGCGCCGCGGCTGTTGACCTCGCCGAGAATGGTTTCGAGGCTGAAGCCGTCCCGCCGCACGTCGGCCTCGGTCCAGATCTGCGCGTCGACCGGCAGCAGGTAGGTCTGGCGCGCCGACTGGACGCCGAAGCCGCTGAAGAAGATCAGCACCACCGAGCCGGGCTTGACGCGCCCATAGAGCTTGGCGAGGGCGCGGCGCATGCCGTCGCCGGTCAGGTTTTCGCCGGTCTCGACCACGAATCCGTCGCGCTTCAATTCGTCGGAGACGTCGCGCGCGTCGTTGATCGGCTCCTTGAGCGGAGATTCGTTGTCGGGATATTTGGCGTTGCCGATGACCAGCGCGAGACGATCGCTGGAATCGTCGGCCCTGGCCGGGAATACGGAAACGACGAACAGGACAACAGCAAGCAGTGAAACGCAGATTCTCATGAGACGCGGGCCCGAAGCGGAAAGCGCCGGTCAATTCCCTGCGCCTGGAAAAGCTTACTCTACGGATATTGCATTTTCAAACCGCCGGCGACGCAGCGATTGATCTGGCGGATTGCTCTGCCCGGCCGCGACAATGCGGTGCGGGTGCAATGCCGGCCTGGCGTCTCAGTAGCCGATGCCGAGAAACAGCACGACGTCGTTGCCGCACCGCGGGGCGCGGCAATTGGAAACCCGATGGGGCCGTGGCATGGCGAAGATCCACTGCCGGATGGCGCGTACGGGTTGCGCGCTCGCGAGCCTGACGCTGGCCGTCCGCATGCCGGTCGCCGACCGGGCGCCATCGGCCGCCGCCGCGGGCGCGGATATGAAAATACCGGCCGCAAGACATGTGGCGACAAGACATGCGGCGATACGACATGCGGCGGCGATGCGGGATCGGCTGCGCCGATCGACGGGCTGAACCATGGTCGGTACTCCTATGCGCCGTCGTCGTGACGCTCTCGTCTCGATTCCGGCATTTGCGGCAACTCCGACATTCGCGGCCACGTTTGCCGGAGCGTATCGCAGATATCGGGGCCGGGCCACCGGACCCCGATCCGCTTGTGTTGAATCAGACCCGCCGTTTCTCTTTTATGTTTGAACATGGTCTTTTTGCGAGAACCGGCTCCCGCTTTTCGCGATCATACTCTAAAACCCGACGCCGATCATCGTCGCATGTCCGCCGCCACCACCGCCATAACGGGACGACGGGCGCGACGACGCCTGCTGCCGCGCCCGCGGCGCCGGACGGCTGGCGTGGCTTGGCCGCGTGCGTTCGCGCCTTGCCGATTTGCGCCGCTCGTGACGCGAGTCGCGGGCATGGGTCTTCGGCTCTTCCGGCTTGGCGTTGGCGATGCAGACACTACCCTTGAGGGTTTCGTCGGCCTTGCACTCCGGCATGCAGACCCGGCCGCCTTCCTTCTTCAGGCCGGCGACCATCGCTTCGGTCACGTCGATATCGCTGCCGGACTTCCGGCCCTTCGCGGCGAGGTAGCGGGTCAGCGCGCTCTTGGTGTTCGGCCCCAGCACGCCGTCCGGCGTATCGCTGATGCAGCCGATCCGCGCCAGCTGGGTCTGCGCGGCGCGAACCAGTTCGGGCGAATTCGGCTGGGCCGCGGCGCGCTTGGCGGCTTCGTCGTCGAACTTCTCGAGCGCGGCGACGGCCTGCGGCCTGATCCGGTCGCAGGTGATGGTCTTCTCGAACGACTTGAGATCGGCGATGCCGCTGCCTTCGCTGCCCTTGGCGATGATCGCCTCGAGCTTGCCTTGCTGCGCCTTGCAGGCGGCCTCCAGCGCGGCGGCTTCCTCGGCCTTCCTGCGGGCTTCTGCAGCCGCCTTGGCGCGGCGCTCGCTCTCGGCCCGCAACGCGGCCGCCCGCGCCGCCTGCTTGGCCTTCTCGGCCTCCTCGGCCTCCCGCTTCGCTTCGGCGGCCCTGCGTTCGGCTTCGAGCGCCTTGGCCCGTTCGGCGGCCTCGAGCGCCTTGGCGCGGCGTTCTTCCTCGTCGCGCTTCCGAGCGGCCAGCGCCTCGGCCTTCTTGCGCCCGGCTTCCTTGCGGGCCTCCTCGGCCGCCTTGAGCGCCGCCTCGCGGGCGGCTTCGCGCTCGGCGCGCGCCCGTTCGCGTTCGGCGCGCGCCTTTTCCTCGCGCTCCTGGGCCGCCTGTTTCAGCACGTCGAGGCGCTGCTGCGCCGAAATCGCAAGCGGCGAATCGGGATGCCGGCGGATGAAGCGCTCGAGCGCCGCCGGGCTGGTGCTGTCCTTGACCCTGTTCCAGTCGGCGGTTTCACGCGCCGACGGCTCGCGTCCGGGAGCCATGGTTTTGTCGTCGACATCGGGCACGGCCACGTTCCCGGACGGCGGCCGTGCGACCGCGCCGGCACTCTTCTCGGCGAGGCTCGCGAGCTGGGCCCGCGCCAGATCGGCATAGAAGCCGGTCTTGTAGGTGCCGAGAAAGACCTCCCAGGCCCGCTTCGAGCCGATCTTGGCCACGAGGTCGTAGTCCGCCTTGATGTCGGTGGCGCTGGAGGGCGCTTCCCTGGTTTCGGCCGGAGCGGGCACCAGGGAAATATTGCCGCCGCCGAGCGAGCCGTACACGAACGGCTCCTGGCGGCTGCCCGTCATCTTGAGCACCTCGTCGCGGATGCGGCCGAATGCGAGGCGGATATCGAGCCCCGGGATGGTCAGGTTCTTGAGCAGCGCCGTGGTGAACGGGCTGTGGTCGCCGACGCCGTCCTCCGCGGTGGAGCCGGCCTTGGCCGCATAGGCGATCAGCGTGTCGGTGCTGGTCGGCTCGACCTTGCCGAGGCCGCTGGCGGTGACCGCCCGGCTCGCCGTTCGCCGCTCGCGGCGCATCTTCACCGTAAAGGGATTGTCGCGGCAGGCGTCGAGAATGACGACCCGCAGCTTCTTGGCGCCGTCGGCGGACGACACCAGCCGCTCCAAGGTAATGGCCTCGTCCTCGGCGTCGCGGTCGCTGGCAAGACGGGCATCGACCGGAATCAGGTAGTTGGTGCCGCCGATCTCGATTCCGTGTCCGGCGTAATAGATCACGGCGATGTCGGCGCGGTCGGACTCATCCTGGAACTTGCGGATCGCGCGCTTGAAGTTGAGGTTGCCGGCATCGAGGATGATGTCGACCTTGTCGAAACCGGCATCGCGGAACATCTTGGCGACCGAATTGGCGTCGCGCGACGGATTCGGAAGCTGCGGCACGGTCTGGTAAGCGGAGTTGCCGACCACCAGCGCGACCCGTTTCTGCGCCCATGCGGCATCGGCGCCCAGGAGCATCGCCACAATGGCTCCTGCAATCACCGTCAGCACGGGCACAAGGCGGTTGATCATCGCGTCTCGCTTGTCGGGACCGGCGACCGGCTTCGATCACACGTGTCCTTTCCCAGCGTCCTCTTCCAACAAAATCTCTCGTTCCGGACCGTCCTTTGCTGCAACAGCCTGTCGCTGCAACACCTTAAATCGCTCATTCGCTATCGCCGCGGCATCGCTCATTCAGTTGCTGCAACAACTCAGTTGCTGCAACAGCCTGTCGCCGGAAGAGCCTGTCGCCGGAAGCCTGTTGCCGGAAGCCTGTCGCCGCAGGAATTGTGCGCTGCAACAGTCCTCGCTTCAACCTGCTTCAACCTCCCGTGGCCACCACCTCTCGCGGCATCGGCCGGAGCGACTGTGACGAGATGCCGTGACGCCGGTCCGACGCGGGACGGCAGGCTCTGCTCAATTTAATATAAAGCCTACCGTTTCCACTCCGAACAGGCAATTGGCAGAAGCGTCGCGGCGCCGCCGGAAAACGCGCAGACCGTCCGGCGGTGCCACGGCATATCGGTCACTTCAGGTTCGATGCCTGCTCCTTCTCGGCGACGTTGACGATTTCGACGCGCCTGTTGGCGCCGTCATACGGATCGGCCGGATTCTTCAGGCCCTTCTCGCCGTAGCCGGAAGCCATAAGATTCTGCGGCGGAATGCGGAAGTGCTTGACGAGGTATTTTTTCACCGTCTCCGCGCGCCGCTCGGACAGCTTCTGATTGTAGGCTTCGCTGCCTTTGGCGTCGGTGTGGCCGCCCAGCATGATGATCGCGCCGGACAGTTCAGGGCTGGTCAGAGCCTTGCCGAGGTTGTCGAGCTGCGGTTGGGCCCGCGGCGTCAGCCGCGCGGAGTCGAACTCGAAATTGATGTCGAGGTCGATCTTCGGCCGCTTGGCCGCGATCGCCGCCATGTGCTCGCGGTCGCCCATGGAAAGCGAGCGCGTGCGGCGCACCCGCTTGATGAAAGCCAGGTCGTCCGCGCTGAGGTCGGTTCGGGTCGCTGCGCTCAGGCTGCGGGTCTTCGAGGTCTTGAGGCCCTCGAGGATCTGTTGCGCCGAGAGGTCGCCGGCGGCGGCCGGGTGCGGTGCGAACGTCCATGCGAGGCCGGCGGCCAGGACGGCCACGGCCACCGTTCGTCCGAGATAACTGCGTCGGTCCATCATGATCGCCTCCATTTTCCTTACATCCTGGACGGCTCCGGACAGCGGAGCCGATCGATCGATAGTCTGGCCTGGTATCGGTCCCGGGGCTGTGACCGGAATCACATTGCGGCGCCTGGGGACCGGAAAAGACGGACCGTCGATCGGCCTGATAGTGATGAGACGTCACGCAAAGGTATCGGGTTCAACCACGATTGCGACAAAATGACCCCGCGGCACGGCCGCAATGTTGCCGCGAGACCACAGCCGGCAGAAGAGTCGCGGGGATGACCGGCAAAAGTGGTGCTCTCAACTTTTCGCGCCAAGCACGCTGGGTTACAAATGACCGTGAGTATCGCCGGTTTTATTTCGAACTTTTGGGGGCCAGTCCTGATGTCCAACGCTACCGCAACCCGCACGAGCAAGCGCCGCAACGTCCTGGCGCTCGGCTCCGCTGCCCTGGCCCTGGCGGTCTCGTCCTCGGGCGCGATGGCGGCCTGCACCGGCACCGGCCTCACCGCCTTGGCGGCTCCGTATATCGCCTTTGCGAACGGGACCCAGGTCAATTCGCTGGTATCGGCGATCAACACCGCGAACACGGCGTTCCTGAGCCAGTCGACCGCGTTCGTCAGTGCCCCCGGCAATCCCGCGCCGAATCAGGAAGGCGGCGGCGTGTGGGTGCGCGGCATCGGCGGCGAGGTCACCACCAAGTCCACCAGCACGACCTCGAATATCTCGATTTTCGGCCGGACGCTGCCGGGCCAGGTGACCTGCGACAGCGAAACCACCTTGAACTTCGCCGGTGTCCAGGCCGGCGCCGACATCGCGCGGCTGAACTGGAACGGCTGGAACGTCCATGTCGGCTCCTCGGTCGGCTATCTCGGCGCCAAGGCGCGCGACAAGTCGTCGGCCGGTCCGCTGAATCCGCTCGGCGGCACCTTCGAGGATCAGCTCCAGGTGCCGTTCGCCGGCGTCTATGTGGCGGCGACCCGCGGCGGCTTCTTCGTCGACGGCCAGATCCGCGCCGACTATTACCAGAACTCGCTGAACGACCCGCTGGTCGGCGGCCTGTTCAACCAGCGGCTGGATGCGCGCGGCCTCTCCTTCACCGGCAACGTCGGCTACAATCACCAGCTCGGCAACAACTGGTTCATCGAGCCGTCGGCGGGCATCGTGATCTCGCGCGTTCGCGTCGATCCGCTCAACGTCTCGGGCGCGGCGGTGAACGGCACCGGGCTGACCCTGCCCGGCACCCTGCGGATCAATGACATCAAGAGCAATCTCGGCCGGTTGAGCCTGCGCGCCGGCACCACCATCGATTCCGGCAACATGATCTGGCAGCCGTTCGGTATCGCCAGCGTCTATCATGAGTTCGCGGGATCGGTCCGCTCGTCGTTCGATGACGCGGCGTTCCCGGTGGTCGGCTCGAACGGCAGCATCGTCTCGACCAATATCGGCACCTACGGCCAGTTCGGCCTCGGCATCGCCGGCCAGGTCAAGGGCACCGGCCTGCTCGGCTACCTGCGCGGCGACTACCGCACCGGCGACAGCGTCCACGGCTACAGCATCAACGGCGGCCTGCGCTATCAGTTCACGCCGGAGATGATCGCGGGCGTGGCGCCGCTCTACACCAAGGCCGCCAAGGCGCCGATGATGATGTCGACGGCCTATAACTGGACCGGCTTCTTCATCGGCGGCAGCTTCGGCCTGCTCAACGGCAAGACCGACTGGGACTTCCTTGGGTTCGGCACCACGGCCAATCCGCGCTTCGCCGGCGCGATCGGCGGCGGCCAGATCGGCTACGACCGCCAGATCGGCAAGTGGGTGGTTGGCGTCGAAGGCAGCCTCAATGCCACCAACGCCCACGGCGGGCGCGGCTGCCCCAACGGTGTGTTCTTCACCTGCCAGACCGATATCAACTGGTTCGGCACGGCGACCGCCAAGCTCGGCTATGCGCTCACCGATCGTTCGCTGTGGTACGCCCGGGCGGGTGCGGCGTTCGGTGACCTCAAGATCTCGACGGCCTGCAACACGGCTCCGACGAATCCGCTGAACCTGGCTGGCTGCGGTGACAGTGCGAAGCGCTCGCGGGTCGGCTGGACCATCGGCATCGGCTCGGAATTCGCGATCGCCCGGAACTGGACGGTGCGCACCGAGACCAATTACTTCGACATGGGCACCGACCGCTACAACCTGCCGGCCAGCGGCGCGATCAATGTCCGCCAGACCGGCTTCGTCTCGACCGTCGGCGTCAACTATCGCTTTGCACCGGGTCCGGTGGTCGCGAAGTACTGATGTCGTAGCAGGCCGGAGAAACGCGGATTTAAGAACGCGGATTCAAGAACGCGGATTTAAGAACTCCTGCCGGCCTTCGAGAGAAAGCGCAAAACGGGCGACCACATGGGTGGTCGCCCGTTTTTCTTTTTGTGCATCGTCGTGAGCGGCTCGCCGTGAACCGCCGGAGCCCGGCATGGTATCGCTGCATCTTGGGGCTTTGACCTTCGCCGTCGATCATGCTCTCTGTCCGCAACAAGAAGGCAAAGACGGACAGGAAACGGACCAGGGAAGGAGCGCGCCTGATGCAGCCGGCTTACGAGGTCTTCGCCATCCGCTACGCGACCATGTCGCCGCGCACCCCGCACATGAATTTCATGACGCCGGACCCGCATGAGACCGCCGCTTCCGACCTCGATTATTTCGTCTGGCTGATCCGCGGCGGTAGCGGCGACATCCTGGTCGATACCGGCTTCAACGAGGCGGCGGCGAAGCAGCGCAGCCGCAAGCTGACGCGCAACCCGGTCGATGCGCTGGCGGCTTTCGGCGTCCGGGCGGACGATATCCGCGACGTGATCGTCACCCATCTGCATTACGACCATGCCGGCAACCTCGATCGGTTTCCGAATGCGCGCTTCCACCTGCAGGATCGCGAGATGAGCTACGCCACCGGCCGCTGCATGTGCCACGGCCCGCTGCGGCATCCGTTCTCGGTGGAGGATGTCACTTTGATGGTGCGGCACGTCTATGGCGAGCGCGTCGTCTTCCATGCCGGCGACGGCGAGGTGGCGCCCGGCGTCACCTTGCATCATGTCGGCGGCCATTCCGACGGCCTGCAGGTCGTGCGGGTGCCGACCGCGCGCGGCCCCGTCGTCCTGGCCTCGGATGCCGCGCACTACTATGCCAACATGCACCGCAAGAATCCGTTTCCGATCATCTACAATCTCGGCGACATGATCGAGGGCTGGGCGAGGGCCGAACGGCTGGCCGGCCATGTCGACCGGGTGATTCCGGGCCACGATCCGCTGGTGCGGGAATTGTACCGCTGCGTCGATGGCAGGGCCGATGCCTATGCGCTGCATGAGGCGCCGGCGCGGTCGTTCGCGACATAG
>JAGRLZ010000059.1 GCA_020441545.1 Xanthobacteraceae bacterium | reverse complement strand
TTGCTGCTGGACCGCGTTTTCTGAACTGCTACGCTTATCAATCGGCTGGCATCGAAGGAAAATGAGTTGCTGCTGGACCGCGTTTTCTGAACTGCTACGCTTGCGCTGTCCCGGCTTCGATCCTGCTACCGGTTGCTGCTGGACCGCGTTTTCTGAACTGCTACGCTTCCGCGAGAGTTATCGATGCGATCGAACGAGTTGCTGCTGGACCGCGTTTTCTGAACTGCTACGCTCGATGTCCGACGATGTTCCTGATATTTCTCAGGAATTCGTCGGCATCAGGCGCCGCGTTCCGGCCGCCGCAATCAGAAAAGCGCCATCTGCTCGGGATTTTTCCGCCGCCGCCGACGCCGCTGGTCGGAGAACCGGACGATGTTCTCGTATTGGCGGTCGGTGAACTGGAAGACATAGATGTCACCCCACGGCGGCAGGATCGCCTCGATCTTGCGAACATACGACGCGAACTGTTCCTTGCCGTTACAGAAGCGAAGATAGTTGGAAAGCTGGCTCATCTCGAAGCCGAGATCAAGCAGCGCGTGGCGAAACCTGGTCGCCGCCGCACGCTGCTTCCTGGTCTCGACCGGCAGGTCGAAGGTCACCAGCATCCACATCAGCCTGTACCCGCTCAGTGCCGAGGGCCCGGTGTTCGCCCGCAGCGACCGTCTGGTCATGCGTCCATATCCTTGTCCGCCGCCTCGACCGAAGCCGGGCGCACCGGCAGGTCGAGCCCTGGCTTGCCGGTCTCGAAGCTGACCGCGAGCGAATGCGTCAGCCTCTGCACGGCAATGTCGAGCGGCGAGACAGTCGCATCCGGCATGGCGAGGTCGGCCGATGCAATCCGCGCAAGACGGCTCTTGGCATCCGGCGTCACCGCGGTCACGCCGTTCGCGACGAGATCGACCACGACGAGATCGACGATAGGCCGGAACGGCTCCATGATGTCGTCGGCCAGCGCGAAGGCATTGGCGCGGTTGGCGTGGAAAATGCCGATGGTCGGATGCAGGCCCGCCGCGCAGATCGCGCGCGATGCGGTGGCGCGCAGCACGGTGTAGCCGTAATTCAGCAGCGCGTTGATGCCCTCGGCCTGGCGGTCGCGGGCGAAGCCGCTGCCGAACATCGCTTTCCAGTAGCGTCGCGCGGCCTGCGCCTCGACATTCTCCGGATCGCCCGAGCGCACCTTTCGCGCCAGCGCTTCGAAGGCGCCGCCCTCGCGGCCAACAAACCGCAGCGCCTCGCCCTGCATGCGTATCTTGCCGGCGACGACCAGGCGCCAGAGCTGCTTGGCGAGCGGACGGCCGGCGGACAGTTGCGCGCGCATCCGCGCGCCTTGCGCATGATGGCCGGCCAGCGGCCAGACGCAGGCCACCGGCGCGTGGTTGGCGCCGCAGATCACCACCGGAATCGCGCGCTCGGACAGCCGCACCATCACCGTGTTCGACCAGGTGGTGCCATGGGCATGGACGATCAGCGCGCCGACATCATCGAGCGGAACGCGCCCTTTCTCCTCGCCCGCCGCGCTCACGGTGAGGAAGCCGCGCAGCGTCGCAAGATGCAGGCCATCCGTGCTGATATCGACCACACGTTGCATGACGCCGAAAGCGTATATGCAAGTTGCGGCGCGCCGAAGCGAAAGCCTTTGTTAAGCTTAACCGGCCTTGCCGCTCCGCCTGCGCGCCGCGCCGTCGCGCGGGCCGGGATCGAACTTCCGGCCCGCTTCATCGACGCGGATCTGGCGC
>JAGRLZ010000058.1 GCA_020441545.1 Xanthobacteraceae bacterium | reverse complement strand
CCGCGGGCTCGGTGATCCTGGCGGCGATCCTGCTGAAGATGGGCGGCTACGGCTTCCTGCGCTTCTCGCTGCCGATGTTCCCGCTGGCCTCGCACGACTTCGCGCCGCTGGTGTTCACGCTCTCGGTCATCGCCATCATCTACACCTCGCTGGTGGCGCTGATGCAGGAGGACATGAAGAAGCTGATCGCCTATTCGTCGGTCGCGCATATGGGCTTCGTCACCATGGGCATCTTCGCCGGCACCATGCAGGGTGTCGCCGGCGGCGTGTTCCAGATGATCTCCCACGGCATCGTGTCGGGCGCGCTGTTCCTCTGCGTCGGCGTGGTCTATGATCGCATGCACACCCGCGAGATCGCGGCCTATGGCGGCCTGGTCAACCGGATGCCGCTCTACGCGCTGGCCTTCATGGTGTTCACCATGGCCAATGTCGGCCTGCCGGGCACCTCGGGCTTCGTCGGCGAATTCCTGTCGCTGATCGGCACCTTCAAGGTGTCGCTGCCGACCGCGTTCTTCGCCACCTTCGGCGTCATCCTGTCGGCGGGCTATGCGCTGTGGCTGTACCGCAAGATCGTGTTCGGCGCGCTGGTCAAGCCGTCGCTCGCCACCATCAAGGATCTCACCTTCCGCGAGGTCATCATGCTGGCGCCGCTAGTGATCCTGACGATCCTGTTCGGGGTCTATCCGAAGCCGGTGCTCGACATGTCGGCGGCGTCGGTGCAGCAACTCGTGGACAATTACAGCCAGGCGATCTCTGCCGTGAAGGCAGCGGCGCTGATGCATTGAGACGACGGCAGGACAGGACACCACCCCATGAACTTCACTCCCGCCGGATATTCGCTGCTTCCCGTGGTGCCGGAAATCGTGCTGGCGATCGGCGCCATGGCGCTTCTGATGCTGGGCGCGTTTCGCGGCCCGCGCGCCACGCCGCTCATCGTCGGGCTGGCGATCTGTTTGCTGATCCTCACCGGCGCGCTCGAATTGTGGCTGCCGGCCGGCAAGCTCGTCACCTTCGGCGGCAGCTTCGTCGTCGACGGCTATGCGCGCTTCCTCAAGGTGCTGGCGCTGATCGGCTCCGGCGCGACGCTGCTGCTGTCGCTCGAATTCCTCAGCCATGAATCGCGCCGCATCTTCGAATACGCCATCCTGGTCCTGATCTCGACCGTCGGCATGATGATGCTGATCTCGGCCAGCGATCTCATCATGCTCTATCTCGGCCTCGAACTGATGAGCCTTGCGCTCTATGTCGTGGCGGCAAGCAATCGCGACAGCGTCAAGTCGACCGAGGCGGGCCTGAAGTATTTCGTGCTCGGCGCGCTGTCGTCCGGCATGCTGCTTTACGGCATGTCGCTGATCTACGGCTTCACCGGCACCGTGAGCTTCACCGGCGTCGCGGCGGCGGCGAAATCCGGCAGCATCGGGGTTGCCTTCGGCATCGTGTTCCTGCTGGCCGGCCTGTGCTTCAAGGTGTCGGCGGTGCCGTTCCACATGTGGACGCCGGACGTCTATGAGGGCGCGCCGACGCCGGTGACCGCGTTCTTCGCCTCGGCGCCGAAAGTCGCCGCGATGGCGGTGTTCGTGCGCGTGGTGATGACCGCGTTCCCCAATGTCGGGCACGAGTGGCAGCAGATCGTGGTGTTCGTCTCGATCGCCTCGATGGCGCTGGGCTCGTTCGCTGCCATCGGCCAGCGCAACATCAAGCGCCTGATGGCCTATTCGTCGATCGGCCACATGGGCTTCGCGCTGGTGGGCCTTGCCGCCGGCACCGCGGAAGGCGTGCAGGGCGTGGTGATGTATCTCGCGATCTACGTGGCGATGACGTTGGGCTCGTTCGCGGTGATCCTCAGTATGCGACGCAACGGCCATGCGCTCGAGCAGATCAGCGATTTCGCCGGCCTGTCGCGCACCAATCCGCTGCTGGCGTTCTTCTTCGCGATGTTCCTGTTCTCGCTGGCCGGCATTCCGCCGCTCGCGGGCTTCTTCGCCAAGTTCTACGTGTTCACCGCCGCCATCAAGGCGGGGCTGTTCACGCTGTCGGTGATCGGCGTGCTGACCAGCGTGGTGGGCGCGTTCTACTACCTGAACATCGTCAAGGTGATGTATTTCGATGAGCCGGCCGGGGCGCTGGACCCGATGCGGCTCGAACTGCGCACCGTGCTGGCGGTGGCGGGTATCTTCAATATCCTGTTCTTCGTCTATCCGGGGCCGCTGGTCAGCGCGGCGACGGCAGCGGCGAAGTCGCTGTTCTGATGGCGCTGACACTCGGCCCGCGGGCGCGTGCGGCCGGCTATGGGATCAATGCGTTCGATCACATCGGCTCCACCAATGCCGAGGCCCTGACGGCGGCGCGCGGCGGTCTCGACCAGCCGACCTGGTTCGTGACCACCGAGCAGACCGCCGGCCGCGGACGCCGGCAGCGGGTGTGGATCGCGCCGCGCGGCAACCTCGCCAGCAGCATTCTCGAAGTGCTCGATGTCGCGCCGGCGCAAGCCGCGACGCTCGGTTTCGCCGCCGGGCTTGCGCTGGTCGAGGCGCTGCGCCAGGTCAGCGTCGAGGCCGCGGTTCGCTCCGGCACGGCCGTCGATTACTCCCTGAAATGGCCGAACGACGTGCTGGCCAACCGGCAGAAGCTGTCCGGCATCCTGCTCGAGGCCGAGGCCACCCGCGACGGCCGGCTTGCCGTGGTGGTCGGCATGGGCACCAACGTCATCGCCGCGCCGGAGGGCACACCATACCCTGCGGTCTCGCTGCACGCGCTCGGCGTCGATGTGAGCGCCGAGGATTTGTTCAGCGCGCTGTCGGATCGCTGGGCCGACCTGTTCGCGATCTGGGATCGCGGCCGTGGTTTCGGCGATATCCGCAATCGCTGGCTCGCTTGCGCGGCAGGGCGCGGCGAGGTGGTATCGATCCAGACCGGATCGGGGGCGGTCTCCGGCGTCTTCGAGACCATGGACGACGCCGGCTGTCTGGTGATCGCGCTTGCCGGCGGCGGCCGTGAGACCATCGCCGCCGGCGACGTGTATTTCGGCGACGTCGCATCGGCGAGACCGGCATGATGGCGCGTCCGGATGAGTTGACTTTCACGCCGCTCGGTGGTGTCGGCGAGATCGGCATGAATCTGTCGGTCTACGGGCTCGGCAACCGTCATCAGCGCAGCCTGCTGGCGGTCGATCTCGGGGT
Organism: Xanthobacteraceae bacterium; assembly: GCA_020441545.1. Classification (GTDB taxonomy): domain Bacteria; phylum Pseudomonadota; class Alphaproteobacteria; order Rhizobiales; family Xanthobacteraceae; genus 62-47. Next base: position 25,698 of record JAGRLZ010000058.1, on the reverse strand, counting down.
ATCGTTCGGCGATGAGGATCATCTGCCCGGCATCGACCTGGTGATGCCCGACATCGCCATGCTGGAGAAGGAACGCAAGAATCTGGTCGGGCTGGTGCTGACCCACGCCCATGAGGACCACTTCGGCGCCATCATCGATCTGTGGCCACGGCTGCAGTGCCCGATCTACGCCACCAGGTTCAGCGCCGCGCTGTTCGAGGCCAAATGCGCCGCCGAGCGCAATGCGCCGAAGATTCCGGTCACCGTGGTGAAGTCGGGCGCGCGCATCGCGCTCGGCCCGTTTTCCGTGGAGTTCATCCCGGTCGCGCATTCGATTCCGGAAGCCCACGCGCTGGCGATCCGCACCGGCGCCGGCACCGTGCTGCATACCGGCGACTGGAAGATCGATCCGACGCCGATCATCGGCCGCCCCACCGACGAGCGCCGCTTGCGCGAACTGGGCGAGGAGGGCGTGCTGGCGCTGGTCGGCGATTCCACCAACGCGGTGCGCGAGGGCCGCTCGCCGTCGGAGATCGAGGTCGCCGCCAACCTCGCCAAGCTGGTGAAGGCCGCGCGCGGCCGTGTCGCGGTCACCACCTTCGCTTCCAACGTCGCGCGCATCCGCGCCGTCGCCGATGCCGCGCGGGCGGCCGATCGCGAGGTGGTGGTGGTCGGCCGCGCCATGGAGCGCGTGGTGCAGGTGGCGCGCGAAACCGGCCATCTCGACGGCGTGCAGAATTTTCGCGGCGTCGATTATTACGGTCACTTCCCGCCGGACAAGGTGCTGGCGCTCTGTACCGGCAGCCAGGGCGAGCCGCGCGCCGCATTGTCCCGCATCGCGCAGGGCGATCATCCCTTCGTGACGCTCAACAAGGGTGACACGGTGATCTTTTCCTCCCGCACCATTCCCGGCAACGAGAAGGTGGTGGGTGGCATCATCAACAACCTGATCCTGCGCGGCATCGAGGTCATCACCGACCGCACCGAACTGGTGCATGTGTCGGGCCATCCGCGCCGCGACGAATTGCGCGACCTGATCTCGTGGGTGCGGCCGCAGGTGCTGGTGCCGGCCCATGGCGAGGCGCTGCATCTGTCCGAGCACGCCGCGCTGGCGCGCGCGGCCGGCGTGCCGAAAGTCGTGGTGTGCAAGAACGGCGATGTGGTGCGGCTTGCGCCGGGCGATGCGGCGATCGTCGGCGCGGCGCCGGCGGGCCGCATCTACAAGGACGGGCGCCTGCTCGAGGAGGCGCGCTCGCGCGCCGTGGTCGAGCGGCGCAAGATGGGCTTTTCCGGCTGCGCCTTCGTCGCGATCGCGGTGACGCAGGCCGGCGAACTCGCCGACGACCCCGATCTCGAACTTGTGGGCATTCCGGACAAGAATGCCGCGGGCGAGCTGCTCGACGATGTGGTATTCGACGCGGTGATGACGACCATCGAGACCTTGCCGCGCGCACGCAAGCGTGATCCGGACGCGATGGCGGAATCGGTGCGGCGGACGGTACGCTCGACGCTCGCGGAGCAGTGGGGCAAGAAGCCGCTGTGCTTCGTTCATGTCTTGGTGGTGTAGGAGAAACAGGATGCTGGGCCGGCTCAATCACGTTGCCATCGCCGTCAGGGATGCCGAGAAGGCGGCGAAGATCTACGGCTCGGCTTTCGGCGCCGAAATCTCGGACGCGGTGCCGCTGCCGGAGCACGGCGTCATCACCGTGTTCGCGACGCTGCCCAACACCAAGATCGAATTCATCCAGCCGCTCGGCGACAATTCGCCGATCGCCAAGTTCGTCGAGCGCAACGCCGACGGCGGCATTCATCATCTGTGCTACGAAGTGCCGGACATCATCGCGGCGCGCGACACGCTGGTGAAGGAGGGCGCACGGGTGCTCGGCGACGGCGAACCGAAGATCGGCGCCCACGGCAAGCCGGTGCTGTTCCTGCATCCGAAGGATTTCTCGGGCGCGCTGGTCGAGATCGAACAGGCGTAAGCGCCATGGCCTATTCCATCTCCGTGGGCCTCGCGATCTACTTCGTGATGTGGTGGATCGTGTTGTTCGTGACGCTGCCGTTCGGCATCCGCAGCCAGCACGAGGGCGACGAGGTGATCCCCGGCACCGAGCCGGGCGCGCCGATGAAGACGATGATGGCGCGCAAGCTGCTCTGGACCACCATCATTTCGGCGATCATCTTCGGGATCGGCTTTGTGCTGTACCGGAGTGGCTATGCGAATGTCGACCGGCTGTCGTCATGGATGGGCCTGCCCTATGGGGAGGGCCGGAGGTACTGAGCCGGCTGATAGGTGCTCGCGGCGACCGAATGCAAGGTGACGGACGCGGGAACGTAACGGGCAAAAAGCAACCGGCAAAAAGCAACCGGCAAAAATACAGGTAAAAAGTAGCGGGCAAAAATGAGCGGGCAAAAAAATGAGCAGGGCTGAACCCTGCTCGAAAAATTGTGTCGACCCTTTATCCCCGAATTATCAGATTTATAATTGATGGATGGGGCGACGCCGCTTGTTGCGCGCCAGGGCTCCTCCCAAGACTCGGACCACCAGACGAAATGCCCAGAGGGCTGTCTAGAGTTCCATTGGTAACCGATCTTTTTTGGTTTGTCATCCCTTTCTGGAACAAAAATTCAAATTTGGGGTCGGCGAGGGAATAATCGAAATACCAGCGGTTTGTGCTGCTCAAAGCGACGTCGAAGCGCACGTTGAATGGGCAGCAGGCCGATGATGGTTCGAGCAGCGCACGCCGGGACAACGACGACGTTTGCCGGCCTTTCCGGGGGTGTCCGCCGCCGCATCCGCCACCTGATCGCGAACCGCTCGACTTGCCATTCGGCGCATGCTAGCTGCGTCGGCGCGAAAGGCGGGCTGAAGATGCGACGGCGGCTGGAACGCTTTTTTCCGATCGTCATGCTGGCGCTGCTGGTGCAATTGCTTGCGCCGGTCGCGTCGTGCTGGGCCACGGTCCATGCCGCATCCGATCCGTTCGCGGCCGCGATCTGCGCCCACGATTCCAGTGGCGCGCCGCGCGATGCGCGGGGCGATCCGTCCCACATGCTGCATCATGGCTGTTGCGGACTGTGCGGCATGGCCCATGCGGCGACGCCGGCGATCGATCCGCAATCGGCGTTCAGCCAGGCCGAACGGCCGCTCACCTCCGTCGTCTGGCGCGAGGCCGCGGCATCACGGCCGCCCGTCCGCGGGGCCTCCAACGCGCAGGCGCGCGGCCCGCCGATTCATTCCTGACAAGCAGACGATCCGTTGCCGCGGCGGCGCGTTGAGCGCCACGATCGCCGCGTTGCCGGCGATGGCCGTATCGTCCGACGCTTTCGCCCGATCGATCGCCAACAAGGCTTGCATCGCCTCCGGCTCGATCGTCGATCGTGCCAATGCCAATTCACCGTTGTTTGGGCCTGGCACCCGACGTGCCGTCCATGCCGGATTCGAAGTGCGATGGTGAGCGCATCCGCGCTCGCCGTCATTCCCCTGTTCGGCGGCTCTCGCGTCGAACATCCTCCAGTGACAGAACCAGCAAGGAGAATGTCATGAAATCATTGTCGATACGCTGCGGCATGATCGGCGCGGCCGCGATGGCCGCGCTCGGCCTGGTCGCACCGGCCCATGCCGAGCCGGTGAAGGCCGGCGATCTCGTCATCACGCAAGCGTGGACCCGCGCGACGCCGGGCGGCGCCAAGGTCGGTGGCGGCTATCTCACCATCGAGAACAAGGGCAGCTCGCCGGACAAGTTGATCGGCGGTTCGACCGATGCCGCCGGTAAGCTCGAGGTACACGAGATGACGACCGAGAACGGCATCATGAAGATGCATCCGGTCGCCGGCGGCCTCACCATCGCGCCGGGCAAGACCGTGAAGCTGGCGCCGGGCGGCTATCACCTGATGTTGATGGAGCTGAAGCATCCGTTCAAGCAGGGCGGCAAGGTGCCGGTGACGTTGCGGTTCGAGAAGGCCGGAAATGTCAGCGTGACGCTGGACGTGCAGGGCATCGGCGCCCAGTCGCCAAGGGGCATGGGCGGCAGCCACATGGACCACATGAAGATGGACAAGATGCACGGCCACGGGGGCAAGATGTGAGCCTCGCGGCCATGCGACGGAATGGCGTCGCGGGCATGTCGCTCGCGGCGCCGGCCGTTGCCGGGAGCGGCCTCAAATGCCGGTTTCGTGCGGGCGAATGCAGGAAATGGCCGGAATTCCGCCGCTTTCACAGGGCCGGTGTGTCGCCGCCCCTTGTGTTTTGCCGACCGATCCGCTTTCTCTGCGCAAGTCCCGCATTTCAACCGATTCTCGAGCCGTTCCCATGCGCCTGTCGCGATACTTTCTGCCCATTCTGAAGGAAAACCCGAAGGAGGCCGAGATCGTCTCGCACCGGCTGATGCTGCGCGCCGGCATGCTGCGGCAGGAGGCGGCCGGCATCTATGCGTGGCTGCCGCTCGGCTATCGGGTGCTGAAGAAGATCGAGCAGATCGTGCGCGAGGAGCAGGATCGCGCCGGCGCGATCGAGCTGCTGATGCCGACGTTGCAGCTCGCCGACCTGTGGCGCGAAAGCGGCCGCTACGATGCCTATGGCCCGGAGATGCTGCGGATCGCCGACCGTCACAAGCGCGAACTCCTCTATGGGCCGACCAACGAGGAGATGATTACCGAGATATTCCGCAGCTATGTGAAGTCGTACAAGAGTCTGCCGCTCAACCTCTATCACATCCAGTGGAAGTTCCGCGACGAGCAGCGCCCGCGCTTCGGCGTGATGCGCGGCCGCGAGTTCCTGATGAAGGATGCCTATTCCTTCGATCTCGACGAGGCTGGCGCGCGCCGCTCCTATAACAAGATGTTCGTCGCCTACTTGCGCACCTTCGCGCGGATGGGCCTGCAGGCGATCCCGATGCGCGCCGAGACCGGGCCGATCGGCGGCGACCTCAGCCATGAATTCATCGTGCTGGCGGAGACCGGCGAATCCGGCGTGTTCTGCGACCGCGACGTGCTCGACCTGCCGGTGCCCGGTGTCGATACCGATTATGACGGCGATCTCACGCCGATCATCAGGCAGTGGACCAGCCTTTACGCCGCGACCGAGGACGTCCACGACGCCGCGCGGTTCGAAAGCGAGGTGCCGCAGGACCGCCGCGTCAACACCCGCGGCATCGAGGTCGGGCAGATCTTCTATTTCGGCACCAAGTATTCCGACTCGATGAAGGCGCTGGTGGCCGGGCCCGACGGCGCCGAGACGGCGATCCACGGCGGCTCCTATGGCGTCGGCGTGTCGCGGCTGGTCGGTGCGATCATCGAGGCTTGTCACGACGAGGCCGGCATCAAGTGGCCGGAGGCGGTGGCGCCGTTCCGCGTCGCGATCCTCAACCTCAAGCAGGGCGCGAGCGACACCGACGCCGCCTGCGAGCGGCTTTACCGCGATCTCACCGCGAAGGGCATCGACGTGCTCTATGACGACACCGAGCAGCGCCCCGGCGCCAAGTTCGCCACCGCCGACCTGATCGGCATCCCGTGGCAGATCATGGTCGGCCCGAAGGGGCTGGCCGCAGGCAAGGTGGAACTCAAGCAGCGCGCCAGCGGCGAGCGCGAGTTGCTGTCGCCGGCCGATGCCGTCGCGCGCCTCGCCGCGCCGCCGGTGGCGGTGTGAGAGGGGACGCCGCAAAGAGATCGGTCGAAAACCGGGGCGAATGCGCAAATCGGGGCCCCTTAACCGGCCCGAATCGTGTGACATTCGATCGATGGATGATGCCATGAGCGAGCCGGTCCGCACTGCGCCATTCGCGCCCTTCGAATGGATGCTGTCGTCGCGCTACTTGCGCGCGCGGCGCAAGGAGGGATTCATCTCGGTGATCGCCGGGTTCTCCTTCCTCGGCATCATGCTCGGCGTCGCCACCCTCATCATCGTGATGGCGGTGATGAACGGCTTTCGCAAGGAACTGCTCGACAAGATCCTCGGCCTCAACGGCCACCTGCTGGTGCAGCCGCTGGAAAGCCCGCTGACCGACTGGAAGGAGGTCGCCGACCGCATCAACCAGGTGTCGGGAATCCGGCTCGCCGCGCCGGTGGTCGACGGACAGGCATTGGCGTCGTCGCCGTTCAACGCCTCCGGCGTGCTGGTGCGCGGCATTCGTGCCAGCGACCTCGACAACATCACCTCCGTTGCCAGGAACATCAAGCAGGGCACGCTGGAAGGCTTCGATGACGGCAAGGGTGTGGCGATCGGCCGGCGGCTCGCCGACCAGCTTTCGGTCCATGCCGGCGACAACATCACGCTGGTGGCGCCGCGTGGCGCGGTGACGCCGATGGGCACGACGCCGCGCATCAAGCCGTATCGCGTCGCCGCGGTGTTCGAGATCGGCATGTCGGAATACGATTCCGGCATGGTGTTCATGCCGCTCGCGGAAGCGCAGGCTTACTTCAATCGCGCCAACGACGTCACCGCCATCGAGGTCTACACCACCAATCCGGACAGGATCGACCAGTTCCGCAAGTCGGTGACCGAAGCGGCCGGGCGGCCGATCTTCCTGGTCGACTGGCGGCAGCGCAACTCGACCTTCTTCAACGCGCTGCAGGTCGAGCGCAACGTGATGTTCCTGATCCTGACGCTGATCGTGCTGGTGGCCGCGCTCAATATCATTTCCGGCCTCATCATGCTGGTGAAGGACAAGGGCAGCGACATCGCCATCCTGCGCACCATGGGCGCCTCGCAAGGCGCGATCATGCGCATCTTCCTCATCACCGGCGCCTCGATCGGCGTGGTCGGCACGCTGACCGGATTCGTGGTGGGGCTCGTGGTGTGCCTCAACATCGAATCGATCCGGCAATTTTTGTCGTGGCTGACCAGCACCGAACTGTTCTCGCCCGAGCTGTATTTCCTGTCGAAGCTGCCGGCCGATGTCGATGTCGGCGAGACCACGGCCGTGGTCATCATGGCGCTGACGCTGTCGTTCCTGGCGACGTTGTATCCCTCGTGGCGCGCCGCCCGCCTCGATCCGGTCGAGGCCCTGCGCTATGAGTGAGGCCGCGATGATCGAGGGGACCGAAGCGGAGGTTCCGGTTGTCTATCTGCAGGACATCCGGCGCCAGTACCGCCAGGGCGAAACCACGCTGACCATCCTCGACGGCGCGCGGCTGGCGCTGTGGGCCGGCCAGTCGGTGGCGCTGGTGGCGCCGTCCGGTTCGGGCAAGTCGACGCTGCTGCATATCGCCGGCCTGCTCGAGCATCCGGACGAAGGCGAGGTCTTTGTCGGGGGCGAGGCGACCTCCAGCCTGTCCGACGCCGAGCGGACGCAGATCCGGCGTACCGATATCGGCTTCGTCTACCAGTCGCACCGCCTGCTGCCGGAATTCTCCGCGCTCGAAAACGTGATGATGCCGCAGATGATCCGCGGCCTGAAGCGTGCCGAGGCGGCGCGGCGGGCGCAGGAGATACTCGCTTATCTCGGGCTGGAGGGGCGCGTCACCCATCGGCCGTCGGAAATGTCGGGCGGCGAGCAGCAGCGGGTGGCGATCGCGCGTGCGGTGGCCAATGCGCCGCGCGTGCTGTTCGCCGACGAGCCGACCGGCAATCTCGATCCGCACACCGCCGATCACGTGTTCCAGGCACTGATGCAACTGGTGAAGGCCACGCGGGTTGCGATGCTGATCGCCACCCACAACATGGAACTGGCCAACCGCATGGACCGCCGCGTCTCGCTGGAGGACGGTCAGGTCATCGAACTGGATTGAGCGGCGGCCGATCCTGCCGGATCGCTATGGCGTTTCATGAAGAACGGCGGCGGTTCGCTCGCTTGTGTCCCGGCAATCCATCGATTTTTGAGAAGATGGATGCGCGGATCAAGTCCGCGCATGACGACCGAAGTGTTTCCATCAGAGTGAAACAAGCTATAGCCGTCATTCCGGGGCGCACCACCCGGATCGGCGCCGGACGCGCGTTTACGCGCGTCTTCGACACGCGATAGTACCATCCGGGCGCAGGCTCCGGCGCGAACCCGAAAATCCGGCCATATGGACTTTCTTCGCATTAGCTGGATTCCGGATCGCCGCTTGCGCGGCGTCCGGAATGACAACGGAGAGTTCTTCGACAGTCTGCTAACGCCGTCTTACCCGCCGTTCCGCCGGCACATGGAACGGATTGGCCATGCACTGCGCCGACCGGCCGACAGCGGATGGCGCGCACTGCGCCAACGACACGTAGCTGCAATCGTCGTAGGTGACCGGCCCGTAGACGTGCAGGCACACCGGATATTGCGTGCCGGCGGCGCGGGCGGGCGGGGTGCCCAAGTCTGCCACCCTGGTGTCTGCCACCCTGGTGTCTGCCACCCTGGTGCCTGCCAGCCCGGTGCTCGCGAGCCCGATCACAGCCAGCCCGATCGATGTCAGCAACAGATACGGCGTCGGTCGCATTGTCCGATCCATCGCGGCGTCACCGAAGGCGGCTTGCGCCTGTCGGATTCCCGGTTTCAGTAGCTGTAGCGCCCGCGCGGACGCGGATGACGCGGCGGGCCGCCGACGTAGAACGGATTGGCCTCGCAATAGGCACGTAGGCCGGAGGCGGTCGCCTGGCATTGCTCATAGGTCCAGAACCTGCACTCGCCGTGCGCCTGCGCGTATCCCTGGCCCTTGATGCAGAACGGCAGTTCGTGTGCCTGTGCGGGAGCCGAGGACATTGCGGCGGTCGCGCCCAGCACGAGCATCGCCAGAAGAGTTGCACGCATGATCTGTCTCCATCGCCGGCTCGCGCCGGACATTGATTCTTCCTGCCAACTCAAGCCGGCAAAGACGTGGCAGGTCAACTCGTCTCGTCGCGTGGGGTTGCCGGTCCTCACAGGCCGGTGGTCGCATGCCGCGCGGTGATGGTTCATTAACCGTGGCGGCGGGGACTTATTCCGGCGATCGCGCGCGGCGCTTGACTCCCGGAACAAAACTAGAACAATGTTCTTTATATGTTCTAGAGAGTCGATCGCAAAGGACGCGATGCAAGGACGCGATGAAGGAGCCGAGCCATGCTGAAGGTGTTCGTTGAAGAAGCTGCCGCCCTGACCTCCATTACGCTGTTTGTGGGCATGGTTGCGGTGTGGGCGCAAGTAATCCCCCAACTCTGATCCCCCGACTCTGATCGCGCGCCCCCATCGTCAGGACTTGGTGCCGGAGGGCTGAGGAAAGCCGGGACAGTCCGGACCGGCAAGGCGCGGATGGCTGGACAAGGCCGGCCGAAGAAACGCACGCTGGGGCTGGCGAGTCGCCAGCCGGCAAGTCGGACCGAACCGGCCTGTTGGAGCCGGCGCGCCGTTCCCGAATAGTCGTTTTTCGAATTAGTCGTTTTTCGAAGGCCCGGACCGAGATGCCGAAGACCGATTCCGCCGCCACCTCATCCACCGCCGCCGGGCCCGGTTTCGTCCACCTGCACGTTCATTCCGCCTATTCGCTGCTGCGCGGCGCGATGAAGGTGCAGAAGCTCGCCGAACTGGCCAAGGCCGACCGCCAGCCGGCGCTGGCCCTGACCGACACCGACAACCTGTTCGGCGCGCTGGAATTCTCCGACAAGCTTGCCGGCTACGGCATCCAGCCGATCGTCGGCTGCGAACTGGCGGTCGACTTCGGCGACCAGGAGGCGGCGGGGCGCAACGCGGCGCTGGCCGGCCCCGCCCGCATCGTCCTGCTGGCGTCGCGGGAGGAAGGCTATCGCAGCCTGATGCGGCTCAATTCGCGGGCATTCCTGGAAACGCCGGTGCCGCAGGCGCCGCATATCAAGCTCGACTGGCTCGCGGGGGAGACCGAGGGGCTGATCGCGCTCACCGGCGGCCCGGACGGGCCGGTGTCGCTCGGCTTCGCCGCCGATCAGCCCGCGCTCGCCGCGCGGCGCTGCGAACGGCTGGCGGACCTCTTCGGCGACCGCCTCTACGTCGAATTGCAGCGCCATGGCGTCGACCGGGAGCGGCGGGTCGAGCCGCACCTGATCGATCTCGCCTACACGAAGGGGCTGCCGCTGGTCGCCACCAACGAGCCCTATTTCGCCAGTGCCGAGGATTACGAATCCCACGACGCGCTGTTGTGTATTGCCGGCGGCAGGCTGGTGGCGGAGGCCGACCGCGAGCAGTTGACGCCGGATCACCGCTTCAAGACCCGCGCCGAGATGGCGGTGCTGTTCGCCGATCTGCCGGAGGCGCTGGCATCGACGGTGGAGATCGCCTCGCGCTGCGCCTATCGGCCGCGCACCCGCAAACCCATCCTGCCGCTGTTCACGGTCGGCGCTGCGTCAAGCGCCGAGGATGCCGAGCGCGAGGAGGCGACCGAGTTGCGCAGGCAGGCCGAGGAGGGCCTGGCGCGGCGTCTTGCGCTGCATGGGCTCGCGCCCGGCACCAACGAGGAAGACTATCGCCAGCGGCTCGGCTTCGAGCTCGATGTCATCACCCGCATGAAATATGCCGGCTACTTCCTGATCGTGTCCGACTTCATCAAGTGGGCCAAGGCGCAGGGAATCCCGGTGGGGCCGGGGCGCGGTTCGGGCGCGGGCTCGCTCGTGGCTTATGCGCTCACCATCACCGACCTCGACCCGATCCGCTTCGGCCTGCTGTTCGAGCGCTTCCTCAATCCCGAGCGCGTCTCGATGCCGGACTTCGATATCGACTTCTGCCAGGACCGCCGCGGCGAGGTGATCGAATACGTGCAGCGGCGCTACGGCCGCGACCACGTCGCGCAGATCATCACCTTTGGCACCCTGCAGGCGCGCGGCGTGCTGCGCGATGTCGGGCGCGTGCTGCAGATGCCTTACGGGCAGGTCGACAAGCTCACCAAGCTGGTGCCGCAGAATCCGGCGGCGCCGGTGTCGCTGAAGCAGGCGATCGAGAGCGAGCCGAAGCTGCAGGCGTTCCGCGACGAGGAGCCGGTAATCGCGCGGGCCTTCGACATCGCGCAGAAGCTCGAGGGGCTGACCCGCCACGCCTCCACCCACGCCGCCGGCATCGTGATCGGCGACCGGCCGCTGAGCGAACTGGTGCCGCTCTATCGTGATCCGAAGTCGGACATGCCGGTCACCCAGTTCAACATGAAATGGGTCGAGCCGGCGGGGCTGGTGAAGTTCGACTTCCTCGGGCTTAAGACGCTGACGGTGCTCGACGTCGCGGTGAAGCTGCTCAAGCAGCGCGGCATCGACATCGACCTGTCGACGCTGCCGCTCGACGACGAGAAGACCTATCAGATGCTGGCGCGGGGCGATGTGGTCGGCGTGTTCCAGGTTGAAAGCCAGGGCATGCGGCGGGCGCTGGTCGATATGCGTCCGGACCGGCTCGAGGATCTGATCGCGCTGGTGGCGCTGTATCGTCCGGGCCCGATGGCCAACATCCCGACCTATTGCGCGCGCAAGCACGGCGACGAAGAGCCGGAATACATGCATCCGATGCTCGAGCCGATCCTGAAGGAGACCTTCGGCGTCATCATCTACCAGGAGCAGGTGATGCAGATCGCGCAGGTGATGGCAGGCTATTCGCTCGGCGACGCCGACCTGTTGCGCCGCGCGATGGGCAAGAAGATCCGCGCCGAGATGGACAAGCAGCGCGCCGTCTTCGTCGAAGGCGCCACCGGGAACGGCGTCGGCAAGGGGCAGGCCGAAACCATCTTCGAACTGCTCGCCAAGTTCGCCGACTACGGCTTCAACAAGAGCCATGCGGCGGCCTATGCGCTGGTGTCGTACCAGACCGCCTACATGAAGGCGCATTATCCGGTGGAGTTCATCGCCGCGTCGATGACGCTCGACATGAACAACACCGACAAGCTGTCGGAATTCCGCTCCGAGGCGCAGCGGCTCGGCATCAAGGTCGAGGCGCCGTCGATCAATCGATCGGGGCCGACATTCGAGGTCAGCGAGAACACGATCTATTATGCGCTGGCCGCGCTGAAGGGCGTCGGCGCCCATGCCGTCGAGCAGATCGTCGAGGCGCGGCAGGGCGGTTTGTTCACCTCGCTTGCGGATTTCGCCGCGCGGGTCAGTCCGCGCGCCATCAACAAGCGGGTGATCGAGACGCTGGCGGCGGCCGGCGCGTTCGATTGCATCGAGAGCAACCGTGCCCGCGCCTTCGCCGGCGCCGAGGCGATCCTCGCCGCCTGCCAGCGCAGCTTCGAGGCGGCGACGCTCGGGCAGGACGACATGTTCGGCAACACCGCCGACGCCCCCAGCGTGATGCTGCCGGCGGTCGAGGGCTGGCTGCCGGCGGACCGGCTGCGGCGCGAATACGATGCCATCGGCTTCTTCCTGTCGGGCCACCCGCTCGACGACTACGCGACGGTGCTGAAGCGGCTGCGGGTGCAATCCTGGGCGGAATTCTCCCGGGCGGTGAAGTCGGGCGCGACCGCCGGCAAGGTGGCCGCCACGGTGGTGTCGCGCATGGAGCGTCGCACCAAGACCGGCAACAAGATGGGCATCATCGGCCTGTCGGACCCGACCGGGCATTTCGAGGCGGTGCTGTTCTCGGAAGGGCTGGCGCAGTTCCGCGAGGTGCTGGAACCGGGCGCCGCCGTGTTGCTGCAACTCGATGCCGAGTTGCAGGGTGAGGATGTCCGCGCCCGCATATCGCGCGCCGAGCCGCTCGACGATGCCGCGGTCAAGGCCCAGAAAGGACTGCGGATTTTCCTGCGCGACACCCGCGCGCTGGAGTCCATCGGCAAGCGGTTGCAGGCGCCGGCCGGCAATGGCGGCGGCGACGTCGCCCTGGTGCTGCAGATCGACGAGGAAACCGAGGTGGAACTCAAGCTGGAGGGGCGCTACCAGGTGTCGCCACAGATCGCCGGCGCCATCAAGGCGGTCTCGGGGGTCTGGCACGTCGAAACGCTGTAAGAAGGCGCTTTTCGGCGGCCCCTGGGAAAGAGCCCGGGACGGGCAGCGGGGCGATCCGCGGCCCGATCCGTGTCCGCCCATGCCCTGAATCCTTGTCCCTGAATCCCTTGCCTCTGGCGGGGAGGGCGGCTATAAGCCGCCGCATCTCACACGGAAACATGGCTCATCAGGCCGTCCGGTGGCAGTCCGGGCCGCAAGGCATTTGCTTTGAGAAGGCATGCGCTTTGAGGCCGCTCTGCTCACACGTTTCCGGAGGAACCAACCGGAGAATATCACAATGGCGCTTCCTGACTTCACGATGCGCCAGCTTCTCGAAGCTGGCGTTCACTTCGGCCACCAGTCGCATCGCTGGAATCCGAAGATGGCGGACTACATTTTCGGTACCCGCAACAACATCCACATCATCGACCTCGCCCAGACCGTGCCGATGCTGCATCGCGCGTTGCAGGCTGTCAGCGACACCGTCGCCAAGGGCGGCCGCATCCTGTTCGTCGGCACCAAGCGCCAGGCGCAGGACGGCGTCGCCGATGCCGCCAAGCGTTCGGCGCAGTATTACGTCAATTCGCGCTGGCTCGGCGGCACGCTGACCAACTGGAAGACGATCTCGGGTTCGATCAAGCGGCTGCGCCACCTCGACGAGGTGCTCAATTCCGGTGACGCCAATGCGTACACCAAGAAGGAGCGCCTGACGCTGCAGCGCGAGCGCGACAAGCTCGACCGTTCGCTCGGCGGCATCAGGGACATGGGCGGCCTGCCGGACCTGATCTTCGTGATCGACACCAACAAGGAAGACATCGCGATCCAGGAAGCCCAGCGGCTCAACATCCCGGTGGCGGCGATCGTCGACACCAATTGCGATCCCAAGGGCATCACCTACCTGGTGCCGGGCAATGACGACGCTGGCCGCGCCATCAGCCTGTATTGCGACCTGATCTCGCGCGCCGCCATCGACGGCATCTCGCGTGCGCAGGGCGATGCCGGCATCGACGTCGGCGCCTCGGCCGCGCCGGCGGCAGAGGAACTGCCCGCTGAGACCAACGGCTCCGCCTTCCAGGGCCTGCCGGGACCGCGCGGCGTCGCCGACGATCTCAAGAAGCTGCCGGGCGTATCCGGCGCGATCGAGAAGAAGTTCAACGACCTCGGCATCTTCCACTACTGGCAGCTCGCCGAGTTCGACCACGACACCGCCCATCACATCGGCGAGCAGGTCGGCCTGCCGAGCCGTGCCGATGCCTGGGTTGCGCAGGCCAAGGCGCTGACCGCGGAAGCGGAATAAACGATTGCGGCGTGGCCGGCGCTGTCCGGTCACGCGCGCCCGCACCATCTATCGACATATAAACCTGATAACGGGCGGCGCGGGCGGCAGCAGCGCCGCGTGAGACCGAACAGGCAAAGGACAACACGACATGGCAACGATCACGGCCGCAATGGTCAAGGAGCTGCGCGACACCACCGGCGCCGGCATGATGGACTGCAAGCAGGCGCTCACCGAGAACGGCGGCGACATGCAGGCGTCGATCGACTGGCTGCGCAAGAAGGGGCTGTCGAAGGCCGCCAAGAAGGCCGGCCGCGTGGCCGCCGAAGGGCTGATCGGCGCCATGACCTCCGGCAACAAGGGCGTCGTGGTCGAGGTCAATTCCGAGACCGACTTCGTGGCGCGCAACGATCAGTTCCAGGGCCTGGTCAAGATGATCGCGCAGGTCGCGCTCAATGCCGGCCCGGATGTCGAGACCATCAAGGCGACCAAGGTCGGCTCCGCGACCGTGGAAGCCGCGATCAACGACGCCATCGCCACCATTGGCGAGAACATGTCGCTGCGCCGCGCCGCCGGCATCGAGGTCGGCAAGGGCGTGGTCGCGAGCTATGTTCATAACGCCGTGATCGACGGCGCCGGCAAGATGGGCGTCATCGTCGGGCTGGAGTCCGCCGGCAAGGCCGACGAGCTGGCCGCGCTCGGCCGCCAGATCGCGATGCATATCGCCGCGACCAACCCGCAGGCGATCGACGCGAGCGGCCTCGACCCCGAGGTGGTGAAGCGCGAGAAGGACGTGCTGGCCGACAAGTATCGCCAGCAGGGCAAGCCGGACAACGTCATCGAGAAGATCGTCGAGTCCGGCCTCAAGACCTACTACAAGGAAGTCTGCCTGCTCGAGCAGGCGTTCATCCACGACACCGGCAAGTCGGTGGCGCAGGCGGTGAAGGAAGCCGAAGGCAAGGTCGGCGCTCCGGTGAAAATCGCGGCCTTTGTGCGCTATGCTCTCGGCGAGGGAATCGAGAAGTCGGAATCCGATTTCGCCGCCGAGGTGGCGGCCGCCAGCGGGCAGAAGGGCTGAACACCGCTCGCTGCCTCAGGAGGCGATGGAATCCGGGCTCATCGAAAGGACCGACCGCATCATGGGTGAGCCAGTCTATCGTCGGGTCGTCGTCAAGATTTCGGGCGAGTTCCTTGCCGGCGGCCAGTCCTTCGGCATCGACCAGGCAACGCTCGATCGCGTCGCCGCCGACCTGATCGCCGCGCGCAAGCTCGGCATCGAGGTGGCGGTCGTGATTGGCGGCGGCAACATCTTCCGCGGTGTCGAGGTATCGTCGCGCGGGGTGTCGCGGCCGACCGGCGACACCATGGGCATGCTGGCGACGGTCATGAACTGCCTGGCGCTGGAGGCCGCGCTGGAACATCATGGCCAGAGCGCGCGCACGCTGTCGGCGCTGGCGATGCCGCAGGTGTGCGAATCGTTCACCCGCGGCGCGGCGAATCGCTATCTGGCCGAGGGCCGGATCGTGCTGCTGGCCGGCGGCACCGGCAATCCGTTCTTCACCACCGACACCACCGCCGTGCTGCGCGCGGCCGAGATCGGCGCGCAGGCCGTGCTCAAGGCCACCAATGTGGACGGCGTCTACAGCGCCGATCCGAAGCGCGACCCGTCGGCCACGCGATTCGAGCGGCTGACCCATTCGCAGGCGCTGGAAGGCGGCTACAAGGTGATGGACGCCACCGCTTTCGCCCTTGCCCGCGAGACGTCGCTGCCTATCATCGTGTTTTCCATCGTCGGGCCGGGCTCGATCGGCGCGATTCTCAGCGGCAGCGGATACGGGACGATGGTTGCGGCTGAGGCGTGACCTGCAAGAAGGCGGGGCCGGCTTTCCGACAGGATCACGCGCGAAGACGTGGAGTGTATTGGCGGTTCGAGGAAGCGTCGCGCCGCTCCGGACGCGGCCCCGCATGGGACGCCGAAGACGCTGACAGTTGTTTGGTGAGGACAAGGAGAACGGCATGCCGACCGGCAGTTTCGACATCAACGAATTGAAACGGCGCATGCAGGGGGCAACCCAGTCGCTCAAGCATGAACTGGGCGGCCTGCGCACCGGCCGCGCGGCGGCGTCGATGCTGGAGCCGGTGCAGGTGGAAGCCTATGGCAGCCACATGCCGCTCAACCAGGTCGCCACCGTCAGCGTGCCGGAGCCGCGGCTGCTCTCGGTGCAGGTGTGGGACAAGTCGATGGTCAAGGCGGTCGAGAAGGCGATCGTCGACTCCAATCTCGGCCTGTCGCCGGCGACCGAAGGTCAGGTGCTGCGGCTGCGCATTCCCGAACTCAACGAGGAGCGCCGCAAGGAGTTGGTGAAGGTCGCGCACAAATATGCCGAAGGCGCCAAGGTGGCGGTGCGCCATGTCCGGCGCGACGGCCTCGATATCCTCAAGAAGCTGCTCAAGAATCACGAGATATCCGAGGACGACGAGAAGCGCTTCGCAGGCGACGTGCAGAAGGCGACCGACCACGAGATCGGCGAGATCGACCAGATTCTCGCCAGCAAGGAAAAAGAAATCCTCACCGTCTAAGCCGGTTCTGCCTGCTTTCATCCGGAGGGCGTCCGGTTTTCCACCTGCGCGGGATCAGACCCATGTCGAACGTCGCAATGCCAGCAGCCGCCGGACCAGACGCGAATGGCGCCCCCGCGCATGTCGCGATCATCATGGACGGCAACGGGCGCTGGGCCGCGGCGCGGGGCCTGCCGCGGGCCGAAGGCCATCGCCGCGGTGTCGAGGCGCTGCGGCGCGTGGTGCGGGCGGCCCATGAACTCGGTATCGGCTACCTGACGATCTTCTCGTTCAGCTCGGAAAACTGGTCGCGGCCGGCCAGCGAGATCGGCGATCTGTTCGGCCTGCTGCGGCGCTTCATCCGCAACGACCTCGCCACCCTGCATCGCGACGGCGTGCGGGTGCGCGTGATCGGCGAGCGGCAGGGGCTCGAGCCCGACATCTGCGCACTGCTCAACGAGGCCGAGGAACTCACCCGCGGCAACGACAAACTGACGCTGGTGGTGGCGTTCAACTACGGCTCGCGCCAGGAGATCGCCAACGCCGCGCAGAAGCTGGCGCGGGAAGTGGCCGAGGGAAAACGCGATCCGGCGTCGATCGATATCGATACCCTGGGGCGTTACCTCGACGCGCCGGACATTCCCGATCCCGATCTCATCATTCGCACCAGCGGCGAGCAGCGGCTGTCGAATTTCCTGATGTGGCAGGCCGCCTATAGCGAACTGGTGTTCGTGCCGACCCATTGGCCGGACTTCGACAAGGCCGCGCTGGAGCAGGCGATCGCCGAATACGGCCGTCGCGAACGTCGGTTCGGCGGGCTTGCCGCCAAAACCGGATCGGGGCGCGCGTGAGCGGACAACAGGCGCCGCCAGTGACGAGCGCCGGATCCAACGCGCGCAACCTGGTGCTGCGGGTGCTGGCGGCTGCCGTGCTGGCGCCGCTGGCGATCGTGCTGGCCTGGGCCGGCGGCTGGTTCTGGGCCGCATTGGTGACGCTGGCGGCGATCGGCATGTATGTCGAATGGCTGCTGATCGTCGGCGGCCTGCGGCCGTCGGTCGCGACGCTCGGGATCGCGGCGCTGCTGGCCGCCGGCATTTGCCTCGCATTGCATTGGCACGGCCTGGCGCTGGCCATCGCCGCGGCGGGTCTGGTCACGGTGGCATTGGCGCATGCGGCCGGCTGGCGGTGGGCGGCGGGCGGTCTGCTTTATGCCGCGGCGGCGCAATTCGCGGCGATCCTGGTGCGGCAGCAGCCGGTCGTCGAACCGGCCGTTGAGCTGACCTGGGGCCTGACCGCGCTGCTGTTCGTGCTTGCCGTGGTGTGGATCACCGATATCGGCGGCTACTTCGCCGGGCGCGGCATCGGCGGGCCGAAACTGTGGGTCAGGGTCAGCCCGAAGAAGACCTGGGCCGGCGCTATCGGCGGACTCGTCGGCAGCCTGGCGGTGGCGGCCGGCTTTGCCGCGGCCGGCGCGGGGCGGATGGGGCCGCTTCTCGTGCTCGGCACCGTGCTGTCGGTGGTGTCGCAACTCGGCGACCTGTTCGAATCCGCGGTCAAGCGGCGTTTCGGCGTCAAGGACTCCAGCAACCTCATTCCCGGCCATGGCGGCGTGCTGGACCGCATCGACGGTCTGGTGGCGGCCCTGATGCTGGCGGCGGTGATCGGTCTTGTTCGCGGCGGCGTCGATGGCGTCGCCCGCGGCGTTATGGTTTGGTGACAGTCATGAGCGCAGTACCTTTGAGGAATATGAAGCCGGCCGGAAACAGCCCCCGCAGCGTGACGGTGCTGGGGGCGACCGGCTCGATCGGCGACAGCACGATGGACTTGCTGCGTCAGGCCCGCGACCGCTACCAGGTCGAGGCGCTGACCGCGCACAGCAATGTCGAGGCGCTGGCCAGGCTGGCCCGCGAATTCGACGTCCGCTTCGCCGCGATCGCCGATCCCGATCGCTTCGACGACCTGAAGCAGGCGCTGGCCGGCACCGGCATCGCCTGCGGGGCGGGGGAGAGCGCCGTCGTCGAGGCGGCGGCACGGCCCGCGGACTGGCTGATGGCGGCGGTGAGCGGAGCGGCGGGCCTCAAGCCGGCGCTGGCGGCAGCCGATCGCGGGGCCACCATCGCGCTGGCCAACAAGGAGTGCCTGGTCTGCGCCGGCGATCTGTTCATGCAGCGGGCGATGCAGGGCGGCGCCTGCATCCTGCCGGCGGATTCCGAGCACAACGCGCTGTTTCAGGCGCTCGGCTCCGGCAACCGCGACGAACTGACCCGGGTCATCATCACGGCGTCGGGCGGACCGTTCCGCACCTGGAGCGCCACCGACATCGAGCAGGCGACGCTGGAGCAGGCGCTCAAGCATCCGAACTGGAGCATGGGCCAGAAGATCACCATCGATTCGGCGTCGATGATGAACAAGGGGCTCGAGGTGATCGAAGCGGCCTACCTGTTCGCGCTCGATCCCGACCAGATCGACGTACTGGTGCATCCGCAGTCGATCGTCCACGGGCTGGTCGAATTTTCTGATCGCTCGGTGGTGGCGCAGCTCGGAACACCCGACATGCGCATTCCGATCGCCCATTGCCTTGGCTGGCCGGACCGCATTGCCGGGCCGTCGGAGCGGCTCGATCTGGCGAAAATCGGCCAGCTCACCTTCGAGGCGCCGGATTTCGAGCGGTTTCCGGGCTTGCGGCTGGCATTCGAGGCGCTGCGCACCGGCCGCGGCGCGACCACGGTTTTCAACGCGGCCAACGAGATCGCGGTGGCCGCCTTCATCGCGCGGAAAATCCGCTTCGGCGCCATCGCCCGGCTGGTGGAGGCGACGCTGGACCAGTGGGCCCGCGACGGCAACCTGGCACCGTTGGACTCGGCGGACGATGCCATCGCCGTCGACCACGGGGCGCGAAAGCTGGCTGCCGCCCTGTTGCCTCAAATTGCCGCAAAGGCATCCTAACCATCGCCGGGGGCGGCGTTCCGGGGCCCGGCGAGGTTTTCCGGACGCTGTTCGAGGGAATACTGATGTCCGAGTTTTTTCTTCATGGGTTCAATACGTTAAGCCATAGTTTGTTCGGCTATTTGATCCCCTTCCTGTTTGTCCTGACCATCGTCGTGTTCTTCCACGAACTCGGTCACTTTCTGGTCGCCCGCTGGGCCGGCGTGAGGGTGCTGACGTTCTCGCTCGGCTTCGGCCCGGAACTGTTCGGCTTCAATGACCGTCACGGCACCCGCTGGAAGGTTTCGGCCATTCCGCTCGGTGGTTACGTCAAGTTCTTCGGCGACGAGAGCGAGGCCAGCACGCCGTCCGCCTCGACGCTGGATTCGATGACCGCCGAGGAGCGGGAGGGCAGCTTCCACCACAAGAAGGTCGGGCCGCGCGCCGCCATCGTGGCTGCCGGGCCGATTGCCAATTTCATTCTCGCGATCGTGATCTTCGCCGGACTGTTCACGATGTTCGGCCGGCCCAACGCCACGCCGCGGGTCGACAAGGTGATCGCCGGCAGCGCGGCGGAAGCCGCGGGCTTCAAAAGCGGCGATCTCGTGCTCACCATCAACGGCAGCAAGATCGGCAATTTCAGCGACATGCAGCGCATCGTCAGCGTCGATGCCGGGGAATTGCTCAATTTCACCGTCAAGCGGGGCGCTTCCACCGTCACGCTCCAGGCCCGTCCCGAACTGAAAGAGGTCAAGGACGGCTTCGGCAATGCCCACAAGATCGGCGTCCTCGGCATCACCCGGTCGAATGCGCCCGGCGACGTGCTGGTCGAGAAGGTTGATCCTGCCACCGCGCTGTGGCTGGGCGCCAAGGAGACCTGGTTCGTGATCGACCGGACGCTGGCCTATATCGGCGGCGTGTTTTCGGGACGGGAAGCCGCCGACCAGGTTGGCGGGCCGATCCGAATCGCGCAGATATCCGGTCAGGTCGCGACTGTCGGAATGTCCGCGCTGATCCATCTGGCGGCGGTTCTGTCGGTATCGATCGGGCTTTTGAACCTGTTCCCGGTGCCGCTGCTCGATGGAGGTCACCTTTTGTTCTATGCCATCGAGGCGGTTCGCGGCCGTCCGCTGTCCGAGCAGGCGCAGGAAATGGGATTCCGCATCGGCCTTGCGCTGGTGCTGATGCTGATGGTGTTCGCAACCTATAACGACATCCTGCACCTGGCTTCGTCGTGAGGCGGCGGGACGGGCGTGGCCAATAGGCAACGTCTTGGATTGAAATTGGAAATGCGCCGCGAAAGAGCGTTTGCCACTCTGGCAAAATTGGCTACAAGCGGAGCAACTGTGAAGGAATCTGTCCGGCGGCCGGGGGGCACCGGGCAGTGGAATGAATAAGGGCGCGTGGCGCATGAGAGTTGGAATGCGGGGTCTCAGGAACGGTCTTCTTGCCGTTCTTTTCATGATTGCCATGCCTTGCGCGGCGACGTTGGGGACTGTGCTGGCCGCGACGCCCGCGGCGGCGCAGTCGATCGTGGTCGAGGGCAACCGGCGCGTCGAGGCCGAAACCATCCGCTCCTACTTCAAGCCCGGCCCGAGCGGCCGGCTCGACCAGGCCAGCATCGACGACGGCCTGAAGGCGCTGATCCAGACCGGCCTGTTCCAGGATGTGCGGATCAATCATGCCGGCGGACGCCTCGTGGTGTCGGTGATCGAGAACGCGGTCATCAACCGTGTCGCCTTCGAGGGCAACAAGAAGATCAAGGACGAGCAGCTTTCGGCGGAAATCCAGAGCAAGCCGCGCGGGACGCTGTCGCGCCCGATGGTGCAGTCCGATGTGTTGCGCATCACCGAGATCTATCGCCGGGCAGGGCGCTACGACGTTCGCGTCGACCCGCAGATGATCCAGCAGCCGAACAACCGCGTCGATCTGGTGTTCGTCATCACCGAGGGCCAGAAGACCGGCGTCAAGTCGATCACCTTCATCGGCAATCATGTGTTCTCGGATTATCGCCTCAAGGACGTCATCAAGACACATGAGTCGAACCTGCTGAGCTTCCTGTCGTCCGGCGACGTCTATGACCCGGACCGGGTCGAGGCGGACCGCGACCTGATTCGCCGCTACTACCTCAAGCACGGCTATGCCGACATCCAGGTGGTGGCCGCGCTGACCGAATACGACCCCGCCCAGAAGGGCTTCCTCGTCACCTTCAAGATCGAGGAAGGCCAGCAGTATCGCGTCGGCTCGGTGGACTACCGCTCGTCGATCGCGACCCTCGACGGTCGCTCGCTGGCGAGCTTCTCGCGCGTGTCGGTCGGCTCGGTCTATAACGCCGAGGCGCTGGAGAAGTCGGTCGAGGAGATGCAGATCGAGACGGCGCGGCGTGGCTATGCCTTCGCCGTGGTGCGGCCGCGCGGCGAGCGCGACTTCGAGAAGCACACCGTCGCCATCACCTTTTCGATCGACGAGGGGCCGCGCACCTACATCGAGCGTATCGATGTCCGCGGCAACACCCGCACCCGCGACTACGTGATCCGCCGCGAGTTCGACATTTCGGAAGGCGACGCCTACAACCGTGCGCTGGTGGATCGCGCCGAGCGCCGCCTGAAGAACCTCGACTTCTTCAAGAGCGTCAAGATCACCACCGAGCCTGGCTCCTCCAGCGACCGCGTCATTCTGGTGGTGAACCTCGAGGAGAAATCGACCGGCGACTTCTCGGTTTCCGGCGGCTACTCGACCACCGACGGTGCGCTTGCCGAGGTCAGTATTTCCGAACGCAACTTCCTCGGCCGCGGCCTGTTCGCCAAGGCGTCGGTGCAGTACGGCCAGTATGCGCGCGGCTATTCGCTGTCGTTCGTCGAACCGTATCTGCTCGATTACCGGGTCGCGCTCGGCGTCGACCTGTACAGCCGCGAGCAGTTGGCCAACCGCTATATCTCGTACGACGTGAAGACGTTCGGCATCAGCCCGCGTCTCGGCTTCCAGCTCCGCGAGGATCTGTCGCTTCAGTTGCGCTATTCGGCGTACCGGCAGGAAATCTCGCTGCCGGCGAGCCTGCGCAACTGTAACAATATTCCTGGTGCCGGATTCTATCCTTCGCCTGCTTACATGGCGGGGTCTGGTAATCAGGCTGCTTTGGTCGCGCAGTATGGCACCCTCGGCTGCTACAGCGACAGCGAAGCCTCGCTGCCGGTCCGGCGCGAACTGGCGGGCGGTCCGACCTGGACCTCGATGGTCGGCTACACGCTCACCTACAACACGCTCGACAACAACAAGAATCCGACCGATGGCCTGCTGGTCGACTGGAGGCAGGATTTTGCCGGCGTCGGCGGCGATGTCAGCTATCTGAAGTCCACCATTGATGCCAAGTACTACACCCCGCTGGTGTCCGATATCGTCGGAATCATCCACCTGCAGGGCGGCATCATGAACCAGGTCGGCAGCAAGGGTCTGCGTATGCTCGACAATTTCCAGATGGGGCCGAATCTGGTGCGTGGTTTCGCCCCGATGGGCATCGGGCCGCGTGACATCACCAACTACTACCTCGGTGGCACCGGCGACGCGCTCGGCGGCACCCAGTACTGGGGCGCCTCGGTCGAATTGCAGATGCCGTTCTGGTTCCTGCCCAAGGAGGTCGGCCTGAAGGGGGCGATCTACGCGGACGCCGGCCAGCTCACCGGATACAAGGGGCCGACGTCGTGGGCCGCGACCGGCGAAGTCAATACGGCGGGTTGTATGCCGGCCACCGGCACGTCGCCCGGAACCTGCACCGGCCTGCAGTTCGACGACAGCAGCGTGGTGCGGACCTCGGTCGGTGTCGGCCTGATCTGGCAGTCTCCGTTCGGACCGCTGCGCTTCGACTATGCTGTGCCCCTGACGAAGGGTAAGTACGATCAGGTGCAGGAGTTCAGGTTCGGCGGCGGCACCAAATTCTAGAGCGTTTTCGAGCGAAGTGGGTACCGGTTCGCGCAAGGAAAACGCGTTGAAACAGGGATATGGAGCCCCGTTCCGATTTAATCGGAACGGACATGGCTCTAGCTCCCGGATCCGAGGTTCGCGTCGCCAACCAACCGGATGGTAGCGGGTGGCATGGCTCAGCCGTCGTTCTTCAGAAAACCGCCTCCGTCATCGCTGGCCGATATCGCCGCGCTGACGGAGGCGCATCTTGTCGATCCCGCACGCGGGGCTCATGTCATCACCGGGCTGGCGTCTCTTGACGAGGCCGGCCCGATGCACCTGACGTTTTTCGACAATCTCAAATATGCCGATCAGCTCGCGCGCACCCACGCTGGCGCCTGCCTGGTCAATGCGCGCTTCGAGGCGCGGGTACCGGCGCATGTCGCGGTGCTGCGGGTCGGCAATCCCTTCAGAACCTTCGTTGATCTGGCGCGGCGGATTCACGAGGATGCGCTGCGTCCGGGCTCGTCCTGCGGCACCTCCGGCATTGCGCCGACGGCGATCGTCGATCCCGCGGCACGGCTTGAAGACGGCGTGACCGTCGATCCGCACGCGGTGATCGGGCCCGACGTCGAGATCGGCAGCGGCACCGTCATCGGGGCGGGGGCGGTGATCGGCTCCGGCGTCAGGATCGGGCGCGACTGCAACATCGGCCCGAACTGCACGATCCACTATACGCTGATCGGCAACAACGTGCTGATCCATCCCGGCTGCCACCTTGGGCAGGACGGCTATGGCTTCGTTTTTGCCGGGACCGGCCACGTCAAGGTGCCGCAGACCGGCCGCGTATTGATCCAGAACGATGTCGAGATCGGCGCCGGCACCACCATCGATCGCGGCAGCCTGCGCGACACGGTGATCGGGGAGGGCACCAAGATCGACAACCAGGTGCAGGTCGGCCATAACGTCACCATCGGCCGGCATTCGCTGATCGCGGCGCAATGCGGGCTCGCCGGCAGTCTCACCATCGGCAACAACGTCGCGCTGGGCGCCAAGGTGGGGCTCAACAACCACATTCACATCGGCGATGGCGCGCAGGTCGCCGCAATGGCCGGCGTCAAGGACGACATTCCGCCCAATGCGCGGTGGGGCGGTATCATCGCCCGTCCGACCAAGCAGTGGTTTCGCGAGATCCTGGCGGTGGAGCGATTGGCCGGCACGGCACGGGATTCGCGCCCCAGCGGCGCCAAGGGCAAGGGGCAGGAGTGATGGAATCGCCAATCGTTATCGAGACCGTTGATATCAACACCATCCTCAAGACATTGCCGCATCGCTATCCGTTCCTGCTGATCGACAAGGTGGTCGACATCCGCGCTGACTACAGCGGCGTCGGCATCAAGAACGTCACCATTAGCGAGCCGCCGTTCCTCGGTCACTTCCCCGAGCGGCCGGTCTATCCGGGCGTGCTGATGGTGGAGGCGATGGCGCAGACGGCGGGTGTGATCGGCATCCGCGCCGCCGGCGACGGCGTCAAGCCGCGCGCGGTGTATTTCCTCACCATCGACAAGTGCAAGTTCCGCAAGCCGGTGATGCCGGGCGACACCATCGAGTATCATCTGAAGAACATCGGCCGCCGCAAGGCCATGTGGTGGTTTCACGGCGATGCCAAGGTCAATGGCGTCACGGTCGCCGAGGCCGATGTCGGCGCCATGCTGACCGATTGACGGATAGAAGTGATACATCGGTGAGAGCCCTTTGAGTTGAGCTGCTTCAACTCTGATATTCCGGGGCGCGAGCCTTGCGCGAGCGAGCCTGGAATCCACAATCACCGCCAGGCGTTGGATTCCGGGCCTGCGCCTGAAGAAGGCGTATTCCGGAATGACAGGGGTACGATGGACGATGCGTCCATTCAGTCGGAAAAGAGCCCTTATATGAGCAAGATTGATCCGACCGCGCGGATCGCGGACGGCGCGGTGATCGGCGACGGCGCCGTGATCGGCCCCTATTGCGTGATCGGCCCGCATGTCGTGATCGGCGAAGGCTGCCGCCTCGACGCGCATGTGCATGTCGCCGGCCATACGACACTCGGCGCGCGCTGCGAGATATCGCCGTTCGTGTCGCTCGGCACCGCGCCGCAGTCGCTGGCCTATCGCGGCGAGCCGACCCGCCTCGAGATCGGCGAGGAATGCAAGTTGCGCGAAGGCGTGACCATGAATGTCGGCACGGTTGGCGGTGGCGGCATCACGCGCGT
>JAGRLZ010000057.1 GCA_020441545.1 Xanthobacteraceae bacterium | reverse complement strand
GGGATGCCGACCTCGGTGCTGATCGACGGCAGGGGCTGCCGGATCGGCCACATCGCCGGCCCCGCCGAATGGGACAGCGACGATGCCGTCAAGCTGATCCGGGCGTCGCTCGGGCCGTAGACACCCGCCAGCATTATCCGTTCGTTGCGAGCATTCGGGTCAACGCTCCGCGTCGCCCGAGCACAGGCTCCACGAAGCAATCCCAAGCCACTCGAACGAGACTGGATCGCTTCGTCGCGGAGCCCGTGCCCACACGGCGCCATGGCGCGTCGAGGATGCGCGTGAACGCGCCTTCGGCGCCGATCCGGGCGCGCCTCGCCATGACGAAGATGGCGCCAGCGGTGCAATCGCCCCTTGACGCGGGTTCGGGTCGGCTTATACTTAACCATATGGTTTACTATTTACCCGGCCGGCCCGGCACCACGCTCGACAAGACCTTCGCCGCGATCGCGGACCCGACCCGCCGCGCCCTGCTGGCGCAGCTCGAGGGCCGCGACAGCCTCAGCGTCAGCGAGCTGGCGAAGCCGCTGCCGATGTCGCTGCCGGCGGTGATGAAGCATCTCGACGTGCTGTCCGACGCCGGCCTGATCGCGCGCAGCAAGACCGGCCGCACCGTGACCTGCCGCCTGACGCCGGGGCCGATGGAAGACGCCATGAACTGGCTCAGCCGCTACCAGCGCTTCTGGACCGAACAGCTCGACCGCCTCGCCGCATTCGTGGAGGAAGACCCGTGCTCACCCAGCCCAGCCTCACCCTCAACCGCCGGCTCAACGCCGCGCCCGCGAAAGTCTTCGCCGCGTGGACGGACCCGGACAAGATAGTCCGCTGGTTCGGGCCTGCCCACACCGCCGCCGGCTCGGTGGAGGCCGAGATGGACGTGCGCGTCGGCGGCAGCTATCGCATCCGCTTTCGCACCGAGGACGGCGAGCAGCATCAGGTCGGCGGCCACTATCGCGAGGTGGTGGCGGACCAGCGCCTCGTCTTCACCTGGGCCTGGCACACCACGCCGGAGCGCGAATCCGTCGTCACCGTGACGCTGCGGCCGGACGGCGACGGCACGCTGTTGTCGCTCAACCACGCCAGGTTCTTCGACCAGGCCGCGTGCGACGGCCACGAACGCGGCTGGAGCGGCACGCTCGACAAGCTCGAACGCCTGTTCGCGTGACGGTTGGCAGGCCGTTGAAAAACGCTCTGACGTCATTCCGGGCGCCATGCAGGCGGATGATCTATGCCGGCTTGCAAACCATCGTATCGTTCCGAACCGCCAGAGCCATTTCCGTCCGGTCCCCACTTCGCTCGAAAACGCTCTAACCATGGAGGAGCACGACAATGACACCGCATGGCCATTTCAACTGGAACGAACTCGTCACCCGCGACGCCGCGCGCGCGAAGCGGTTCTATCGCGAGCAGATCGGCTGGGACTACGAAGCGCGGCCGCTGGCGGACGGCGGCACATACTGGGTCGCGACGATGGATGGCGCGCCGGTCGGCGGCATCTATGAAGTGAGCGGCCCGGGATTCGAGTCCATGCCGGACAACTGGATGCCGTATCTGGTGGTCGACGATGTCGATGCGCGGGTGCAGAAGGCGGTCGCTGCAGGCGCCGAACTGATGAAGCCGATCTTCGATGTGCCGGATGTCGGGCGGCTGGCGATCCTGACGCTGCCGGGCGGCGCGGGCATCGGCTGGATGACGCCGGTCGCGGCCTGACCACGCGCGCCCCGCGATCGCCGGGGTCAGACGCTGACGTCGAGCAGCCCGCCGACGCCCGGCGCATTGTTCGCGGCCGGCGCGGGCTGCGGCGGCGCAAGCAGTTGCAGTACCTGCGCCTCCTGATCGAGATTCATCCTGGTCACCCGGGTCGCGATCTGCGACCGGGTATTGGCGGCCATCATGCCGACGGCGGCGCTGACCAGGCTCATATCCATGTGTCGTGCTCCGCATCGTGCCCTATGGCCCAGCTATAATGGGGCGCGGTTAACGGAGTATGGTCGTATTTGCGAGGCGTCATCGCCCGGCTTGACCGGGCGATCCAGTAAACGCCGGCGCGCGTTTCTCTCATGCAGGCAGGGGTTACTGGATGCCCGCCTGCGCGGGCATGACGGTCAGCTCAGAACTCACGCAGGAAAAACGACTCAGCGGGTCGGCACCGGCGTCTCGCCGCGATAGTCGTAGAAGCCGCGCTGGGTCTTGCGGCCGAGCCAGCCGGCCTCGACATATTTCACCAGCAGCGGACAGGGCCGGTACTTGGAATCCGACAGGCCGTCGTGCAGCACCTGCATGATCGACAGGCAGGTATCGAGGCCGATGAAATCCGCCAGTTCCAGCGGCCCCATCGGGTGATGCGCGCCAAGCTTCATCGCGGCATCGATCGCCTCGACATTGCCGACGCCCTCATACAGCGTGTAGATCGCCTCGTTGATCATCGGCAGCAGGATGCGGTTGACGATGAAGGCCGGGAAGTCCTCCGACACGGCGACCTGCTTGCCGAGCGAGGTGACAAAGTCGCGCACGATATCGAAGGTCGCGTCCTCGGTGGCGATGCCGCGCACCAGTTCGACCAGCTCCATCACCGGCACCGGATTCATGAAATGAATGCCGATGAAGCGCTCCGGCCGGTCGGTCGAGGCCGCCAGCCGCGTGATCGAGATCGACGAGGTGTTGGAGCCGATGATCGCTTCCGGCTTCAGGATCGCGCAGAGATCGTGGAAGATCTTGCGCTTGACGTCTTCCTTCTCCACCGCGGTCTCGATCACCAGGTCGCAGTCGGCCAGTTCGTCGAGCGATTCCCTGGCGACGATGCGCTCCAGCGCCGCCTTGTGCGCCGCCTCGGTGATGACCTTGCGGGATACCTGGCGGGAGAGATTGCCGTTGATGGTCGCCATCGCCGACTTCAGGCGATCGGACGAGATATCGTTGAGCATCACGTTGTAACCGGCGAGCGCGGCGACATGCGCGATGCCGTTGCCCATCTGGCCGGAGCCGATCACGCCGACGTTCTTGATTTCCACCGCCATAATCTCATCCCGTCCCGGCTGCCCGCGCATATCGCGGCGTGCCACTTTGTCCCAAATCACCGGCGGGAGTTCATGTCTCAGGCCGGCAATGCCGTTTCGCAGATTCAACGAGAAAGACTAGAGCCTGTCCCAACGCCGTTGAATCAGACTTTAGAGCCATTTCCGTTCCGACAGAATCGGAACGGGGCTCTATACCCTTGTTTTAACGCGTTTTCTTTACGCAAAGCGGTATCCAGTTCGCTCGAAAACGCTTCAGATCACAACGGCTTCGGATCGGACAGATCCAGAACCATGCGCGTGATCGCTCCTCTATCCCGGAAGCGGGATGTGGACGGAAAACCGCTCCACACGTGTCCTCATCCCGCCCTCGTCCCGCTTGCGTCAACGCCCGCCGGCCGGCTGCCGCCGGCGCGGCGCATCCCGGTCAGCGACCGAGCTTGCCGAGTTCGTCGGTCAGTTCCGGCACGGCCTGGTAGAGATCGGCCACCAGCCCGTAATCCGCGACCTGGAAGATCGGCGCGTCCTCGTCCTTGTTGATCGCGACGATCACCTTGGAGTCCTTCATGCCGGCGAGATGCTGGATCGCCCCGGAAATGCCGATGGCGATGTACAGCTCCGGCGCCACCACCTTGCCGGTCTGGCCGACCTGCCAGTCGTTCGGCGCGTAGCCGGCATCGACCGCGGCGCGCGAGGCGCCGACGCCGGCGCCGAGCTTGTCCGCCAGCGGCTCGATGTACTTGGTGAAGTTCTCGCGGCTCTGCATGGCGCGGCCGCCGGAGACGATGATCTTCGCCGAGGTCAGTTCGGGGCGGTCGCTCTTCGCCACCTCCTCGCCGACGAAGCTCGACAGCCCCGGATCGGCCGCCGCCGCGACGGTCTCCACCGCCGCGCTGCCGCCGTCGCCGGTGGCGGCGAAGGTCGAGGTGCGCACCGTGATGACCTTCTTGGCGTCCTTCGACTTCACGGTCTGGATCGCATTGCCGGCATAGATCGGCCGCTCATAGGTGTCGGGCGCGACCACCTTGGTGATCTCGGACACCTGCATCACGTCGAGCAGCGCCGCGACGCGCGGCATCACGTTCTTGAAGCGCGAGGTCGCGGGCGCGACGAAGGCGTCGTAGTTCGGCGCCAACGACACGATCAGCGCGGCAAGCGGCTCGGCGAGATCATGCGCGTAGGCCGCATTATCCGCCAGCAGCACCTTGCCGACGCCATTCAGCTTGGCGGCGGCATCGGCCGCGCCCTTGGCGTTCTCGCCGGCGACCAGCACATGGACGTCGGCGCCGAGTTCGGCCGCCGCGGTCAGCGCCTTGGCGGTCGCGTCCTTCAACGCGTTGTTGTCGTGTTCGGCAATCAGCAGCGTCGTCATCAGATAACCCCGGCTTCATTCTTGAGTTTCGACACCAGCTCGGCGACGTCCTTGACCTTGACGCCGGCCTTGCGGCCTTCGGGCTCGGCGGTCTTGACGATTTCGAGACGGGGGGTGAGGTCGACGCCGAGGTCGGCGGCGCTCTTTTCGTCGATCGGCTTCTTCTTCGCCTTCATGATGTTGGGAAGGCTGGCGTAGCGCGGCTCGTTGAGGCGCAAATCGGTGGTGACGATCGCCGGTCCCTTCAGCTTGATGGTCTGCAGGCCGCCGTCGATTTCGCGGGTGACCTGGACGTCCGAGCCGTCGACCTCGAGCTTGGAGGCGAAGGTCGCCTGCGACCAGCCCAGCAGCGCCGCCAGCATCTGGCCGGTCTGGTTCGAGTCGTCGTCGATCGCCTGCTTGCCGAGGATGACAAGGCCCGGCTGCTCGGCATCGACCACCGCCTTCAAAAGCTTGGCGACGGCGAGCGGCTCGACATTGCCCTCGGCCTTGACCAGGATGCCGCGGTCGGCGCCCATCGCAAGTCCGGTGCGCAGCGTTTCGGTCGCCTGCTGCGGCCCGATCGACACCACCACGACCTCGGTCGCCTTGCCCGCTTCTTTCAGGCGCAGCGCCTCCTCGACGGCGATCTCGTCGAAGGGGTTCATCGACATCTTCACGTTGGCGAGTTCAACGCCCGATCCGTCGCCCTTGACGCGGACCTTCACGTTGTAATCGACAACGCGCTTTACCGGCACCAGAACCTTCATCGATCCTCTTTCGTGTTAAGCTGATGAGTGTTGGAAACAATCATGACCATCGGCGCGGCGCATCCCGGAGAATCCGCCGCACCCGCTTTATCGGCTCAGCGCGGAACCTAGATCGCCCGCCAATCCGGGTCAACGGCCAGCCCGATTGGCGGCATTCCGACACCGGCGAAGCGTGAGAAGCCGGTGGACGGACCGGCGTCGGGTCAGCGGTTCTGGCCCGGCACCCAGAGCACGTCCCGCGCCCCGTTGCCGTTCACCGCGCGCCCCGCCACGAACAGGAAATCCGACAGCCGGTTGACGTACTGGATCGCCGCCGGGCTGACGCGCTCGTCCGGCCGGTCCGCGAGTTCCACCATCACCCGTTCCGCGCGGCGGCATATCGTGCGCGCGACGTGCAGATGCGCCGCGGCGGGCGAGCCGCCGGGCAGGATGAACGAGGTCAGCGGCGCCAGATCGGCGTTCAGCGTGTCGATGTCGCGCTCCAGCCGCTCCACCTGGGCGGCGACCACGCGCAGCCGCTCGGCCTTGCCCTCGCGCTCGGGCACCGCGAGGTCGGCCCCGAGATCGAACAGGTCGTTCTGGATGCGTCCGAGCATGGCGTCGATCGCGGGCGTATCCGCCACATGCAGCCGCGCCACGCCGATTGCCGCATTGGTCTCGTCGACGGTTCCGTAAGCCGCGACGCGGAGGTCGTACTTGGCCCGGCGCTCGCCGCTGCCGAGCGCGGTGGTGCCGTCGTCGCCGGTGCGGGTGTAGATGCGATTGAGCGTAACCATCAGCGTCCCGAACTGAAAAGCGCCGGCCCGAAATTCATCGGCCCAATATTCATCCGCCCGAAGTTCATCTGCCCGAAATTCATCGCCCCAAGGCCCAGATCGCCACCATGGCAATGACGATCGCGACGAACTGCAACAGAACCCGCGCCCGCATCAGCTTCTGCGATCGATTCGGTGACCCGCCGCGCATCATGTTGATGAGCCCCATCAACAGCACGAGCGCAACGGCGGCAAGGGCCAGCGGCAGCAGGAAATTGCTCAGGAAGGTGGTCATGTGGGGTACATATACCTCATCCCGGCCCCCGCCAATGACCAAATCGGGCCGGCGCGGCGCGCCAAACGCGCATCCGTCCGGCAACAGCAGATCTCAGGCGCCCCGCCTCACGCCAGCGTCGCCTTCAGCGCGGTCGCGGCCGAGGCGTAGC